>PLXC01000023.1 GCA_003151275.1 Candidatus Melainabacteria bacterium
CACTAAAAGTAGCGCTTAACAAAAGGGCTCCTTTGTTTAGCCAAGTGGAGCCCGAACCCCGCACCATATCCGGTATTGCCTCTTGCACAATAAATGTGCCTGCCCTATGATTAACGAAATGTATTGTTCTATACCTTTCGTTTAGCCAAGAGATATATAGCTAATAATGCCAGGACAAGCAAAAATTCTGACCAACAAAGAAATCGAATCGGTCTTTAAATTGCTGAAAACTGACCGGGACAAAACACTCTTCGCTCTCGGCATCTACACCGGACTTCGCATTAGCGAAATCATTTCTCTCAAACAAGAACAATTATTCACCGCATCTGGTATCAAATATGTTCTCGTCGTTAACCGTCTCAAAAAGAAAAATACAGTTTATAGCGAAATTCCAATCGTCCCGAAACTGAGGCTGGCTCTGACCGAGTACCGAAAGAAGTTACCCGAATCGCAGTGGCTTTTTCCCTCAGAAGAATCAGAGTCTGGTCACTTAACTCGCGTTGCCGCTCATAACATTTTGTCGGGCGTTTTTAAAGCACTCAAACTGGAAGGAGCCAAAACACACTCGATGCGTCGGACAATGTTAACAACCTTGAGTCGCGCCGGCGTGCCACTACGCACGGTGCAAGATATATCGGGACATTCCAATCTGACTCAATTGCAAGCCTATCTGGAAGTGCATCCGGAAGACAAACACAAAGCACTGAGCTTTTTGAAATACTAACTGAATTAGTTCGCTGATCGCCTCGCAGCTTAATAGAAATCATATCGAGACAATTCGTATCGCCCACGGGTTGCAGTGTTCTAATCTGACATGATGCAATACCACATTGGCTACGGGCGAAAAAGTTAATCCAGCTCGGACTGCGACGGTATACATCCATGTTATCGATCTCATGCATTCAAAAGTATAGAAAAAGCTGGACATGATTGAACGATAAAAGCCTCGTTATTAAAAGGTCAAAGTTTAATTTTCGGAGGAAAGGTGAATGTTAACTCCAGGGCAAGTACTGTTGGCCTCAGCAGCCACTTTTTACATCAGCCTCCAGACACTTCAATGCATCACAACAAGTTAGTCCAAGTCGTGGCTCTTTTCATAGTTGTATTTGCAGCGTCTTCCATGTTGGCGGTATTGGCACAGCAGGTGACTGTGCCAATACCCACAGAAGAAGCCAGACTGCATTCTGTTCTGGTATATTTTTCATATTTTTGGAATTTTTTCTTTTCCGTGGTTGTGCTGTTTTTATTTGCCAGCACAGGACTTTCAGCTAAGCTGCGTGATTTCATAGAAAAGCGTACATCAAAAAAATGGCTTCAGTGCATTCTTTATCTTATTGCATTCATACTATTGCTGCATGTTGCATTTATCCCGCAATCCTACGTTGTAGGCTTTTTTATGCCGCATTATTTCAAACTCAGCGATCAGTCGTTCATGACTTGGTTCGTTGACTACATCAAGGCTGCATTAATTGGAGCGGACGCTTTCGTAGAGACTTATGCCCTATTGTTCTTGTTAATCCGCAAGGTCCCAAAACAGTGGCCAGTCCTCATTTGCTTATACTATATCGTGCTAATCGGAGTAAACCTGTTCGCATACCCTTCGGTATTCGCACCACTATTTAACACTTATCGACCGATGCAAGATTGCGCTCTAAGAACCAAAATTGAGACTCTTGCTGAAAAGGCAAAACTAGATCGGAACGTGCCTATCGTGATTCAGAACGCCAGCAAGCAAACCAATTCAGCCAATGCGCGAGTAGAAGGTTTTGGACCATCCATGCGGATTGTTGTTTGGGACACCACTTTAAAAAGCATGCCCGATGACGAAATTATAGGAATTCTTGCGCACGAAATGGGACACTATCGCCTTCACCATATTTATTGGGATTTTCTTTTCACAGTCTTGATAAGTGTCACTTTTGTACCAATCAATATGCTCTATGCAAGACGCATGGTAAAAATGCTGCCAGCAAAGTGGAACATTCGCGATCTTGGTGACTGGGCTATTACACCCGTCCTGATCCTCGTGACCACGATTTTTTCATTCGTATTTTTGCCAATCAGCAATTCTTTTTCCAGGCTCAACGAACATCAGGCCGACGAGTTCGCACTAAATATCACTGGAAACGGACCTACATACGCTAAAGCAATGATTGACCTAGGCAGCCTTGGCCTGAGCGATCCCAACGTTCATCCCTTCATAGAGTTTTGGTTCTTTACGCATCCATCTATCAGCAAACGTGTCGAGGAGGCAAACCGATACACGAGAGAGCATCAGCCGCCTAGCGCAAATTAAACCGAGCAAACACCGCACTAGTAATCGCGATGCTTACAGCTCTAGGACGGGATATTGTCATTTCTATCGAACTGACTCAGCAAACCATTTACGTTCTAGTGAGCGATGTCCGCCAAGGCGATCTGACCAAGGGTCTATTAGGCGCATTGAAGAACCTTGTATTAGGGCTCGGAGCCGAACGGGGATTGATCTGGCGAGTCCACTCGATGAGACGCACCATGCTTACAAGTTTAAGTCGAGCCGGTGTGCCACTACGTACGGTGCAAGAAATTTTAGGACATTCTAGTCTTACGCAGCTGCAAACTTATCTTGCAGTCGATCCTGAAGACACGCGAGAAGCGCTGCAGAGGCTGAAATATTGAAGGTCAAACAGCACTAACTGTGCTTAGTATGGTCGAACACTCCGCGCCTTCCATAACACGGATAGCCACTGGGGTCCTTGTGTGGATTCAAGGTGTAATCCATGGATTTCCGTTGGAATTTTTTACCGCAAACGCCACAATAAAAAACATTCACAGCTCCAGAGCCCATGGAACGATTAGGGCGTCTAGGACCCGTAGAGCGCTGACGTTCGGCAGACTCCGCAACGCGCACCGGCCCGGTCGAGGTCAGTTCCACGAGATACCGCGGCACAAAGCTTTGGGCAGATACAGAAGCATCTTGCATACGATCCAGACGGTAAGACCTATGCTCTCCTGAATCGCTACGGACCGCGTGCAGTACATAATTGCCTTCCTGAGTCTTTCGCAACGAATAAGGTTCAATGCGGCGGACCTTTCTAGTGTATTTGAGATCGACATATGTGAGATCGACGCAGAGATAGTTCGCAGCAGCGAAGCGGATAATTTCAAGTGTAGCTCGAGTGCGAACTGGAATGTTCATGGGTAGCACTCGACTGCGAATAACGACTTCACCAAATCCAGACTTAATTGGAGTTCGCTCAGGAGCCTGTGCAGTGCTCATCATCCAGGAGAAGATTTCTGGAAGAGCATCCCAAAAATCAACAGCAGAGGGGAGCACAGGCAACTGGTGCCCAAGCATTTGTTGCCACTTCGCTTCTAAGTCCGTTCGATGCGGAGTTAGTGCCTCAAGAGTCGGCAATGCAATCGACTTATAGGTGCACTTTTGCTGTAGTACATCCCGAAGCACCACAGGTGATGGACGGTCGTCACCATGTCGATAAAGATTTACCACGTCGTAAAGATCACGCGGTCTTGTTCGCTCAGAAAGCGCTCGAAATTTTTCGGCAAATGCTTCTACATACTTATAACAATTGATCCAAAGCTTGTCTTCAGGACGGTCGGAGTACGGGTGAAATACTTCCCGACGTGCAGCCGGCAATACCAATTTTTCGTCTGCTGTAAGGTCAAGTTTGATCTTGGGCCAACTATTACTTGTGGGGGAGACCGGTCCGCGATAGCCAATCTTTCCCTGGCATGAGATCTTCCCTCTCTTGTTGACATATACGTCGAAGGAAAGTTGATCCTCTGGCATAGAGATCCCCGATTGTTCTGCAACCCAACCGATTACTTCATTAAAGGCACGCTTTAGAAAAGTTTCGTCGAGATGGTTTGCATCCAGGAGTGTAAAATCGAGATCTTCCGAAAAACGATAAGTTTCGAAATAGCACTTCTTGAGACATGTGCCACCTTTAAACACCCAGGAATCTACCAGCGCGGCATTGGCATAGATGCCACCCAGAATCCAACCAAGGACGTAGTCTTTCTCCACAACGTGTGGCGAAAGCTTCAACGCAGAAGCGTGCTCAAGAATTTCACGCTTATCGATCATCAGGAACCCACAAGCGCCAGGAAGTAACGAGTTTCTTGCAGGCAAGAGCCGGATCGAGTTTAGCATAGCCTTTCGTCAATCTGGTACGACACGTTTCGGCAAGTTTTTGATCGTCAAGGAACGTCTCAGACAGAAATCCAAGACGTTTAAAGACCGCACCATTTGCATACTTTTCAGCGTATTCAATCAACAGATCGCGATTGCCACTTTGGCTGCTCAGATAGGTACTTAGGCATTCGTTGACGTGATCAATGCCGCCACCTGTGTCAGGCATGGCGAGCATATCAATCAGTGTGCGTGCGGGATCCGAGACGCTCACACGGGTGGATCCGCGCCAGAGCGTTGTCAGGCCAAAGAGTCGTTTGTCCGAAACGTGGTGCAAAACAAACACAGCGCCTTGAGCAACATGTCTCTCTTCAGTAAGTCGCCGCGTAGTAAAAACAAGAGTCTCGTTAAAAAGCTGCTCGGTCAATTCCCAGTGATGGGCAGCCGTCCATCCACCAACGTAGCATCGACCAAACAGCGCCGGTATGAGGATCCATGGGTCGCCCACAACCTGTTCACTGGCTGCCAGATCGAGCGGTACAGACACGTAGAGACCGGGACCAATGCGTCTGAGCCATCCTTGGGCGCGCCAACGAGATAGGATTTTTGCGGCACTGCGGCGCTCAAGCCCCAGAGTCTTAGCGGCGAGCTCGACAGACACTACCTCTCTCGAGGCGCGAAGCACAGTGGCGAGGCGAGCCCTCGAAGCAGGCAACAATGGAACAGCGTCATCCTCTTGAATCATGACTACATCATAACACATAAAATTCCCATTATCTGAGAATTTTGCAGTTTACAGTATAGTTCTGTGAACTGCTGTGCTTGGACAATGCTTTTTCGCGACAAGCTGGTCATATTGATACTATCTGTGGTGCCTCGCCCTCAAAAACTCGTCATTTCCATGAAAATGAAACATAATTTGAATTATCAGCTGCCAATTAGTGATACCGAATATGGTGCCACGCCAAGTCGGTCTAAAGAAGAATGGAGAGAGCCGCTTCAAGCCCCGCTTAACCAGAAGCGTTTTGAAGGCTTTGAAAGAGATGTAAAACTTATGAATCACAAATGGGAACTGTAGTCGCGAGAAAACACCCAAGTTCTCTTTCTTGGGCGGTGTGCACGTAAAAGATTTTTGACCAAATCCAGGAGATCATCGGCGTTATCAGCGAAAAATTCTCCTAATTCATGTTGAAAACGTTCCCTTGCCAGACGAGGAGCATTTTCAATTTCCCATTGCCGGCGTTCGTCCTGGCGACGCCGCTCATATTCTGCCGACTCGGCTGCCCATTTTGCGCGTTCTATTCGCCACTGGACCATACGAGGGTGGTCCCAGAGTGCGCATTGTGACCAAGCCTCAGTGCCGCTGACCATAATTAATTGCTCTTCTTCCATCTCTTTCAGAAATGCGAAGAATGTCGGCGCGGTTACTTTTCCGCATACACGCTGACGAAGGGAAGTAGCGCTAACAAATGGCAATTCGCCCTTGTCTTTGCGTCCCAAAATGGCAAGGATTTCTCGCTTCAGCTTTTCTGGATCGGGTGGTTTAGACTTACCGTAAGTCTTAAATTCAGTCATTACTTGTCTTTCAAGCCGGGAACTAGTAAGTCTGTACCATAAAACATTCAAAGACGCGAGCCGCAAGACCCATGCTCCGCAATGCTTTGGACCAATTACTGATCGTGCCAGAAACCATTAGATTTCTGGCACATTACTGACTTAGTTTAGAACTTTTCGCGGCATCAACCAAATCTTGAACCATTTGGTCAACAAGCGATTGAGGGAATTCAGGGAGCTTGCTATCAAGCTGGCTCGTTTCTGGATGAGCCAGGCAATACTCTTCAGCAAATTCAAATTGGTTATTACAGCTATAGACTTGGCGTCGTGATTGTTTGAGCTGAAGAAGGTTGTACTGATCAACGGTTTCTTTTGTGAGAAAACCTAATTTCTGATCGTAATCTGGCGGAAAAAATTTGCGGTCGTACATTGTGATGACTAATTTGGGCGAGACGGGGAATATGAGCTGGATTCCGTATGAATCAAATCCGTCATCTCCTGGCTTGATCGGAATTTTCACGACCGGATGATCCGATGTGATCAATGGCGTAGAGTGAGTATTGATGCCGTATGTCCAATATTTAGTTGCAAAATACGGCATATAGTCTTTGAATTGCAGAAAAGTCTCGATGTGAATGCTTTTGATTTCATTCTCAATGATTTCCACGGCCCAATCTTTAGGATTAAGGTCTGGAAAGCCTATCGGAAGAGTAGCTTCCAGGCCTTTTTGACAAATTTTAGTAAATGTTTTTCTGATGTAAGCGCGAACATCGTCTGTTCGCAAAGACTGCAAAGCAATGAAGTACGAGAGATCAATTCGCTCTTTTCTGTTTAGAAAATCGCGAGGCGGTGTGGGTTCGCCAGGAAAAGCAGCTGCTGTAGCGGCTGCGTCATTCCTAAGAGTTCTTATTAGAGGAGCTAGTTTGCCCTCTATTTCGGAAAGAAATTTTTCTACGATCTGATAGGTTTCAGGTTTGGCTTCATCAAGAGTTCCTTCCAAATCGTTAAACCAACTGCCTCCGCTGACATTGGAACATTCGGCGGCAAAAATTTTTTGATTGATTTTATCGAAACACCATAACTGGAGTTCCCCCCAAAAGGTAGACA
>PLXC01000062.1 GCA_003151275.1 Candidatus Melainabacteria bacterium
CACTAAAAGTAGCGCTTAACAAAAGAGTTGTTTTGTTTAGCCAAGTGGAGCCCGAACCCCGCACCACATCCGGTATTGCCTATTGCACAATAAATGTGCCTGCCCTATGATTAACGAAATGTATTGTTCTATACCTTTCGTTTAGCCAAGAGATATATAGCCAATAATGCCAGGACAAGCAAAAATTCTGACCAACAAAGAAATCGAATCGGTCTTTAAATTGCTCAAAACTGACCGGGACAAAACACTCTTCGCTCTCGGCATCTACACCGGACTTCGCATTAGCGAAATCATTTCTCTCAAACAAGAACAATTATTCACCGCATCTGGTATCAAATATGTTCTCGTTGTTAACCGTCTCAAAAAGAAAAACACAGTTTATAGCGAAATTCCAATCGTTCCAAAACTGAGACTGGCCCTAACCGAATATCGAAAGAAGTTACCCGAATCGCAGTGGCTTTTTCCCTCAGAAGAATCAGAGTCTGGTCACTTAACTCGCGTTGCCGCTCATAACATTTTGTCGGGTGTTTTCAAAGCACTCAAACTGGAAGGCGCTAAAACACACTCGATGCGTCGGACAATGCTAACCACCTTGAGTCGTGCAGGCGTGCCACTACGGACGGTGCAAGATATATCGGGACACTCCAACCTGACTCAACTGCAAGCCTATCTGGAAGTGCATCCAGAGGACAAGCACAAAGCACTGAGCTTTTTGAAATACTAACTGAATTAGTTCGGTGATTGCCTCGCAACTTAATAGAAATCATATCGAGACAATTCGTATCGCCCACGGTATGCAGTGTTCTAATCTGACATGATGCAATGCCAGATTGGCTACAGACGAAAAAAGTCGAAGCCGATTACTCTAACCTAAAAAGAAGTGCTTTGTTGACTGAGCAGAAGAACCCCTTGCTGAGCTCCTTTCCGGAGTCTAAGCGAGATCTGGCTATGCAAAAATTCCATACAATCCAAGAATTTCTGGAAGATGGCGTGCCACTAACAGAAGTCAGCTTACGATTAAAAACTCCGCTGCGAACACTTCGGCGAAGAGTCAAAAACTACCGCGAACATGGACTTATCGGACTGATTGGACACAAGCGGGCAGAGAAGCCGACACGCATTATCAGCAGTGAGTTAGTTGCATTCGCCGAAGGACTTGCGTTGCGTTCTTCGGGAAGAACCAGTTCAAGCATTTGGCGAGAGGTTTGCAACCTCTGCAGAGAAAAAGGCTGGCAATTGCCCAGCTACACGACTGTCTATCGAATTATTCGAAAAATTGATCCCAAGCTCGTTATCCTCGCCCATCAAGGAACAAAAGTGTACAAAGAAAAGTTCGACCTAATTCATCGTCGAGAATGTAGCGCACCAAACCAAATCTGGCAGGCAGATCATACATTGCTTGATTGTTGGCTTTTAGATGAGCAGTCTGAACCGCGCAGACCTTGGCTCACAGTCATTCTCGACGACTACAGTAGAGTTGTATGCGGATACTTCTTGAGTTTTGATGCGCCTACTGCCTTCCGAACGGCTCTGACTCTGCGCCAAGCGATTTGGCGCAAGACCGATCCTCATTGGCATGTGCTTGGCATTCCAGATGTGTTTTACACGGATAACGGTAGCGATTTCACGTCTAAACACATGGAGCAGGTTTCTGCGGACATTAGAATGCAGCTCGTTTTCTCAACTCCCGGCGTTCCCCGCGGACGCGGCAAAATGGAGCGTTTTTTCGGCACCGTAAACGAGCTGTTCCTGTGCCATGTGCAAGGTTATATAGCAGGCAAAGAACAATCGAAACCCGCTTACAATCTTGCTCAACTCACCGAGCGCTTTCATCAATGGCTTGTCAATGAATATCTGGTCAGAGTCCACAGTGGCATTACTGAGTGCCCTCAGCAGCGATGGACGCACAATGCGTTCATGCCTAGAATCGCTGATTCACTTGAGCAGCTAGACTTGTTATTACTGACCGTCGCCAAGCCTCGTCGGGTTCATCCGGACGGCATACATTTTGAAACCATGCGTTACGTCAGTACAACACTTGCGCCCTATGTTGGAGAGTCGGTCGTGATTCGGTATGATCCGCGCGACATGGCGGAAATTAGGGTTTTCTACAAAGATGCATTTCTGTGTCGAGCTGTTTGTACGGCACTCGAGTCTCAAACTATTTCGCTTGAAGAAATTGTCAAAGCTCGAAACGCCCGCAGTCGTGAGTTGCGCAGCGAGATTAGCAACCGCCGAACCGTTGTTTCAAGGTACGTCAAAATTCATATTCCGGAATCGCATTTCCAACCGAATAGCGCTATCGCAAGCACCACCGCAGAGGTGCTAAAAAAATACTTCAATGATTGAACCACCGAAAACGGTCTCAATGATCAATCTCGCGGATCCGTTTTTCATCTCCACTAAGGAGTATCGAAAGTTTGCTGAGTTTTGCGATGCCTGCAAGAAGAACTCTTATATTGGGCTTTGTTACGGACCGCCTGGCGTGGGCAAAACCTATGCGGCTAATCATTACACCCATTGGGATTTCCTTGACCGGTGGCATCAATCTTCTTTTGAGTACATCCCTCCACGCGAAGTCCGTACGTATGATGCGGCTCTATTTACTCCAGGTGTTGCAGATACTCCGAAAACAGTAGCCGCTCTAATTCGTGGGGCTCGCTTTCGGCTAGAGCAAGCCATCACTTACACTTATGATGACGACGAACTATTTCTGATATCCAAGAAAAATCACGTAAAGCTGATCATCGTAGACGAAGCAGACAGGCTGAGCCCATTAGGACTTGAGCAGATGCGCGCCATTTCAGATCGTGAGAAGATCTCGGTGATATTTATCGGCATGCCAGGACTTGAGAAGAGGCTTGCTCGATATGCCCAGCTCTATTCCAGGGTTGGATTTGTGCATGAGTTCAAGCCGCTTGGCGTTGAGGAAGTTGTCTTCATTGCAGAGAAGAAGTGGTCAGAGCTTGGCTGTACCTTTAAAAGAGACGATTTTACAGATAACGAGGCTCTAGCATCTCTCGTCAGGATGACACATGGAAACTTTCGTCTCATTGGTCGATTGCTCACCCAGGTGCAGCGAATATTAGAGATAAACGGCTTGAGCCTGATTTCCAAAGAGGTTATCGAAGCAGCTCGGGAAAACTTGGTCATTGGCGTGGAGTAATTGACTGTAAAACAGATCAGATAAAAGACGATTTCGAGTGCCAATTTCGTGCAAGAAAAAGTGCCAAAACCCGCGCCAACACACACCAGTTGCGTAAATAAAGTCGCCCCCTTATACTAGACGAAACAGCCTATCTAGAAAGAAACGTCTAATTCCAGGCCAAGCTCGCATCTTATCTTCAAAAGATATACAAAACGTCTTCAAGGTCTTGGAAACGCCTCGCGATCGCTTGCTTTTCGCCATCGGCATTTATACCGGTCTGCGCATCGGCGAAATTATCCGACTCTCCCGAGACCAGGTCTTCACCGACTACGGTGGCATTCGAAATACTCTCAAAGTTAAGCGACTGAAGAAAAAAGATACCGTATACAGTGACATTCCAATTCACTTTCGTCTGCGAGAGCATTTGAAAGAATATGCTGAAGAGCAAGATCGACTTCAGCAAGCACTAAATGCGATACCACAATCGCAATCAAAATGGTTGTTTCCGTCACCTGATTCTCAGTCAGGACATCTAGAACGCGCTCAGGGACATAACGTGTTGAAGGCGGCATTCGATATATTGCGATTGGAAGGAGCATCAACTCATTCGATGCGACGTACCATGCTTACAAGTTTAAGTCGTGCCGGAGTGCCACTACGCACGGTGCAAGAGATCTCAGGTCATTCGAGTCTTTCGCAGCTGCAAACATATCTTGCTGTTGATCCGGAAGATACCCGAGAAGCGCTGCAGAGGCTGAAGTATTGAATTGAATCCTGAAACGTATTAGCTGAATAGCTGTTTTAGAGAGTATGATTTTTCTTTTCCTCGGCTTTGCGATATAGCCGGTCGAGAAGCAACCCTTGTGACGCTCCTTGTCCCCGTGCGCTAGCCTGAATAAAAGCCTCTTCAATTTCTTTATGCGATAACAGCATAGTCAGGTCTGTTTTTAAAGTTTTCTTGATTCTGTGCTTCCATGCCTCGTTGTAGTGCCTAAAATACGTGTTTGCGAATTCTATTGCCTCTACCACACCGCCGATCGTTTGCAACTCAGCGACAGTACTACCATACCCAAGTCGTTGAAAAACTGGATAATTATAATTGGCTAGTTGTCGACTGCCTGTACCTGTTGACGCACTCAGAAACAACGAACTTAGTCCACGATCCTGTTTCGTAATCTCGTCGTAAAGGAACCGTAGATCTTGAAGAAAGGCTTGAATTTGGCCAGTTGAAAGTCCCTTCGTGAAAAGTGATTCGATTTCATCGATACTAATCACGATACCATCCAAAAGGTCTGCTTTTCGCGCTAACTGTAAGAGTTCTGTCAACACCTTTATTGCTGCCGAAGCAGTAGCTATGCGAGAAAAAACATTCAATTGTTTTCTTTCTGTTTGAGTGAGTGTTTCTCCTCTTACCCAACGCGCAAAAACCCCGAAACCGGTGTCGAGCTCCGGAGCGTTTTTTTCGCTGTAGCTTATAAGTTTCCCCAGAGCGCGTTTCAAATCATCAGATTCAATGAAGTCTCCGAATCGCTCGGTTGCTGCTTGTTCTTCTATTTGGGTTATTAGTGTGTTTATAAAATCAGCTTCATAGTTAGACAAGAAATGGTCATCTAGAACCCGATAGATTTCACGTATTAAGTCAATCAACTTTCCGTAACCAGCAGTAAATTCAACAAACGCGAATCTGAATTCGAACTGCTCCCTTATCACCATAAACTCGTGCTTGCAATGCTTTAAAAAGTGGGTTTTACCTCCTCCTGTGTTGCCGATAATTGCGAGGGCACGCCTTGTCGGTGTTGTGGCCATGAGCACATCTTTCGCTAGAGAGCGGAATAGCTCAATGCTGGAAGTTTGTCCATATAGCACTTCAGGGACAATAGTTCGATTCGGCGGAAACGGGTTATGGTCAAGTCCAAAACGCTCGAAAGACTTATCTAATGAGCGTCTCTTAGTCGGCAGTTCGTTTCCAAAAAACTTACTTGCGATGTCTTCCATCAGTTACGTCCTCTTCACCATAAAAACTGGCGTTTGACCCAATTGTAGCCGGTCTAAATAGTTTTCTTCGATGCGGGCCTCAGTCAAAGGTCCATTTAAAGTAGGAGAGCCTTTGAACGGACGAGGACTGGCGGCTGAAAGAAAGATGAACTCGGTCAAACGGTTTTCTTCAACCAATTTGCTCAGTTTTCTCGTTAGGATGGGAGGAGCAATATGCAAAGTGTCGGCAAGTCGAGTTACAAGTCCATATATTGGCGCCATATTTGATTCTTGAATATCGGTGAAGCACGTTCTAAACTTTTCCACGACTATTTCATCCTCCGGCCGTTGTGATCCATCTCTGAAGCTCTGTCCGTCACTATATGCTTGAGCCAGGTAGGTCAAATAAAGGCAGAATCGGCTGTAAGCGAGTTCGGAGATCCCCAATAGTGATTTCAATTCTTTTGTTTGCTTTTCAGGCAAACTTCCATCGCGTCCAAGTGCTTGCATGAGCAGGTCGTATGCCGGAAGGTTCCGAAAAATATTGCTTAATGCATCCCAATCATTAGTTATTAATGCGGACTCAAATATTTGGAAGTTAGCTCCTTTAAATAGTCCAGTGTTCTTGATATTGACCACTTTAATACGTAAGAGAATCTCAAGTCCGTTTTTCGCGATGGATTCACTGGGGGCGTTTTCCATTGTATCGAGCAACTTTTCCAAGGGCAACCCTTCTTCGTTAGCAACCGCATAAGCAAGCTGAACAACTGAAAGTAAACCAACTGGAGGAACAGCTGCTCTAGAGAAAAAACCCTTTTCGCCACTTGAGGCTGTCGCTAGTATTGGCTGTAGTGATGGTTGGGGAAGCTCAGGCTCATCGGTTACTTCTAACGCTGGCATTTGCAATTTGTAATTCAAATGTTCGCCAATAAACTCCTTCGGTGACTTGCCGGTCCAGTAGGCATCTAGACTTAGTATTGTTTGATCTTGACTGTCTCTCAATCTCACTGAGCTAAAAACGTGAGCAAGGTCCCATAATAAATCTGTGAGCGTTGCTCCCATAAATTTACCGGCAATGCTGTCGTATCTTATGGATTGAATGGTTTGGTGCGTTGCAAGCTCTGGCATCGCCAAGTAAAGGTATGGTAGTGCTTCTGCATGAAGGATACGTGTTAGTAAAATGTCAGACGTGACGACCCTTTTTTGAATTTTACTGCGAGTTGAGCGAAAGACTTCATGTATAGCTTCGACAAGTAGTCTGTCCTCAAAGACATCGGACTGATCTGGATCACTATTTCCACCGGAATCGCGTACATAACGCAGCAGACTATGATCCACTTCAAGGACCTGATACTGCTCCCTGCACTTTTCTAACAGACTAAGAGAGCCGTAAACTAGTGTTCTCGAACGAATCGAATTTCTTAAATCTCCTTCTTTTAAGGCTTCTTTTTTCTGCGTTGCTTCTTTTTTCTGCGCTTTTTCCTTTGCGCGATTTTCTCTAGCTTTATTTACTCTCGATTTTAATTTTGTATCGTGGTTCTGAATAGTGATTAGTGAGACGACAATAGGAAATAGACTAATGTGTTTTTCAGAAAGTGCACTCATAAGCCAGTGCATAGTGCCTTTGTTCAAGGCATTTGTATCAGGGATAAAGCCGATGGCTTTTAGATTTTTGAGATTTTGTAGATCTAAATATGCATCTTGAGATATAACCGGCTGCATGATGCCTAGCCTGACAAAGGATTGGCGAAGATGATCAAGGATTGTTCTTTCACTATCAGGACCAATGTCGAGCTGCATCTCAACTGGCTTAATAACTGGGGTTAGTGAAAAGTTTGTACCTGCAAGATTAGCAAGTTGCACAGAAGACTGAACAGGAAGTTCTACTTGGATTAATTGCAACCATTTATCATTGTCCAAATGTGTAATATCGGTATAGTCAATAAAATAGGCTCCAGGCTTCAGACGAGCAAGATCGGTCCAGATCTTGCAATTGTAGATATCATCACATTGAAATAATTGTTGACTAATCAATTCGCACCCACAGATTTTTTTTCCTTCGTTCCAGTCTACCAATGTGGCGGTTAATGGACTGCATCATGTTGATTGCTGCGCGAGTCTGATTAACACTAATGTGTCGATCAGAATCAATCATAGTCAATTTGATCAAGACGTTGGTGTTATCTTCGCCGACGTCAAAACTATCTAGCTTGTTCACAAGTTTTTCGAAGCTGTCCAATCTGTGCCAATGCCCAACTTGAATAAACTCTTGGATAACTGAACCTCGCAAGGGATCGTCCTCGTCGGCGATGTTGATATGACTACGAAAAACTTCCAAGATCTCGTATTCATCAATTTTGTCGAGGTCCTCTGCTTCAATTACGGTTACCTGCACTTTTACCTCATTCGGGTTAGGGTTCTTCCCTAGTAATTATGAACGAAACCAATAAGAAAAGGGCTTTTGGCCATCAACGGGTGATACTACAGACTCGATTAGATTGAGATACAGTTGTCAGCAACGGGTTCATGAACTTTCATTATAAATGCCGTATTTTACTCTGTACTCAACCGAAAGCATACAGAAATACGCGAGACCGAGGTTTGTGGGCTCGCTGAGCTTAGCGCATGGCGATAAATGAAGGGTTAAAAAGGTACGAGCGCAGTCTGAGGAGGCGAAAACCAAGGTTATCGAATTAGAACAAGCCCTTGAAGAAAGTAAAGCTGAAGCCCAATTAGAAATCGAACGAATTCGTCAGGAAAAAGATGCACAAGCCACAGCCATTCAGCAGCAACTTGAAGCGATGAACACAACCATTCAGGAACTTAAGCGCCCTTGGTACAAGAAGCTGTTCTCGTCGCCCTAACGAAATAAACTAGCGATCACAAGATTGGTGCGCAATAGTTCTCGCCGAGCAAAAAGAATACGGTGCAAGCTTATTTTCGATGATGGAAAAGCTGGGGATTCCCAATGTTCAGACGACTTTTCCCGATAAACGTTTGTGATTACGAGCGAACATTTTCAATTTCTTCTACGGGAGTTTAGAACAGAGGATGACACGACATCTTTACCTTGAATCCGAGGGAGTCTATAGGAAGTTGCTTCGTGTCAGCCGAACGAAAAACACAATAACGGGTTCCTTTTTTAATTCCTATATCAAAATTTTTCCAGGCTTGAAGGACTTGCACTTCACTTATCCGCCGCCCGGAAACTACCATGTCACCGTTGTCTGCACCGATGGAACCGAGTATCGAATCTACTCCAACTCAGCTACAATGCGCTGCGCCGGTCAAGTGGACCGCGAACAAATCGATCGCGGATCTCTTCCATTTGAATTGACGATGTTCGTGCCGGAGAAAAGAATGCGGCCTTCCTTTCATGATTTTCACAATGACCCGACGAAATCCGATACCATTTTAGGAATTGGAATTCCGTGCGTCCCGCTGACCGGACCAAGCGAAAGTCCCCGTACAAGTGATGTGATATTCAGCTATGAAGCCGACCCCGAAAAGAAAAGAATGGTCACACTCAATGTGACCATCTGCGGCTCCAAGTACAACTTTAATCCCACAAATCCTAATTTCCCGAAGCCCCTGTTCGAACACCGAGATCAAGGCAGTCCAGAAGTTCTTATTCACTTTTTCTGAACGTGAGGAATGTTTCGCCACTACACATTCCCGAAAATGACTGTTTCCTAGAATGTTTACAGGATTATCCAAATAAGTTCGTCCGTTTTCACATGTCAGGAGAGGAGTCACGATGATAGAGAAACAAATTGCTCTCAAGATCACAAATTTTCAAGACGGACTGGACAGCCATAGCGTTGGATGGGACATCGAAAAGAGGTTGTTTGATGACAAGCAGATTCAGATTCTGCATTCAGCCGCGATAACAGGTGAGTCAATTCGATTTTCCGTTGAAGGCTCAGCTCGAAGCGGATGGTCTTTTGAAGCGAAAGTCACAGAGAAAAAAAATCTGTTCCAACTTGAGGTACAGGGCGAGCAAAAACATTTTGATTGCTCGAAGTCAGAGAAGCTGGCAAAAGAAGCCGCTGAACTTAAGCCATATTCTTTCATAACAATAGGAAACAAGTCGGCAGTTGTTTCACATATGCATGATGACGGCACTTTTCAGATTGTTTACGAGCAATCGCCTGGGAAGCATATTGCCGAAGACGCAAAGTTTGACGGCGAGAAATATGTTTTCTGTATCGACGGTCCATGCGGTTCTTATGCCGACAACAACTCGCATTATGCGCCTTTCGTTTCTGCTTTGAAGCGGCGGTATAGATAAATATGAATCGCATTGACGTGAAAAACTCAAAACATTCAAGCCATTTATTTCGTGGGCAATTCAGGCGTCCATGGCGGCTTTATAAGCTTCTATCCAACGGCATGATCTCGTTGAATTAACACATTACCGAAAACAACTGTTTTCGAGAATGTCTATAATAAGCAAGTTGACCAGGATGGAGTTTGAGGCATGGCCAAAAAGTCGCCCAAGCATCATTTTCGGAAAAGTCGGCGAAAGAGCAACAGAAGCAACCGCGCGAAACTTAGACATCGCTAAAGACTGCTTTGAAGCCAATTCAACAGTTGAGCAGCTTTTTTTTTCAACATTTTTTTTGATTGAGGAGTATTTAAGTGTCTAAATACATCTTGCCCGAACTCTACAAGTCTGCGTTCAACTGTCCTCACTGCGGGGTTTTAGCAAAGCAAACGCACAGCCCCTTCAAAATTTGGCCATCTAATGACTATGAGGCACCCATTGAATTCCCGGGTTATAAAGTTTCCAAGTGCGATCACTGCTGGCTACCAACCCTTTGGCGAGAGGAGACAGTTGACTATCCAAACGCTAGTATGGCGCCTGAAGCCCTTGATGAAATGCCCCAGGAATTAAAAGTCGATTTCGAAGAAGCGCGCAAGGTTCTTGCTATTTCCCCTAGAGCCAGTGCGGCTTTGCTTCGGCTAGTTGTCCAAAAGTTGTGCAACATACTTGGAGATCCAAAAAAACCCATCGACCAAAATATCGGGTTGATGGTGAAAGATGGTCTCCCAGCGCGCATGCAACAGCTGTTAGATACCGTGAGAGTTACTGGCAATGAGGCGGTTCATCCAGGTCAAATGAATCTGACAGACGATCGAGACACCGCAATTTTGCTGTTTCAAATCGTCAATGTGGTAATCGAAAAACTGATCGTCGAACCGAAAAAATTTGCGGCGCTGTATTCCAACTTGCCTCCGGAAAAATTGAAAGGCATCGAAAACCGGGACAAGCAGAAGATCTAGGTCAAATCTGGTTTAATACGTTCTTGAGTTCAGGCGTATAATCTCTAATTGTCAGTGGTGACGGATGGGTTGAAACTTCAAATACGGTGTAGTCATTCCTTTTCAGTCTGCCTATGATTGTTTCTGGGGTGGTCTTTCGCAAAAATGCGCCCCAGGTGCGCCCATAGGAAAGACATCATGGCTTGTCAGCACCTCATGAGGTGAGTAATTGTATTAGGTTTGCAGGTTGTGACGCTACGCTCTTTGAGATTATTGAAGGACTGATAAGGACTGCCCAAAGAGCACTGTTGAATGCAAGGCTTGCGTCATCGCGGAGAGCGGTGCAAGCTGGAGTCTGAAAGCAATGTGAGGCAGTGAGTGTGTTAACAAAGACAGAATTGAAGCAGGCATACCGAGAAGCAGGGCGCGCCGCTGTCAGGTCGCTTGTCTGTGATGATAGTGCCGAAAGGGAAATCATGGCTTGCGTTGCTGGTGACGTTACAGAGGTGCTGTTCTTCAACAGCAAGTATCACATCAAGTCGGAGCAGGACCTTAACGATGCATTGCAGCTTGCCAGGCAAGCAACACCGTCTATTAGTAGTGCTAAACGGTTAGTGATAAAGCTCACTCGCGACACTACACAACTGATGGAGCAGCCCGCGAACAGGCTATTGGTGCAAAGGATGGCACAACTATTGCTTAACGGCACGTTGCTTACTGCCAGCCAGGTTGAGGGATTACGCGAGTCGGCATAGCCCTAAGAGTGGCTGTTCATCGGCTGAATGGATTACAAAGAGGGGGTGGGCCCATTCGTAGTGATCGACTTTTTTGCCTGTACGTATCCGTCGCTTATAAAAATTTCCAAAATTCCGCACCTCCTAAACGTCGTAGTAGCAAGGCTTTACAGCGTTTTACGGTCATCAAAATGTACTGTTCATTGGTGCAGGATTTTGCACCTTGGCGAGCGAACCGCTTGTCACCATATTTGGTGATGTATTCCTTAGCGTGAGTGACTCTCGCGGTTCACTTTCAGTTTAGTAGTTCTCTCACAAGAACATGTCAAACCCTACACTAACCCTACATTGACTCGTGAAACGCAAGCTGGCAGACAGTTGCGCACTATGTCCTTGACTCTCGCAGCACATTGGTAGTCGCTCATAATGCGTTTTCAATTTGGCGCTTAAGCTACTGGGTGGTACTAGGGACGCACAGGGGTCTTAAGAATGAGACTTGTTCGCAATGATGAAAGAGAACCAGCATTATCTATCAGAAGAAAGGAGTGTTCGCGTTTAAGCGGACTAAGCGTCGCGTATTTCAAGAAGGAGGGTGCAAAGAAAGGCAAAAGTCTTGGACCCCCACTGTTTCGAATCGGTCGATCTGTGCTTTACGACAGAATTGCTTTCCTTCAGTGGTTGAAAGACTATCGAGATAAGGGTGAAGTCTCAGCGCCGAAGGCGAGATGAACGCCTCGCGGGATTCCCCAAAGTTGGTAAGCATTTCCCTGGCTGGGATGCATGATCTTGCCTCACTGGGCACCGTATGTGATCCCTTTGCCGCATCTAAGATGATCATGGAGCGACAAGACCGGAATACGAAATCAGTGCACAAAGCCTTGGGCCGCTATGAAGAAAGAGTTTGTCAGAGCCTGATAGCAGGTGAGCACAGTGTCTTATTGCATCTGTGCCTACTCATCGTCAAGGAACATGATCTTGCGCCGCCTAGCTGGCTGCATGAAGCAGCGTTCCGCTTCGGGCAACTACAAATAGGCGGGCGCAGAAAGAAGAAAAGAAAAGGGTGCTTAGCCGATCCTTCAACGGAAGCTGAACTCCTGCTGTGTGCAGTTCAAACGTATTTGATTTATGACGCGGTGATCCGGTTACGCAAGCAGCGTCGACTGAAATACAAAGGCGGCGCGTACGAATTCGTTGCAGCCTTTTTGCACCTTTCCGCAGGAGCGGTGAAGTTGCATCGAAGAAAAACTAAGCAAATTTCTTTATGGAATGATGACCAACATCAGCCAGATCAAGAGGACCTCTTTGTCTTCAAAGCACCTATTCAACAGCTTCTAAAAGAGTTTCCCATCTCTCGCTAGTAGGCAGACGGTATTCAAGTCGCGACTTTTCTAACCTGTTCAAGCGCAAATATTGCCCTTAATCTTGGAATGAGTTGGACGGTGCTGGAGATATGAAATTGACAAACGAATTTAATACACCTTTTCTTAAAACAACTAGGTACGCAGCTCGTTTTCTAGGCGTTAGTGAGTCAACGCTGGAGAAGGGGCGATGCTACAGTCGGAACACTCCTCCATACATTCGCCTCGGTCGATCGGTGCGCTATGCAGAAAGTGATCTGATTGCGTGGCTAGAATCAAACCGAGTCGCCTAATCACAATGGATCAGATTCACAATAGTTGCGTTAAAGCGCAACACACTAAGAGGTAAAGTACTTGAAAGTAGAAAGCCCCAGCTCGCAGGAACGAGCTAGGACTACAGTGAAACTTGGTGACTCAAATCATTGTAGCGTAAACAGCGGAAAAATCAAGCAGAATACTCGCCTCGATAAAACAATTATCAAGGCAGATGCTCGCAATTACTGGCATTCGATTCTGCCTCAACTTGGCATTCCTGAAGCCTGTTTGAAGAACCGTGGTGGACCATGCCCCATTTGTAGGACCGGTGATGATCGATTCCGTTTTGACAATAAAGAAGGCCGGGGCACGTGGTACTGCGAACACCACACTAAGCCGTCTGGTGATGGATTAGAGCTGGTTCAGCTCGTATTGGGATGCTCGTTCCCGGAAGCCTTAACGGTGGTTGCAAATGTACTTTACGGCACCGAATCTGATGCTTTTCCTAAAACGCTTTTTGTCGCGCAGGATGAGCCAACTCTGACCCGGAATTTAGAATTGAGCAAGCGGACTTGGGACCAATCGAAGCCAGTCACCACTAATGATCCGGTCAATGTTTATCTTAAATCACGGTTTTTGAGTGAAACGCCTGGCGTGCGGTACATCGAAAGTTTGAAACACTGGGATGGAGTGAACGAAAGATGCTTTCCCGCAATGCTGGCGGCGGTCGTGGACCCCGCTGGTAACTTAGTTTGCCTTCATCAAACATATTTGACCACTGTTCGGCTTGAGGGCGTATCGCCAGCTGGCATGAGGACAAAGCAGAAAAGACCGGCGGACATGGGCAAAAAGCACCAGTAAGCAAGAACCAGCAGAAAAAGCTAACAGCGGTCGCTAAATCTAGCGCCACTATAGGTGGGGCCATTCGGTTATTCTCAGCGGGTCCGGTATTGGGTATCAGTGAGGGGATTGAAAGTGGTCTTGCTGCTCACGTGTTTACAGGCTTACCTGTCTGGGCTGCCCGCTGCGCTCAAGCTCTGAAGTCAGTTGTAGTACCAGACTCGGTGCTAGAAGTTGTCATCTTTGCCGATAACGATTTCTCTGGTGAAGGACAAACAGCCGCCGAAGTGCTGGAAGCTCGGCTTTCAGCAGAAGGTAAAAAAGTAACTTTATCGATACCACCCATGTTGCCGAACGCCATCAAGGGTACGGATTGGGCGGATATTTTGGTTTTCATCAATACGTGGCCCAGCCAGGAAGATGAAATGCCACCAAGTGTAGGAACAGAATTTTACAAACAGGTAGATGAACATGACGGACGGCAACACTTCAACGACAGAAGTTAAAAACATAGATCCCAAGATTCTTGATTCGGTTGAAAAGCCAGAGGATTGGAAGTTAGACGCAAAGGGTGTTAGCAAGACCGGTGAAACAGACATCCTGTTTGGCCCCATTTGGATTTCATCACTCGCCAGGGACACCGACCACTTAAACTGGGGCCGGGTCACGGAGTGGTTTGACAAGGACAGTAATCATCATAAGCGCGCTATCGGAAACGGACGATTTCATGAACAGGGAAATTCTTTAGCAAGCGAATTGGCAGGTGAAGGTCTTCACATCAAGCCTGGTTGCGAGAAGAAATTACTTCAGTACTTGGCCGGTTTTAACCCTATGGCACGTGCTCGATCGGTAGATAAGTTAGGCTGGCTTGTTCGCGCTGACGGCGACTTGGTTTATGTTCTACCGGATAAAACGCTGGTGCCAAATGTTCTTCCAGTTAAGACGAAAAAGTCCGGCGGAGATAGTCCTGTCGAAGCAATCGTTTTTCAGCCGGAGCGTTTCGCGCCGGTGGGTGCACTCCACTCCAGTTGCACACTCGAAGAGTGGAATAGTGAAGTAGCGCAGAAATGCTATGAACACCCAATGCTTATGTTTGCGCTTTGTGTAGGACTCGCACCGCCTCTGCTTCAAAGTAGTGGCATTGAAAGTGGTGCTATTCATATCTATGGGCGATCTAGTCACGGTAAAACGACAATGCTGCAAGTAGCTGCAAGCGTTATGGGCTGTGGGGCAGATCCCGCAAGTTCTCCTGAGCGGACTTCAATCCAGCGGTGGAATTCTACATCCAATGCGCTGGAGGGATTGGCTAGTTCGCGTAACGATGGCTTGTTGGTTCTTGATGAACTGGGGTCTTGTGTCGCCAGGGATGTCGGCAAAGTTGTTTATGACTTGGCTGGAGGCCAGGGAAAAGGCGCAATGGATCAAAGTCGCAATCTCAAGAAGAACAGAAGCTGGAGAATACTCATTTTTTCATCAGGGGAGATTTCGCTAAGGCAGAAGCTAGAAGAGGACTCTACTCCGAAAGCCGGTCAACTACTGCGGATGCTGGATATTCCGATCGATGATGGCGCTATTGCAGTAAGTGAGTCGTCAGCGTCCACGATCAAATTGCTTAAGGCTTCATGCTCAAAATATTTTGGTGGTGCTGGTCCTGCATTTATTCAAGCTCTAATCGACAATTCAACGGACGGCGCAATTGATCTTCGTGAACAAATCTTGAAGTGCCATGCTCTCCTTGAGTTGCCCCAAGGTTTAGGGCCTGAACTTACAAGGGCGTGCGATCGGTTTGCTTTAATCATGACGGCTGGATTCTTGGCTGCCGATTATAGTATCTTGCGCGTGACAGACAAAGACAATACGGCACCACAAATTGAACAGATCAAAGGTCAGGTTCAAGCAGCGGTCAAGACCGTATGCTCAATGTGGTTGAAAGGAGCAGTGACCATCCCGGACAAAGATCGAGCAGTCGAAAAGATCCGCGATTTTATCGAAAAAAACAAAAGTGCACGTTTCGAAAATGTCAAATCAAACTTGGACACAAAAGTTGTAAATCAGGCGGGCTACATTGATGTTGATAATAAGCTTTACCTCTTCACCCAAGCAGCATTCATGGAAGCGTGCGGTGGGCTTGATGTCAGTGGTGCTTGTAAAGAGCTTAAGAACCGCCAACTACTAGATCAAAATAATGGCATGGATAGATGGGTAAGTAAGCACGATGTTGCCGGTGTGAGGCGTTCTTTCTATGCCGTGAAGTTTGCGATCCTGGAGGTCCCAGACGAGCCGGAGTGGAAAGAGATTGAAACACCACCACAAGCAGAACCGTTAGGCCAACTAACTATTGTCCCGGCTGTCCCGCTCCACAAATAGGCTCCGGGACGGCTGAAACTAAGCGCAGCACCTGGTGTCCCGGCTGTCCCGCTTGTCCCGGTGAAATAACACCATTACGAGTTTAAAAGAGAAATACAATGATGACCGAAGTTCAGATGCAACCAGATCAAGGCAGGCGATCGCTCTTCTTGCAATATTTATACGACTACAAACTAAATTCAATACGGGCTGATCTTGTTGATCGACAAAAGAATGGTGCTGCTATGTGGCAAGCTTTTTTAACTAGTGATGTAGATGCGACGTTGCGCAGTGGCAGTTATCTTATGCAATCTGCTTCGATCGTGGACAAGGATAAGACCGCAAGACTTCTATTTGATGAAGCCGAATTTTTCAAGTTGGTGACTTCAGGACAGTTAACTGTTACAGATCACGATTTAAAGATGAAAGTTTTATGGATGGGATCGCGAACACTCGACTTTGTGATGCGGATAGAAGTGTTATCGGGAAAGCACGTTGGCCGAACTTTCTACACGCAAGCAGGTTGCCTGTTCCCAGGAATATTTAATTCAATTGACGAACGACACTTTATGTTGACCGCCAATACATAATAGGCAAGGAAGAGCATTTCTCTGGTTGGGAATCCTACTGAAACCGTCAGCCCAAATTCCATAAGCGTGATTTTTGTGCGGGACAAGCGGGACAGCCGGGACATCGTGACCAGTGCGGTATTTTCGCTGTCCCGTTGCTGATTTCGTTGACGGGACAGCGGGACAGATTTGAAGTTATGGAAGCTAATCTAGGTCTATACTCTAAGCTCGATAGGCGCCTGGCTGAGCCGATTGGCTAATTGGTTGAATTTATTAGCGCGTGGAGTATGCGATGTTTCAAATAAGAGACGCAGTTCTGAAATTTCTCGGAGTCGATACCGCGAGTCCAGTGGCCACATCTTCCAGCGACAAAGAAGATATAGATGATGGTGAAAACATTCGCCTTAATAGTAAGTATCGCGAATGGTGGAATTATCTCATTCAGACAAGAGACCAGGTGGAACGCGACATTGATTCTGTGTGCGTAAATCTAAGCGGGGGAGGTCTCGCGCTGTCCATCACACTACTTCAGTTTACGAGCGTGCCAGTCAATAACTTACCCATACTTATTGGCGCATGGATTGCGCTCCTGTTTGCGCTGATTACTGGCGTGACAGCCATGTTTATGACGGTTGCAGGATGTGACGCCCTGGTAGAGATTGCGAACTACCAGGAAAACAAAAGAGTCAACATCGGACCGCACAAGGAGCCGTCCTTCCAACACGGTTGGTTATACAGCAATCTCACAATTCATATATTGAGCATCGCAAGTATCTTCTTGGTGGCGGTTGGAATATCGCTTATGAGCTATTTTACCGTGACAAACGTATCGGAAAAAAATAACGAAGCGCGCCGTATAATAGCGGAGCAGCGCACAATAGAGGCAAGTGCCAAAGACAAGTTTGCCGCTATAACAACCGAGATCGCAAATCTCAAGAAAGATCTAGAACGAGCGAAAACTAAAATCAAAGAACTGGAGAGAAAGAAGTGAGCAACTCGGACAAGGAAAACACTAAAAATAAGCCACCACAACCGACTGATGAAAAATCTATAAAGCCACCGAAAAGGCCGGTAGAGATTCCACCAAAAGACAAGCCAACGGACCAAAAAACCAATAAATAAAGCGAGCCCTCGACCGCTTTCTGACCATCTGGTGATGAGGTGGTTGACATTGCGCATGCAAATATAGGTCTATACTTCAGGACCATCCCCTGACAGGTTCGATTTGAACACAATTCATACATGCTCAAACTGTTCGCACGCAGTCTTGTTAGACGCTAAATTCTGCAATTCATGCGGTCACAACTTGATTGAAGTGGTTGAAAGCGCATCACCGACAGGGGCAACTATCAATGAAGTAAAGACCTGTCCATTTTGCGCAGAGGAAATTAACGCCAAAGCCATAAAGTGCAAGCATTGTGGTTCTAGTCTTTCAATGGACGCTTCAACTTCTCCAGCTGCTCCTGTTAAAAAGAAGCGTGGATGCCTGATGAATGGACTTATAACTAGTGGTGTGATTCTCGCTTGTTTGTTTGTGCTAGGAGTCATTGGCAGCATGACGGGTACCAAATCCGACGATTCTAAGCAAGCCGATTCAAAAAATGCTAATTCGGCACCTGATATTGGCGCTACTCCAAAGTATCTGAATGAACCATTTACGCTCGATGACATCGAATATACAGTGATAAAAATGGACATGGCGAATCACATCGGCGATTCTGCAATGCTTGGTGATAAGGCACTTAAGGGCTCATTCTTTGTGATCGTTACCTACACTGTTGAGAACAAAAAGAATGAAACTGCTACCATCATTACTGACAACATCAAATTGATTACACGCGATGGAAAAACGTTTTCGCCTGATAGCAAGGCCGACATGGCGCTACTCTATGCCTCTCAGGATAAAGACATGATTCTAAGTCAACTTCAGCCAGGTATTAAACAAACAGCTAAAACTGCATTCGCCGCACCGGAAGCGTCTCTCAAGCAGGGTTTTGCTATCGAATTTCCATCGTCAAATTTGTTTTCTTCGGACAAACAAGCGGTCTTCCCTTTCCCTAGAGAAAAACATAAAAAATAATCGAATGTGGGTCGGCGCCATTGGTGATGACAAAATTTCCTTTGGGCGCGTCAGACAGCTCTATTCCACAGGGCAGGCATTTGAGATTAGGCGTGCCCTATGAGTGTGTCAGCAGAACACTCGTGAAGCCAGCGAAGCGCCAGTAGAATTAGAACGCGCACTACATTTGGTGCGCGACCTATCCGACGTGTGACCATATCGTCATTTGGGCAAACTATCCACCGCTTGTTGCAAATCTTGCTCAGCGGCGGCTTTGTTTCCAAGCAACTCACAAGCTTTGGCTCGAAAGACCAAGAGATCTAGTTTAGGTTCGTGCTGACTGCCATCCGATGCACCGATGCTTTCATTTTTTCTCAAGGCAAGATCAAAATACTGTATCGCTGTGGAGGCATCCTTTTTCGCCAGATAAACGTAACCCATGCCATCGACTTCCGCGATATAAGTTGGTTGTTGTAGTGAACATTGCGAGAATAAAAGAAGTGCGCCATGGTAGTCATTTAGCTCAAGCCGGGCTTTCCCCTTGCGAAGCAACAACCTAGCATTGGTTGTGCCAGGGTATGAATCGAATAAAAACATCGCGTCAGTCTTTCGGTCTTCCAGGAAGATTTCTTTCTTATCGCCACCCAAACGTGTCAATGCGATGGCGAGAGCTTTCTGTGCTGCGAACAAATTTGGATCTAAAGCCAAAGCTTTCCTGTAATACGAAACTGCCTTTGCGTATTTTTCTATCTCATCGTAACAATTTCCACGCACTACGTTGGACTGCGCCGAATTTGGGGCAACCCCCGACTTAATGACTGCATATTCCAACGCAGATATCCGCCTACCATCTGGCAGGGACACGATTTGGCTCGCTGGATCTGGGTAAATTGGCTTGGCTACTATCGGAATTTTCGGATTGGATATCGCAATTCGCTCGGCGGTTGAGAGTTCGTGATAACGACCATTGACCAGCGTCTTGAATTTTAAGAAGGACGTGAACGAATGACTGCGTTCATTCTCAGGTAATCCTTCGAAAGGAATCCGAACCGCTATTACAGCAGTGAAATCTGGTGGTGGTAAAGCTCTGTCAAAATGCCGCTCCTGTGCTACAGCTAGTACTACTTTGTCGAACTGAGTCAATCCAGAACTTTTAAGCAAGCTCGCCCTTGTTACATCGCCCAGTGAATTGACTGTTACTGAAATATCGCTTTCAAGAGTGCCTATGCCGTTCAGCATAGGAGCGCTTTTCTGCACCATATCTGTAATCTCTTGAGTGATTAGTATTCTGTACGCGTCGCGCATTTCTGAAGTATTATCCAGCGGAGTGCTAGAGCCTACTTGGGGCATCTCTGGGATGATTGGGGGATATGGTGCCATCGGATACAAAGCTGATTGAGCAGATGGATATTGGTAAGTATTCTGCGTAGCCCAATCTTGACTCGGATTATTGAGTCGCAACGGGGCAGCGCCTCGCTGAGCAACTGAAAAAGCCGGGGCAACTGGAATGTTTTGCTCCTCTCCATTAAATGTTGCCGTCACGTTCAACAGTTCTCCGGTTGTTCTAGGCGGAACGGGAAACGGCGCCTCACTTTTGACCGCATCTAGAACTGAATCATCCAGAGAAGAAACACCTGAAGTTTTTACAATTTCCAAGGCGAGTGGCTGACCGGTGGGTGAGATGAGAAAGTGTGCGACTATCTCCCTTGCGCCACTCACCCAGGCTGGGCGCCAGCGGGCTTGCAATCGTAGTCGCAAGTTGATCATATAAGGTCTAAGCTCTTTGTCTTGTGCCCGATCTGGGTTCTTTAAATCCAGTGCTATGGGCGCATGAGCTAGCGCCACTGGGCAGAGCGGGAAGTAGCAAAGTATGACTAAAAGTTTCAGTAATCGGTTCAATGAACCCATCCATCTGCACATGCAGAGTATCAGCGTTAGTTGGATAATGTTCCCCAAATTAGGTATACCCCGCGTGCTGTTTGTAGCTGCGACTTCACTCGGAGGGCAACTTGAGTTCGATTGATTTGGGTGTGGCGTATAACCCGGATTGATTAGTCTTCGCAAAGCTTGTTTGCGGGCCGCAGGTTGAGTTCGCGTGCCACTACTGCCGGTGTCGAGACCCCTGGCTGTTTAAATTATCGTCGCAGAAGCTTATCAATCAGAGACTTATTAGCTCGGTTTTTGGTGTCAGCGAACACTGCACGCGGCGGATATTCACCGGGTTCGGGAGGTTTGTCTTTGAGCTTGGCTTTAACTTCCGTCCATTCATCTTCGTCGTAGCAGAGATGCTCGGGGGCGCCAAACCGACAAAAGCAGTAAGCTAATTTCTCCTGCAACATCGTTAATGCGTCGGGTGAAAGAGACAATTTCCGCAAACGGCTCAATACGGGTAGATCGGTCGCTTTGTAGGTCTGAACGTCTGACAAGTAAGCCACACTTTTCGTCAAACCTGCTGCGTCGTGTGCGGGCAAGTAGAAATGCTTGGGCGATTTGCCAGCACTACTAAATCTGTCACCAATTGCCTTAGCCCTGTCTTTTGCAGATGTCTTTATGAGATCCGCGTGTAGATTTTGAGCCTCTTCGACCCGGGCTACGATAACGCTGTTGGCTCTATCTAAGTCGCAAGATTGAGTGACAACTATTCCCCAATGGCGAGTTGCAGCGGCGAGAATACTTGCTGCTACGGTGTGATCTTTTGAAAAATCTGCGGCAACGAAAAGCTCACTTGTTTCATCATAGAGATTCACCTTTTCGATCTCGAAGCGGGTGAAGTACACGGGATACAGCAAATCTCCTTGCGACAAAGGATAAGGTGCAAACTCCGAACTGTAAAAGTTCAAAATTTCCCGCCTTTATGTCGAGTAAACAGGCTTGTTTCTCGGCTTACTGCCCGCCACACTGGTTGGACCACTGAGTTGAGCGATGCTTTCATCTTCAAAGGAGGTTTCGCTAAATAGATTGTCTGTTGAAAGCCGGAACAAGCGAGCATAGTCGAAAGGGAAAGGTGGCTTTTTTGATCCGCGCCGAGTCGTCACCACTCCTGTCGCAAGCGATCTCATAATGTCATTAAACGCTGATTGAAGCGGGGTGAAGTGGCTTGTTTCTGTTCTAAAGAGTGGCTCGAATTCATAATTCGCGTCAAACTTTACATTGGTGATGCTAAGGAAATTTGCCTGTGTGTTAGTTTTTTCAACAGGTTTTACTTTCCTCTGGGCTAAAGATTGTGGGAAACGCGACAAGCATGCTGTCATTTTACTTTCCTCCAAATCAATTCTTCCATCTTGTTAGATACTATGTCACTAAATCCTCTTACAATCCACTCCCTCGCCACCCCAAACCATTCGGGCGCATTGGCGATGTCTGTGTCAGGGCTTATACCCCGAGCGGTTAAAGTTAATTGTAACAGTGGCTTGCCGTCGCTTTGCCGTATGCCAGAAACGAGAGCGATGTGCAGCCTTCCGAGGTTATTTTCAATCGGAAAACTCATGGATAGATTCACAAATTCGGGTTCGGGCAAGAAATCTCTTTTGCGTCGCCACGACAGATCTGGCAGTATGTTGCCTACCTCTCCAAACGAATTCCATCCCTCTCCCATCATGATGTGATTGACATAGGTTAGCTCGTACTGGAGCGGCTCAATCTCTCCCAGCCCAGCTTCTGTAATGAACGCCTGAAACTTTTTCAAATGATCCTGGAAGTGGTTCAACACTTGCCCATATCGCGGGTATGCGCTTTCATTGCTAATCTTTTTCCAGTTTGTTAAGAGGCGATCTTTTTGAACCTGCACAACGAGCGATTGATCTTCGCTTACAAACCAGACTCGGGGCATCGGCGGCGAGTCGTGCATCTCTAATTTTGGAGGTTGTTGAACAAGTGGCTTCTCAAGCTCAACTTGAGGAATCAACTGCCCTTTCTCTTCAAAGAACGGGTAGTCAGGCTGTAATTCCTGCCACCACAGTCCAAGATGCGGTGTGCCAAACGCAGTGAGTGGTTTGAAGAGAATGCCGCAGACAACCTCCACAACAGGCGGCTGTTCGTAGGCGGGCAAAGGTCCCTTAGATGTAGTTTTTTCTGCCAAACGGGATGTCAACACGCGTACCAACACTAGTATTTATACAGTATGCCACGGTGGTTGTAGTCGTAACCAGGCCCATAAAGTTTCCCGAAACACTGAGCAATCCAGCAATAACCGAGATTATTTTGCACTCATTTTCGACGTTAGCGTAATTCGCTTTTGGTAGTTCAAGATGTCTACTTCCCATTACCTGGCCACATCTACAGAGATTGACTAGTCGTTGGACAGAAGCCAGCGCTGTAGCACTTTTCTCGCCAGCATGATGTCATCCAGGAAGAAGCGAACCGCGTATCGTTTCGTGCCATCTGGCAGTAAACGCTCTCTGATAATGTTTATTTGAGCTGCGTTGATCGCAGCCTTAGCCAAGGCAGGTCCCACTGCTCTTCGGTCAACGCCGAGCAATCTAGCTGCCTCTGCGGTGGTTATAATTTTGCGGCCGAGGTATGTTTTGCAGTCGTCACTAAGATAATCCCGACTTCTGTCCGTGTCGCTGTGTTTCTTTCTACTTGTGCTGGTTTTCATTTGATTGGTGGTGCCTTAGCGTAGATGTGACAATTGGGGCTCAGTACCGAGCCTAACTGTCTGAAAAGTAAAACGTCTGCCTCGCGATATCTAATCAACCGCTGCTTCTTGGTGCCTATCTCAAGACGATAAATGCTCAGGTCGCCGCTTTCCCAGAGTGCATTGACTGTTAGGGGATCAAGACCAAGCAAGCGCCCCGCTTCCGTTGCGGTTATCATCCTTTCTTCACTGGGCCATAAGTCTGTTTTTCGTTGTTGTAGAAATTCTGTTTGTCTTTTGGTTCTTGGAGCCATGTGTAATGAGCCTTATGTGCCTAATGAGCCTTTTCCTTATTCTATATTTGGAGGCTTAATGATGAAATGGTGGCACCATCCGTAGTGAAATTTAGCCGGAATTTGATGCGAAAACACTAGATGTGGTTGTGTTTCAGTTTTGGCTGAGGGCTTTCCGATTAATGTTCAGTTGGATTGCAGTTGGTTGGTAGGGGTGGTGGCATATACGGTGTGAACGCTTCATAAACATGCCGTAAATTTTCACAGTCGGGCAGACACGGTTCGACCGGTGATACGCGCGGTGCACTTGATAGCCATCCGCTCAAGAAGCGCCCCGGTACGGACTCTTAGCCTCATAAGCTCTTCTCTGGCTGGATAGTTCTTCCCTCGTAAAAACGAGTGGGTCGCGAAAAGGCGCATTGCAGCAATTTGCTTCCCGAATAATCATTTGTAATTCGTGTTAATAGATCTGCGTCACCGCATCCGGTGGCTGCCGCCCTGGCGCCTCATGCACTTGAGGTGTAAATTAAGAACGGAGACTAGACACTTTGCAGGACTTTACAGAATGGACGCGACTTATCAGGTTGGCATACAAATATTCATTCAAGGCAACGCGGAAGCGCAGCTCTCGGCCATGGGCCGCCAATTCACGCAGGCGAATGCCGGTATCGTTAAGCTGCAAACTCATTTAAACAGTCTTCATTCTAACCTCAGCAAAATCGGCGCTATGGGCTCGGTGGGCGCGAATATGTTCCGCGAATCCAAAGAAGCCATGGAGGCGATGCTCAAACCGGGTGAAGAAGTAACGCAACAGATCTCAAAGATGAATCAAGCCGGTTTATCTCATGTCGAGATTATGAAAAACGTCGCTGAAGCCTATAAGACTGTAGCCCGCGTGTCATCAGTGACACCTCAAGCCGTTCTGCAAACGATGGGCGAAACTCGCAACATCCTTCAGACACCAGGCAAGGACGGAAGGCCGGATCTCAAGAAAGGCAACGGCGGTGGGCTTGGAGCAGAAGAAGCAGATCGTCAAGGTGGCAATGCAGTAAGGTTATCGGAATTGCGTGGTCAAACTACTTTGAAGCAAATCGAGCATAACGTTCAGGAATCAGCGCGCACATATGCGGCCAGTCAAGGGCAAATCGATCCGGGCAAATTGATGCAGGCGCTCAAGTTTGCAGGACCCTTGAAGCAAACCATGAATGACACCGCCCTTTTTGGCACCATGTCCGAATTCATTTTGGAGAACCAAACCGGCAGAGGCGGCGGTGCTTCAAGAGCCGGGGTCATGATGCAGTCCGTGGGCCGCTCTCTCGTACAGGGTCATATGACGAAGGCACTCGCTGCGAACCTTGATTCTTATGGACTGCTGAATCAGGTACCACCTGACTATGCAGGCACTCAAACAATCGCCAGTGTTGTCGGCGGAGATTTGCTCAAGAGTAATCCCGATAAGTGGATGCACGAGGTTTTCTTGCCAAAACTCTTGGCCGCTCATCCGAATTTAAAAGGCGATCGAGTCGGTCAGTCAGGCGCAATTATGAGCTTTATGACTGGTTCAGGAATGTTTACAAGTGCGATGCAGGATCTAAACAACAAGCACGGTGCAACTGAATCTATGGTGGCACGCCGTCAGCAAGTTGGCAGCTTTGATGACCTTTTGCAGCGCACCGAAGCAAGCAACCCCAAGTTAGCTCAAGTGGCGGTTGAAGCATCTTGGAATACATTCATGGGTGTGCTCGGTCAAGCCATGGTGCCCATTTTAATACCAGCGCTAACTGAAGTCACCAAGGTGCTGAAAGTGATGACAGCATGGGCGTTAGATAATCCGGCGATGGTCAAAAATATTGTTCTGATGGTTGCTGGTCTTGGCGCTTTAGGTGCAGTAATGGCAGTCGTAGCGGCTCCATTCGCTGCGGTTGGCTCGATAGTCACCGCTGTTCTCGGAGTCGTTGCAATCTTCGGACTTGTGGACGCGTTTCTTCCAGAAATAGGATTAGCGCTGGCGGCGTTAGCGATTGTGAATGTGGCGGCTGTGTTTGCCTTCAGTCACTGGACTGAAATCATGAAAACGGTTCAGCCGATTATGAATAGCGTGAGCAAGGCGTTCACGAGTTTCTTTCAGTTCATTTTCGACATGGCAAATAGGATTCCAGGCGTTCATATTGCTATGCCTGATTTTAGCAAGCCCGCAGCGCCACCGGCTCACGTAGCCCAGACGGCTTGAATGCTTTTCTAAACCAGGGCTTGGCTGATGCACGCTCAGCAAAAGAATGGTGGGGCAAATCGATCCCAGCTAATGCCATCGTACAGCGATAAATAACAACACGAGCCTCAAGCCCACGATCCATATACATGCGCAGCCTGGCGACGATCATAAGAAGATCGCTGATGTTGTGGTGCATCACTTGAACAAAGCATTGAAAGACGCTCTAGCCTCTTCTACTGGACATGGTGGCATAGCTGAGTCTAGCGCCTTCTACAATAACTAACTGTCTGTTTCAACAAACTAGATAATTGTAAGCCTGTCCAGATATTGCCCAATTCGCAAGCTTGTTGCCATTTAAATAGATGCGGCGGACGCTAGAATGATTCTAATCACGACTTAACTTATCAACTCGATTCCCGCATGGCGGTGGTGTTTTCTTTAACGTTAAGATCGCAGCAATGCGCTCATAAGATATCGTTCCGGTTTGACTCTCTCTCAGTCTTTTTATTAAAGCGATGATCCGCTGCTCGGCTGGATCTTTCATTAGCACTTTTATTGCACCGTCATGACTTGCACGAAACCCGTAAGGGGGAGATCCGCAAGCGTAACGCTGTTGAGCAGCCCGCGCCAATCTTCCGCCATGGCAACGCTCGGCAATCGTTTTGCGTTCAAGCTCTGCGAAGACCATACTGATCTGAAAGAAGGCCTCGCCCATAGGCGACGAGGTATCTAGATAATCCGCAACACAAATTAGCTGCTTGCTCCGCTCTTTGAATTGTTTGAGGATTTGAACACCGTCCAGTACCGATCTCGCAAATCGATCCAACTTCCACACTATGAGCCCGTCGGCCTCTCCTGAATAAATGTAGTGAAGAGCCTGCTGGAAGCCATCGCGCTTTTCGGCGGTTTCTGCGCTCTCCTTGTCAACGAATGATGCCACGATGCAGTGATCGTCAATCAAACATTTGGCCTCAATCTTAGCTTTCTGTGAATCTAAACTCGTGTTCTCCGACTGATCGCCGCTGGTTCTGCAATAAGCCACTAAATTAGACAATGGTGCCCTCCTTGGATCTTATCAATATCGGTAAGATCGATTTTGGTGTGGTGGCGCTTCTTGAGAATTACTCTTTTTACTTTCAAGCCAGCAGGGACTTCGATGAATTGCATCTTATCGGATTGCGTATGATGCAGTACCTGAGCCGTTCTCGCTGGTACTACCTTACCTGATTGTGATGAAAGTGCGCACCTTTTCAGCAATATTTATTTTGCGGTTATTCTGAAGTTGTGTGATGAGTTTTGATGTCTGGTGGCACGGAAAAGCCTATCTCCCGAATAACCAAATATGTATAGCCATTCCACAATGGTGGCGATTTCTGGATACTGAGCGATCCAGCCAGGAATGAATAGTAGAAGAGTAGCGCTGTACGAATTAGATCCCGCGATCTTTTACCAAATTACGCAACAGATCCTTTATCATGTCGCGCTCGGTGCATTCTTCAGGCGGTTTCAGTAAAGAGATCAACGCACGCCTCGGCTCGCCCGGCTGAAAGTGCAAATCAAGCTCTGATGAGAGATCTTCTAATGCTGCCCTTAACAACTGCCCACGGTCAAGCTGCACAGAGCCAGCGCCCTTCTCTGCGTCACTCGACGAGCATTTAGGGACTTTGACCAGGCGAGGCTTCCATTGGTTCGAGAAAATGATCGTCATTAATCCCTGCCTTTTTCAAAATATGCAACATAATCGATTCGGACTACTAACCATGAGCGATTCCAGCCAAGAATGAGCAGTGGGCAAGCAAGCTAAGCCGTTAATCTATTCCTGGCTGGCTGATTCACGGTGAAGTCGTTCAGCCACTTTCCCTGCAAGCGCATCGGCAAGTAAAGCTAGTTGCTGTGGGTCGAACAGCAAAGAAGCCGGTGACTGAACTGCAAGACCTTGCATAGCCCTGGTAGCTACTTTCATGGATTCTCGAATGGGCTCAACGTCAAGCCGGGCATAAACCGCAGTAGCTCTCGGATTTGAATGCCCAAGCGTTTTACTTATAATTGGCATACTAGCGCCCGTTTTTGCTTGCCACGATCCAAGATTTCGACGCAAGTCATGTTTTCTCACGTTTTCTAATCCTGCCAGTTTTACAAGTCGTTCCCAGCTTCTGTGCGGGTTTACAATGTGTCCTTCGCTACCACGGCCAGGAAACACCCAAGTGGGATCTTTTCCGCGTTGAGTTTCGATAGCCTCAATCGCTTCAGGAAGCAGTGGTATCACATGCGGTTTCCCGTTTTTAGTCCTCGGTATGCGCCAGGTCTTTGCTTCTGTGTCTATTTGGTCCCAGCGCATCGCAGCGACATTCCCTGACCTCGCACCTGTGAACCGGCAAGATTGGATAAACGCAACAAAGCTGTCACTGCCGCAAACTGCTAACGCTGTCTCAAGGCGCTTGTTCTCCTCTTTGGTCAGGAAGCGGTCCCGACTCTCTAGCTGGAATCGATCTACTGATAGACACGGATTGCGAATATCAATCAGCTGCCACTTGATCGCCTTGTTGAACACAGCATTTATGATTTCCAGCGTGCGATTTGCGGATGGTTGTCCGATTTGCGCACCAATAAAGGAGTGCAGTTGAAGGACATCCGATGGTTGAATTGTGTCTACTGGTCTATCCGCGAAGCAACTCAAGTGGCGCTTGAAGTAACCGCGCATTGGTTGTGCCGTTTTGCGCGCGTTACCGTGATGCTCCATGTAGTAGTTGAAAAGTTGCCCAAAGGTTGGTGCAGTTGAGCCTGAACCAACGGGACTAAGCGCTAGTTGCGGCGGCATAGATGGGCGTTCAATCGGCGCAGCAATTGCCAGTGCGACCGCAGCTCTGCGTTCTTGCTCTATCCTTCGTATCTCCCGTTCTCTTGCTCGCGTGCGCTGTCTTTCCACAATTTCAGGAGACAGGCGTGGAGGCGCAGCGTAATAGTGTAGTGCCATCGCCAATCGAACCGGCTCGATGTTCTGGCGTGAATTCCTCAGATCGTTCATTCTCAGATTTTTAATGCCTGAACCTTTGATTAATGCAAGCCATGATTTTTCAGGACTTTCAAGATGACCACTTTGGCTAAGCTTGCACCGTGCTGAGCATTTTTGGTGCGAGCATGTACTTTCAAAGACCCATTGGCGAATTGAGTAGTCCCGCCTTCGCTTGAGAATGATGATCATTTCCGGCAATAAATACAAAGTTCGCGGTGCGCGTTTCCTTTGTGGGATAAACCAAACTCCTCGCTCAAGATCCACATCTGCCCATCGCATCTCCAAGACTTTACCTTTCTGCTCCCCGGTGAGCACGCAAGCCAAGAAGAAGTCACGAAGCAACTCATTTTTGAGCGAAGAGAGAGCCTTGAAAAATTTGGGCAGCTCATCTACCTCAAGCATCCTGCCGCGCTGTTCTAATTTAAATTTTGGCATCGCTCTGACTGGGTTGTATGCACCATCAATCAAGCCAGATTCGGTGGCACGGTTGTACATGGTTGAGATGAGAGTCAGCACAGTGTTTGCAGTCTTCGGGCTGACGCTAGCTGCTAGGTGGTTTTTAAGTGCTACTGCTTCATCGCGCGACAAACTGAGGGCTTCTCTATCCACGAGATGACCCAGGTAGCATTTGAACGTTTGATTCATCCGATCACAAGTCTTCAAGCGCGGTCTAGCATATTCCATGTACGCATCGAACAAAACACCGAACGTAGGTTGGTTTGAGACAGTGTTTGTGTTGGTGCTAGTCATATGTTTTCAAACTCCCGTATCGCGCGCAAGCGAATAGAAGGCCGCACCAAGCGCGGTCTGCAATTTCTGAAAAGATTGGTCAGATGGTCAGTGCGGGCAGCTTATTTTGATTGCTATTCCTCTGGCTGGCAGGCTGCTTTGTAAAAGCTCACTTGGACTGTTTTCGCGGTTTGTTTATCGACACCACATTGCCATTGCTTTCTTCTTCAACAGCAAGCAAAGGCTTTTCTTTTGTGTGTTCAAGAATGTAGTTTGTCATCGCCTGCATGGCTTCACGCAGTTCCTCTTCATCTTGATGAATATAGTCCGCTGTGACATTTCTAGTTTTATGGTTGGTGAGAGCGTTGATCGTAACGAAGGACATCTTCAATTTATTCGCGTAGGTGGTGAATGAGTGCCGTAACGCGTGTTCTGAAAACTTTACGCCCGACATCTTGCGGACTAGCTTAAGAGAGTGGCGAATATCAGCGATGTGACCGCTCTTGCTTGATTTTATGGAAGGAAAAACATAAGCATTAGTATCACTTCTATCGCGTTGTTCCCGTCTTGTTTTCAGCAGATCATAAAGAAAGTCGCTAAGGTACATGATGTGGTCAGAGCCATTTTTTGTATCTTCGACCTTAAGCGTTTTCTCTTCAAGATCTACATTCGTCCAAAGCAGTCCAAATGTTTCTTGTTGTCTCAAGCCGGTGAACAACTCCAGGATGAGAACATCCCTCGCCACATGGTTTTCGAGTGACATCACAGCCTTGAACCATTTGGGTAATTCATGAGGACTTATGTAAACGTCTCTGGCCTTGATACGGTTCCACATTTTTACATCTTTCAAAATATCGACCGGGTTAATCGGCACTATCGGTTGTCCGGCGTGATCCAAGTGGACGAGCTTAGCCCAATTGAAAAGCAATCCAACCGTTCTGAACGTGAGGTTGGCGGTTGACGGGCTAATTGCAGTAAGTTGAACGAAACGTTCGCGCACCATGTTCTTGGTGATACCTACTATCGGCAGGTCTACCCAGTCAGAAACGCATCTACTAATAACCGATCTGTAATTCCTGATAGTAGTGTGGGTTTCAAGCCTATTAGAATTGTCGGAGCAATACTCTTCCAGAAGTGTTCCGAGCGTTATCTGTTCAAGTAGCTCTGCGGATTGTTGTTTCGCACGAGCTGCATCTTTGGATGTATTCTGTTCTCTTCTGACTTGATTAGGGTTAATGCCCCGTCTGAGCGAGTGCACGGCATCCCTAGCCTTATCCCGTGCCTCTGCATTATTTATGTTGATTCTGTGCGTGCCGATTGTGATGGAGACGTTCTCTCTCGAACCTTTCGGTTTTCCGACCACGACGTATCTTCTCGATATGGTGCCATCTTTCGCCAATCCGACTCGCAGCAAAAAACCTTGTATCTCGGAGTCACGATAATCTCCCTCTTCAGTTAGGTAACTTTTATAGCACTTGGTATCCCAAGCGGTTCATTAATTGTGGTACCAGTGGTGGTTTCAAATCTTCAGTAGCCCTCGATAACTTCTGTAACCATCAACCCGTATAATCTCTAATAAATTGAGCCCTGGAAGTTTAGACTCCGCGAGATGCATAGAACAAATGACACGTAGATTGTTATCTGCTACACGAACAGATTACATGGGGCATCGAGTTACACTCGATTTCCTTAAGGATATAGAGAAAGCAATCAACGAAGGAGGTACGGGGATTGATTCTTTCGCCTCGCATGTTCACTCGCTTCCTCCAGCTTGGAGACTTGTCCATGCTGAACTCGAAAAAGCACAAGATGGAGAGTGGGAGCTTTATGGCATTCGTGAGCCGTTTGAAAACGTGGGCACAGTTACTTTGCAATCCGGGCAAGTCTTGGTCAAACAAAAGACCAACGATCGCCGTCCGCCGAAGTCGGAAACTCGATACCCAAGTGAGCGGATAGTTGTAGAACTTGAGGAGCGTTTTTTTGAAAGTACAAGTGAGCTTGAGCGTTTCCGGAACGAACTTAAATCAGAAAAATTTGCATCCTTGAACACTCGGCGGGAAAAAGGTATTCCCATTGATCCCAATGTAGTGATTATTGTCGGGACCGCAATTCTAAAGCCGATCTACGACGAACTCCTTAAACGCAGAACAAAGCCAATTGTGGACAAAATTGATACCGCTGCTGATGCTACTATCAAATTAATCGGGAGTAGAATCAGATCAGTAATTGCGCGGACGGCAAGTAAGAACAAAACCATGAAACCGCTCACATCAATAATTAAACTAACTTATGATCCACTCGTGGAGCTGGTTCATAAAGATAATGATGCTGATTGGTTATCGAAAGTTTTGACGCCCGAGGCACTGTACCCGGTGCTAGACAATGCAGAACAATTAAAACAAGAAGTTGGTGCAGTAATCGTTCAGTATCACTATGACGAAGAGACCGCAAGTTGGAAATTTTGTTACTCTGAAAACAAGGATGGGGAGCTATTTTCAGAAGAAGTTTGGTTAGCGCGCCGAGACAAGTTGCGTGACGAACTGGACGAACAGGAGCGTTTAGGTGGTTCTGTAGGCTTTTCGGGAGTATATGTTAGAAAAAATCCGGACGATGATGATGGCGGACAATTTAAATGAGCCACTGTATTTAACTTGACCGTGATTCTTGCGAGCTCGCACCGGCATTACTCGCGATGCGAGTAAAAAGCGCTTGCGCGCGTTCGAGCCGCATAGTCAGATAATGAATGATTATGTTTCGAAAATACAGATCCATTTCACTCCATTTCCGGCTCTTCTAACCGACCTTCATTGCAAGTAAGGCAGACCCAACCTTCATCCCACCTGTCCCTACCAAAAACATTTCCTTTGCATTGGTTGTTGTCGCATTTTTCGCGTCTTACAGGAAATGTGACTTGGCAGCACACGCAGCACGCCTCTGTTGTACTGGGTGACGCAGGTTTCAACTGCGCCGTATACATGAGTTCCTCGTATTCCTGATAACAACCAACGCAAAAATAGGAATGCTGCTTTTTGTTGAAGTCATAATATTTGAGCGACTCTGCCGGTTCCAGTAATTCTTGTATGACGTGCATCGTTTCTTCCGCATACCGGTATTGCGGATTAAAGTCGGAAACATCGCAGTTCCAAATCTCAGCTTTTTGCTCTCTATACTTTAAGCGCACCGACTGCCAGCTTAATGGTCCTATTAGGGTGTCTGCTATATCCAAAATAGCCAGCACTCCCTCTCGGGGAGTGAAGGGGCGAGATCGATGCACCGAATGCATAACGGTATTTCGCAATCGCCGCAGGTTCTCAAAATTCTCTTTAAACTTGGCTGGTAATGGGTTTGCGCACACAGTGTCATGGATTTTAGTTAGTTCTTGAGCGTCAACAGTTTTGAAGTCGGCAAAAGATTTCTCGGCGCCATCGGTGTTTGCTGGCCATTTTTCGACTGATAGCAACAGGAAAGGGCTAATCGAAGCAATACGTGACTTAAGTAGAAACTCTCCACCCTGATGAGCGAGAGCTACTGCAGTTGCCAAAGCGGGCTGCGCATGTAGCCAATACTCATCAGCGTCCAGTTGTTCCTGTTCCTCTGCCTCCAGCGCCTTTTTGATGAAACTGTAAGTGTAGGAAAGGTTAGCAATGGCGTCCCAAGCTAGGTTTAGGAACGCTAGTCCATTTATCTCGAAATCATTTGAATTGGGAACGTCTTTCAACACAAGCTGATGGATTCCTCTCTTGATTGAGAAAAGTGACGAAGAAAGTCAGAGACAGCTTCTTGCAGCTTTGAACAAAGAGCTAGCCGATTTAAACATACGCAGCTTAACTCCACTTACTTGTCCAGATCAGCTTGTGGCAAAACATTTTGGACAGCCTCTTCCTGCAAAACAGGTGGAGTTTATGCTCGGTCTCACCTTCCGATCGTTTTTAACTCAACGAGTCAGTCTCTCCCAAACCCTTTATACCGCTTCGGATCGAGCTTGGTGTAAAGTACGGTGTGCTGGATAGCCTTATGACCGAAGTATCCCTGAATGGCGCGAGTGTCTTCGCCTCTTCCTGCGAGCTGAAAGCCTTTGGCATGTCGCAACATATGCGGGTGCACAGGAAAAGTGATGCCAGCAGCTTCGCCGGCACGAGCGATGATCGTGTGCACCTGCCGTGATGAAAGCGGCCCCTGGCGCTGCGAGTTGAAGACGAAGTCAGAATCAGGGTGGTCGCGTCGAAGCTGCCTGAAAGCTCGCAGCTCTTCGCCTTCAAGATAATGCACAGACGGATCGCCGTTCTTCAATCTGTTGACGTGTAACTTTGCCCGCTGCAGATCCACCTGGTCCCAGCGGAGTTCGCAGGCCTCGCTGACGCGCAAAGCGTGAGCGTAAATGATGGATATCAACCAACGGTCGCGAAAACCGTTCAGAGGAGCCTTGGAGGCGGCGAATTTCAGCGATCTGATCTCACCGGCAGTCAAATATTCGCGCGATCGAACGTTGATGTTTTTCGGTTTGTTAGGTGGCAACGGACGTGACGACTTCGATTTTCTCTTAGCCGGAGCAGCGGCCACAGCCTTCCCTAGTGCTTTTTTCGGTTTCTTGGCTGGTGCTACCGACGTTTTAACAGCGGATTTTGCTTTTTTTGAGGCTTTTTTAGGCATGATCGCCGAAAATGATCATTAGGGACGAAAAAATAGCATAGCTTATGTCATTTTCAGAAGACAACTTCAGCAAATTTCAATAGTCCTGTTCAGCGCGTGTAACGCAAACGTTTAATCAGTCACTTAATCTATGTGATACAAACGTTAGGTGGTGCAATGATATTACAGTCATTCTGGCTGCCGCTGCGCTTGCTACGCAGCTATTGGCTCGAATGGTTAAGCGATCCAGTGAAGACGTCTTCTGAAAAACTGTCAAGCAACTTAGGCTGCACAATCGGCTTACAGACAGACTACGTTCTGATAGATTGCTGTGAACACGTCTTCTGAAAACTGCTGAACAGATCTATTGAAAATGACAGCGAACGCTGGCAATCGGACTGGAATCAACATTGGAGCCTGGCTGGTCGATTCTAGGGCGGCTGCTCCAGCTCAATGCGCTGGTTCGAAGATCCAGTTGGTGCCTCACCTCAGCTGACGACGAAGGGCAAAAGAGCTGCCACATCTTCTCCGCATAGAAAGCGTTCGAACGGGTCGGGATTAAAGTGAGTCGAAGCAAATTTTCTAGACAGGCTGATCTGGCTTGAATCGAGCCTCATCACACCTTTTACTGTCGAGTTAGAAAGTCGCGAAAATGTAACAGACTCGCCGAGGTCTTCTTTAGTTGCATTGCAAGATGGCAGACAGACCGCCACGCAACTGTATTAGGGTTTCTTCTTCTTTGGCGGTGGTGGCGGCGGATTGTCCGACGTTGCAGACTCGGTGATGAGTACGTAGACGGCTTGTTCAGTTAGATCGTTATCAACTTGAATCCGTTCTACTTTGGCATGGAAGTTGCTCTCGTCAATGCGCCGGCTGTTCCATTCCTGCATCAGTTGCTTTACTTGAGTTCTGGCTCTCTCAGCGTTCATAGTAGTTTGCTCCTTGAATCAGGACTTATACAAATTCAACAGCATAAAGCTGGCTTGGAACACAAAGCCTAACACGAATGCGACTAACGCAATCTTGTTCAATCGTTCGATGCGTCTATTTAGCTCATTGATCAGGTATCTATCCGCTGTCCCAGGCGCCGTGTAATTGGTGTCCCAATGTCTAATTTCCTCACGAAATACTGAGTCACTGTTGGCTGATGCGAGCAATACCGAAATGAGCACAATTCCGAAACTGATCCAACCGGCAGCCAACCAAAACTCAGTGCCCGGTGTCGGATGTGGAACCATTGGTTTTATAAAGGTGATGAAAAGACCTAGGGCACCAGTAGAAAGGGTCAACAATTGTTTGTCATGTTCTTCCGTTAGTTTGTATCTTTTTTCTCGCAAGAAGAAACGCTCTTTCAAGAATTCCTCGCGATCCGGCTCGTCTTGATCGACGGGAGAAAGCGATCGAATTTCTTGCAGCTTCTGAGTTTGAGTTAGTATCAATTTCGGGCCTTTTGTCATTTTAAATATCACAATCACAGGAAGGCTCCAGACTGCCAAGACTGCAAGCGGGATAACTGCGAAGGCTGCTACGCAAATAAGGAAAGTGGTCATGGGTCAATCGTGTCGCCAGGAGTAGGTGGAGTCTCGACTGAAGTCATTCCAATGATTAGGTGATCAATTATTTTTGAAATCGTTGAGGACTTTTGTGTGGGGTCGGCGATAAGAGGCACCAATCCAGCGGATAAACGTTGTTGCAGCCGTAGCGTGGCTTGTGAAATCTCAGCCTCCAGTTTGCGAGACTCAACGGCTAGTTTCTTTCGCTGTTCGTCTCCAGTTTTTTTAAGTTCTTCTATGCGCGTCTCGATCTCTTGTTTCTCAGCCGCTAACTTGTTCTTTTCCTCTTCGGCTCGAGTTTTGATTTGATTTATTTCCGCTTCTAAAGTCTTCTTTTCAAAGTCAGCACAAGTTATTATGCGTTCGGTCTCTTTCAATAACCGCTTCTTCTCTTCATCCCAGCGAGTTGGCCAGGGTACTGCGAATTCATAAACCAAATATCGAAGCGACAACACGCAAACGATGATAAGAAATGGGATGGACAGTGCTTCTACAGACCTAAGCAATATTAACGCAGCAGCAAGGGCCGCTACCTGGTCGTTTTGCCCGAGCTGCGTTTCAATAAGAATCAGCATTTTCAGGTACGAATCATTACTCTTCTCATCTCGGATGATGTTGAGCGTTGCTTGATCGATTGTTACTACCTGACTTGATGCGTGGACTGCTCCAGATGCATTGCCTGGCCCAGACGTATTGCCTGGCCCAGACGTATTGCCTGCCCCAGATGCATTGGCTGCCCCCGATTGTTGTCCAAATGATCTTGGTATTTCAGCTGCTAACAAGAGAATGACGGCTGCAGTTAGCAGAGTTTGCAGAGAAATGGGGAACCACTTCAGCAGTGTTGCTTTCATTTATAAGTATGTTGAGGGTGTTGAGGGTCGTGGAACCGACATATTATCCAACAGATTCAAGGGTCCGAGTAGTAAAACAAGCCACTTGGCAATACTGCCGGCGCCGCCAACCGAAATTATGCTTGTAGGCAGAATAGGATCGCTCCTTTTCCGTGGGCGTCTCATTCTCTATGACTCTGCCACCTGCGAGAAGAATAGAGAACACTTCTGATTGTGTCAATCATCAGATCCAAAGACGTGATGCATTCCCGTTAACAGCTATTTGAGAGAGCGAGTAAACGTGCTACGTGCAACCTGTCTCAGGGCTCCTCGCGAACTCTTAGCCCTTAAATTCGTTGACCGGCTTGCCATTCACTAAGATGATGTCGTCCGAGGTTAGCGTGAAACCTTGGCCAAGCTGCGTGTAATGCTGAATTTCATCATCCGACATAAACCTGAACTGGCCGTTGGTATTAATGCTTTTGAAGTGCTGGCAGTTATGTTGCATTGGGCCCAAGCTTCGCCGAGTGCTTGAGCTATAAATCTCGCCGCACAGCTTGCCGCAAAATGGACAAGTTGAGGTCAAACCCTCATTATGGTTCGGTTGCAGTTTTCTCATTATTTTCTACTGGCACCACAGATTTCGGGATATATACCCTGGGTCAGTACCCTCCCAAACTCAACCGGAGACGAAAGGCAGTTCCGAAGATCTACTGTTGAAATGCTAGTGAAGTTAGCCTGCTGTGTCACTGTTCCAGCCGAACTTTCCCCCAAACAGTTGTTTAGGGAAAGCTTGGACAAATAAAAGAGCCCTTACCTCAAGAGGTTTGGGCTCTTGTTTTCAGTTTGCCGCTTGAGCAGATGCGATTGCTATCAGCATTAACAAACTAAGCCAGCCAATGACTGAAATCATTCGTTTCATCATTCGGACTCCGTAGTGTTTAGTACGAATTTTTCGACGGGTAATCAGATTCGTCCAACTGTCCCGAAGTGGCTTCAGCCCCAGCCTCCTCGCCTTGCCTAGCGCGACCGCTGCCGCGCTGATCGTGATTGTAGCACTCTGAACCAGTTCGGGCGCATGAAGCCTACTATGGGTTCTTTTAGGGAAACTTTGCTGGTGCTTAAGTGATCAGCGTTAAGCCCATGGATGGACAATTTTGATCACTTGTTCTATTGCGCCAATAATTTGGACTGTCGTTCCTGCCCCTTCAACGAGTGCTTGCAAATTATCTGCATGTTCATCGGCCTTAGCCACATCCGCTGCAAAACTTGCGGACTGACTCTTAAAATAGTCTGTTTCTTGCTCAGTCAATTTCTCGCTTAGCTTCCTAATTGTTGTGTTCAGCTTCTGTACAGCGCTCTCAAATGTGTCCTCGTTGAAACATCGCTCGTCTGATTGGAGATTCTCCAGGGTCTTACGAAGCTTGGTCAAGATTTGGTCGAGTTGGTCCTTTTCGTCCATTTGACGCTCCATTTTTACTTCGAGAACGGCCATTTTCGTGTAGGAGTCTGCGCTACCGCCCAAGTTGCTAATTCGTGAAATTCGTCGCGTTCTTGGTCGAAGACATCAGCTGGATTGTTCGCAGCAACGGTATCAACGAATTGGCTCGCTTTATCGTATTCTGAATTGGCATTCTTCGTGCCGTCCTGTGAAGCGTGTTGGGCACGGCGTTTCTCCGATACAACCATCCACAAATGTGCAATGTTTTTGGCTCTCTGTTTTGCGTCTTTGCCCACATTGTTCAAGTCACGAGTAAGATTCACGCAGACATCTTCAAAGGCGGCGTCCCGGCTTTGAATAAGATCTTTAGCCCACTTGTCGCGCAAAAACCGAAAAATTGCTTGTAACCCAAGTTCACTCAGTGTCTTGACGGGTGAAGCCAAAGCGCTGATGCTTGGCGCTAACTTGGCCTGCAACCCGGACCAGTTCAGCAGGTCTCCCCCAATAGTTTGTACAGTACCGTTCAGATTCTTTACGACCGAATCGGCTTCAGAAGTGTTTTTGGCATTTGCCACGTTGTCTATTTGAACGCAGTAGGCAGCCAGCAACTTCGTTATCTTGATGCGTGGTTTTATCACATCGTCTGGGTCATACAGAGCACCAGGCTTGGGTCGAGGCGGTAATTCCGTGTTTTGGAGTTCTGGCATCGAACGCAAAGTCATCTCATCTTCATCCATCTTGTGGTGGTCTTTGTTTAGCTGCAGATAGAATGACTCGACTTTATCCGAACTTCCTTGCGCCGTTGTTGCAAGATTAGAACTTACTCGACGCAAGGTCTGATCTCCGCAGCCATGAAGAGCCAGCGCAGCTGCAATCGGGACGATCAAGGTGTATTTTAACTTCATGCGCTAGCCCACAGTGGTGCCCTGGTTGATGATTGCACGCCTTGGATGCTAGTGCAACCAAGATTCTCGGGTGGGTGTCGAGGGCGTCGAAGGTGGTATTTCAGGTCCTGTCCGGTTGTTGAAAACGTCGTCGCCGCTGTATTGTGCCAGCCCAGGCAGGTCGCGAAGATGATCAAGATGGATGCAAGGAGAAGTTTTCGGGTGTTCATTTCAACTGCTCAAACGCCGTAGTCATGTTTTACACCAATGACAGCCGAATAGATGCATTTCGAGGCGATCACCATGGATTTGAGTCGCCGCTTTCTGTTTACATACCTTTGGAAATCAATTTATGCACGGGCTGTGCAAGGGGTTAACGCACCGGAATGAATCGGGTTCGAGTATTGAGAATTTCGATACCCGCATATGTACCGTTTTGGGTCAAGGCGCCAGTTTGAATGCCGAAATCGATCTTGACGTTGCGCCAGAAGAACAGTTGCGTTTGGCCCAACTAGCGAGTCAGCCTGGACTGCGAGGCTTGTCCGGAATTGCCATCCATAGTGGCAAGGTAACATATCATTGACGCAAGATCTGTTTTTCGCGGCGGGCAGATCGATTCAGGGCGATTGTGGGATTAAAAATGAGACACCAGATCTGGTGTCTCGCATTCGCCCGCATGTCAAATCAGAGCAAGTGCTAGCTCCCATAATCGTGAGGACTAAGGCAAGGGTCGGCACGATCGGGTTTTAATGCATGCTTCGCGGGTACAGTCTGATAACGCCAATTATGTTCGCTTGACTTTTGAATTGTACAAGTAGTAGTAGTAGTGCCGTATGTGGTGTCACCAAGATTAAAGATTATTGCGCTCCTCTGCAGCCTTAATTTCATCTGACCCAAGTGTTGTTAAACCCGGATCAGGTGTTCAGTTCAGCAGAAGTCAAACAATCTATTGGATTATTTGAACTCGAATTTGGACGACTTTAGCCGACGTCAGTTAGTTTGTCTTTCGCATGAACAGCCAGTCATCAGTATTGGGCGGTTTACTCGCGTATTGAATTGTATCACTGGATGTTGCGTCATGAAACAAAGGTGCACAGATTGGTGCACAGCGTCAACCTGGACACTTGAGAACAACGCGAGCCGATCATTTGAGCCAGTTTGCTTCTAAACTGGCGGTTTGTCACTTGCTCCCTCTAGGACGGCATGAAGAATCTATTTCCTGAATTCAATCAACCCAGTGACGAGCAATTTTCTGAACTGTGGAAGGATGCGTTGATAAGCTTCGATGCCAATGTTCTATTGAACGTCTTTCAGTACGGGCATTCCACACTGCACACGTTTATGGATCTGCTAGACCAACTCCAGGGTAGGTTGTGGCTTACTCATCAGGCTGCTTACGAGTACCAGAAAAATAGAAATAGTCGTATTAGAGCACAGGAGGTAGCCCTCAAGACGCCTCCCGCCCTTGCGAAACTGGAAGAGGTCTATCGCAATATTAAAAATTTGCACCACCCCATCATCGATTATGAGGATTTGTCGATCGCTGCGAATGACTTAATAAAGGCGATTCAAAAACCAATGCAATCGAGTGAATCCATGGATAAATATCGTCAAAGATGCGCAGAGATGCATGCGCGAATTAACACTTTGTTCGATGGAAAGGTTGGTGACCCCTATAGTCCAGAGGATTTGGCTAAATATCAGAAGGAAGCAGCGGACAGATTTTCTAAGCTTATTCCACCAGGTTTCATGGATAAAGACAAACTGAAAGTTATCGAACAAGAGAAGAAAGATCCAAAAGGCATTCTACTTCCCGACCCGTATGGCGATGCCATAATTTGGTTTCAACTGCTAGACCAAGCTAAATCGCAGAAGAGCCGTCCTATTATCTTTGTCACTGACGATCAAAAGGTTGATTGGTGGTGGAGCGAATCTGGGCGATCTATAGGGCCCAGACCTGAATTAATTGCGGAAATGAAAAAGGCTGGCGGTTCTTTTTACATGTACGATTCGCAGAACTTCATGATGCACGCAGCTAAATATGTGTCGAAGCCTCCAACGAAGGAAAATCTGGATTCAGCCATTAAAGAACTCCAGTCAGTCAAATTTGAAGCAAAAAGACTTCAAACCGAAAGGCTGCAAAGGCTTATCGACGCAGGTAGGGTGCCTGAGCAAGCGCCAAGATATCGATACATATCAGGCAAAGAGCAGATTGGAAGCAGAGGCCTTCGGTTTACGGAGCAAGCCTTGACTTACATGATGAGTACGCGAAGCTACGGTGAAATTATGGAAAAGATTACCGAAATCTGCATGCGACCGATGCCAGAGGATTTCACCGAAGTGACCGGGGCAGACACGACACCGAGCTATTATGTAATCAAAACAACATCGACGGCAAACATAGTGACTGTTGACGAAATCGACTTTATAGTTTAAGTCGAAAACAGCAAGCCGCATCCAATATTCTTGCCTACAACTATGTCTTAGCTGACAATCACTCGCCGACTAACCTATCATTCGTTGCTTCGATTGACGCAGTCGAAAAATTCACACCATTAAAACTGACGATAACAGAAGCCTAAAATCCGAGTCGCTTTATTCCCAATTCTATTTGTCCAAATTGTGATGCTCAGAAACGACATTAATAAAGAAGAGAAAAGATAACTGACGATTAATCAGCCGCCGCTCCTAGCCCTACTGGCTCAGATGCCACTACCTGCGATGCCGGGTGAATGGCGTCAGTATCATTATTATCCACGAAATTTGATTCCACTTCCAGGGGATTAAGAGATTTAGGTGACGGCTAGAATCGTTCCAACGCCCGTTGTATCAGAGCTGGGAGCCTCGCCCTGAGACTGGCTTTCAATCAGGCTTTCACTCGATATCACTATCTCAAGAGTTTATGTTTATTGGGCAACGCTGGAATTGTATCGAAAATGAATCATAATTTGAATTACCAGCTGCGAATTACTGATACCAGATATAGTGCAATGTTCAGACGGTCTAAAACCTAAGCAATCAGAAAAACGAACTGTAGTTGCGAGAAAACAGCCAGGTTCTCTTTCTTGAGCGATGTGCACGGAAAAGGTTTTTGACCGAAGCCAGAAGATCATCGGCGTTATCAGCGAAAAATTCTCCTAATTCATGTTGAAAACGTTCCCGTGCCAGACGAGGAGCATTTTCAATTTCCCATTGCCGGCGTTCCTCCTGGCGACGCCGCTCATATTCTGCCGACTCGGCTGCCCATTTTTCGCGTTCTATCCGCCATTGGATCATACGAGGATGGTCCCAGAGCGCGCATTGTGCCCAAGCGTCAGTGCCGCTGACCATAATTAATTCTTCTTGTTCCATTTCTTTCAGAAATGCGAAGAACGTCGGCGCGGTTACCTTTCCGCATACACGCTGACGAAGGGAGGTAGCGCTAACAAATGGCAATTCGCCCTTATCTTTGCGTCGCAATATGGCGAGGATGTCCACTGTTAGCTTTTGGGGATCAGGTGGTTTAGATTTCCCGTATGTTCTAAATTCAGTCATTACTAGTCTTTCGAGCCGGAAAACAGTAAATAAGTACCATAAAACATTTAAAGTTGCGAGCGGTAGAATGGAGCCCCCTAATTTTTTGAGCATTTGTCGTTGTGCCATAAACCAAATGTTTTGGCACAAATGGTGCAACACCAAATACGGTATCAAAACTATTCCTGCAAATTACTTCAGATAGTGAGTGATTATGTTTTTCGCCGACAATATTTGCCCTCCTAGGTTTGAATGGGCGTATTTCCGCAAAGTTGACAAGTCCCCTTTTTAAATTGCCATGGAGATGCATGACACCGAGGACATTTGGCGTTTATTCCGCCAGCTTCTCTTAAAGCAAGTCGATATGACAGCTGGCGCTCAGGTTCGCTAATGTTTCCTAATGCAGCCAAATCTTCCTCCTCACTTTTTTGCACCAAAAACTGAAATAGTGGCATTTTAGAATCATCAGCCGCGGCAATAAGCAGAGTGTCAGCCATCGAAACTATTTTTATATTGTCAGACATTAGGCGCTGATGTTGATCAGCTTTGTCCTGCCACTTCAAACCTAGCTTTATGAGCACCATAGCAAGCAGTATGCAAGACAAAACTTCTCCGAGTCCATCAATTAAAGCTGCGGTTTCAGTTCCTTTTGCAAGATATCGAACTGTCAGGTAAATACCCGGTACTACTACCGCCAACGTATCGACTGCAAAGTTGTAGGACCTTAGACGAGCTAACCGTTTGCTGTAGGTATACTTTGCAGAAAGTGAATCGTATTTCTTTTGCTGGATCCATTCGTGTTGATCCATTAGTGCGCTCCCAAATTTCTACGAAGTTTTTAGTATGGACGTTTGCATTCTGGGCAACTGTTAGCTGAAGAACTCTTAGCAGGCGCGGGTCCACCAAAATAGCCTTTATTTAGGTCAACAAGTCCTGGAGCTGGACCACCGAACCGGCCTCTCTGCTCTATATCACTTCCGGACAAAGCCTTTAACACAGTAAGTTTTTCCTGCGCAGTCAACTCGTCGAAACTTTTCAAAATTGCTTGTATCTTCTCGCTCAATCGTCTGACCTCCCAGTGCTCTAGATTGCCTTAACTGTAGGACCACTTTTCAGCATTTGCAAGTCTACCCGCGCGGGTGGACTGAACATTGATGCCGGCAGTTTCGCGCGAGCGATGATCGGTGCACTTGCCGCGATGAGAGCGGACCCTGGCGCTGCGAATTGAACACACAGTCAGATTCAGGGTCTTCGCGCCGAAGCTGTCTGAGAGCTCGCAGTTCTTCGTCCTCCAAATAATGCACTGACGGGTCGCCGGATATCCACCAACGGCGCGAAACCGTTCAGAGGAGCCTTATAGGCGGCGGATTTAAGCGATCTGATTTCAGCTGCCGCAAAATTTGCGCGATCGAACATCGGCATTTCGTGTTTGTTCTGCGGCAGCGATCGAGACTTCTGTTACTTCTTCGGCGAAACAACCGGTGCAGCTTTCTCGGCTGCTTTTTTCGGCTTCTTCGAACGCGCTACCGTGGTTTTTGACGCAGATTCTGCCTTTTCGAGGCTTTTTAGGCATGCTCGTCGAAAATGATCTTGGGGACGGTAAAACAGCATAGCTTAAAGATTCAAGACAACGCCTAATTGCAATACGCTGGTGTATACAGCCAAATAACACCAGTCTTGCATATACATCGCAGATAGCTCATGATTAGGTAATCACCTTGGAAGTCACCGTTCGCAGTGGCATAGTTCGCAGTGGCATCTCGTTAAATACTCGAAGAGGTAAAGGCATGGCAGACGTCCAAGTAACTTGTATCAACGAACAACCGCGCAACAATATGCATGAGGGAATTACTCATCTCGGTGGTAACAATTGGAAATTTACACGACAGCAAGTAATAGCGTCGATCGAGACCAACACAGATACTTTTTTCACTTTGGTGGGAGGAAAACGCGCAAATATTGGTGTGGTTGAAGGTGCAAATGGCAAATACGTTAGAACCTATGCCGATGGCGTGTGGACTGACAATCTTTTGGCTTTAGCTGAGTGTCTATAATCTTCACTCCGCAGTAGACATGTTCGAAGTGCAGAGCAGCAGAATGTAACGTATAACACCAGTAGCACACTGTTATCTTACGAGCGGGCAAGGATGCCAAGCAAACACAACGTTCTGTTATCAGTTTGAACGCGCGCAGCGCGCGTTAATGTCGTGATAACGACATTATGCCGACGGGACGTCCCGTCGGTTCTCCTTACGTTCTGTTAGTAGACTCATTTATCAGCTCAAACAGTTTGATTACAATGGCCTCAATTCGGCAACAGAAAGGTGCATCATAGACGCTCCAATCGCCTCTGCCTTCTTGCTGGCTGACGCCGCTTCGTCATTTCTTGCCTGTAAAAGATAAATGTCGGCAAGCGCAATCAGCGCAACAGTCTCATCATGCCGACATTCGTCGACGGCGCTTTGTGGAAATCGAAATTGGTATCGCTTCAATGAATTATCGCGTTGGCATTTAATTTTCTTATATAATCGCGGTCCGGCATCATCAACTCGAACAGCCTCTACCAATAACGATTCAGCTCAAAATAACGCTTCTGAGTCCGTTAGTGAATAGTGCTCTCCCAACCAATTTTTTCTGATGCTCAAGGACTTTTTGTACAAGGACTCTGCATCTGAGTATCGTCGTAAGCGATGATAACTCTTGTTCATAATCGCCGCTTCCAAGATTGGTTCTCCTTTCAAAGCTCGGATTTCGATAGCTTCCGCGAACACCGTCGCTGCTTCTTGATCGCGCCCCTGCTCATACAGGTTTAACCCCAGCTCGTTGATCGCTATGATTGTCTGTAAAGCGTGGGGTCGAACTATTTTGTCCAGCAAGGCATGTTGCCTTCGGAACTGCTCTGCATCTCCATATCGGCCCTGCTTCGCGCGCGCTTCTGCTTGCTCCCAGAGCTGAATGGCCAACTTCGGAGCCAACAAGCTGCCCACACCTAGAACAAAGAGCAAGGTTGACGTTACGATAATTTCCGTCCGGAGGAAAACAATGAATGCAAACATAGTTGACTCACTCTGCAAGTAGCTCAAATTGTACGCTTTCGGTTCCGATCCACAATGGGGAAACTGCGAGTCGCCGGCATCGATCTCACCACGAATGTTGGTCGACCTGTTCGACAATCTCTTCGTAATCGCAACCTTTGTCTTCCAGCCGAGCCATTTCAGTTAAGCGATCAATCTCATGATCTACCAGGTAGTCCGCCAAGTTCTCATACTTCTTTCGAGCAGCGCCTCCGCTCCAGATGTAGAATTTCACGGACTCATTAGAATAGGCGTCGGTACGGTGCAAAATGGGATACGGATTTAAGTCGCATTTCTTCGCATGGTCAAGGTCGTCTTTTGGCACGTTAAACCTTGTACCGACCCTGTTCCATGCAGCGCGCCGGTTATTGGCTCGCCGCTCACAGGTTCTCTTCGTTGGTCGACGCTTTGCCATGGCTTTTCTTCGTTAAAACGGTTTGTTTATTCAGGATCTTATCGCCCTGAGCGCTCCGAAAATTTGAAAAATAATACATAATTACGCCTTATCAGCTCTTGGGTGCGAAGTTTAAAGGCACCAGCTTTGGTACTTCGTCGAGTTTGGCGATTTAGCAGCTTGTCGCAAGTTTAAGTCGTCACCGTCGGCAACTACTTGCATTTCCTGAAGTAATGCAAGCCCTTGTCCCTATAGACAAACCGCATCCACGGCATATCCAAAGTACCGCAAACCAGCCTGACGATGCGTATTCCAAGATCTTTTCACTTGCAAGAAAGCACATGTCGATCAATGATCCTGACATCTTGAACTCGTGAGGAAGTATGTTAGCAGACGGCGCTGGTAGAAAAATAACACCAGAACAATTCGCAGAAAATTTCGAATCACTTGTGCTTTTAGCCATGGAAGAAAGAGCTCAAGAATGGCTTGATAGTGCAGGTATTCAAAATGCAGTTTGTCCCGAGCATCTTCGAAACCCGAAAAATTTGACATTAATACTAGATCCTGAAGATGGAAAAACTCTCGTTCCGTCATATGAAGAATGCTGCCCAAAGTTGGTTACTGCCGTAGATTGCATAGTAGAAAAATTTGTTGGCGAAGTAAAGGAAGAGAAATAGGACACTATTTAACAAAGAGGACGCTAAATGCAAGTGCCAGACTATGGAATCCTGATGAATAAACACAACATCAAAAGTGTTATTGGCGGAAGTGATATTGCGCTGGATCCTCAGAGCATGAGCATCCAATCAAATCGCCGCGGCGACATCAGATGGCAAGGAAAGGCCCACAATGCCATGTTCCAGTTCATAAATGAGTACATAACAAACTGGCCGAAGCTACATCAGTTATTCAGTGAGATTACAGCCAGCTATGTTCAAGAAAAAGAGAGCACAACCGCTCAGAATGCTCATGCCGAAGACTACGCAAAAAAAGTGTTGAACAATGAACCTGTTGACAATGAAAAGATGTATGCGTTAAGTAGCGAAAAAAGTGGCATCATAAATGGCCGCCAAATAGCCGCCGGTACAATATTTGTTGTCTTAAACACAATGTTTCAGGAGTTAAAAAAAGATCTGGAGATAGACGGAGACAAATTTGGAAAGTCTGGTCCGTTATTCCAGCAGCAAACATTCGGGAAAGTTGTTTGGGCGGCGTCAAATAATTTTAGGCACGCAGAGGAATGGCGCGCTCAGTGGGTAGCCGACAAATCTTTTAAAGATCAGCAGCTTCAATCCGTCACAGTGTTAGCGCCTGTGCTCGGTTTTGAGCAAAAAGACTACAGATTTCTCTCATGCAACGTATGTCCGGAAACATTGGCGGTCTTAAGCAATGGCAATTTTGAGATATTAGAACAACATCTTTTCAGTTTCGCTAATGCATTGGCCGACGGCGTTGAAAACATAAAAACTCACGGCATTGTGCGCGCCGGTGTTACCTAAACCCTCTCCTGAAATCGGCTAGCAGGTTAGGAGTGTTAGCTTAAATGACTCTGCCGCACAAAGAATGATTTTATAGTGCATTCAATCCTCCAGCGTCCGATTATATAGATTATGTTTCAAAGATTGTTGATACCAGATGTAGTATCATTTTCTTGGAAGAATTACATACTCTTGCTTTTGCTTGACCCGGTGCAGGAGTACCGAACCGTAAGGTTATAACGTTCGTTGTGACTACTAAAAAACAAGCGAATCATAGCTCGCCATTACTTCTGGCGGGTTCTGTCGGATAATTTGATATTTTGTTTGACTACAGTCTTTTGTTATAGCTCCAACCTTGAACCATGCGATAAGGAAAGCGAGTTCGGCAAATATTAACTCATGGTCTTTCTTGCCTAATGCTTGTAACAGCCATTCAAAAATAGAATGAGCAGTCTTGCTATGGCGTCGATCTTCGAACTCGGAAAGCGGCATGTTTTTGACTACGCATTCTTCCTGCAAGTATTTGAGCTCGGCTAAGTCAGTGCCAGCATCTATTTCACCGTCAAAAGTGTCGACAAAATCCAAAATTGCACCTAAAACTGGCTCCCATACTAAGTCCGGATCCGAAATCCACAGTTCGAAGTTTCCCGTACGAGCCTTGGATGCTATGAATAAAAATCCATATGAAAGTGATGCTTGTATGCAAGTTGGAGCGACTCCACTTATTAAAGCCGACATCGTAGCGGCGTTGATAAGTTCAAAGGTGCGCTCGAAATTCTCATCCATGTTCTTTTCGAATCGATCGGAGAGGTTTGTCATGGAGCGTCTATTGGTTTTAGCTTTTCCTTTGTTCGAAACCACAAAACACTCCTGAAATAGGACATGGAGAATCGTTCTAACATTGCCAAGCAACTTAGCAGTTATTCAATTTATAGTACCGCAAAGAATCCCAATTCTTGCCAAAAACGTTTGAAGCTCTCTTCTGTCATTTTATGAGTAAGCACCCCAAGTTTCGAAGTGTCTATGGTGTAAAGAACAGATTTGGACATGAACCCACCTTGTTTCTCAAGAGGCGCCTTATTGGCGTGTAGTCAAATAAAGAAAAAAATCATGACTGAGGACATAGTGCAGTCCGAACCAGTAAAATAGTAATCTCTTGAAAGGAGGTTCAAGTGCAGCAAGTGACCGCGAAAGTTTGCCACGATTGTAATGCAAAGAATGGTGCAGTTGGCTGCGACCACTGGGAGCAGTGGCCAGACAATCTCAACAAGGCTCACAATTGGAAAAGCGGGGTTGGACTAGATAAAAAGACTCATTGTCTTGAGTGCGGATTAGAAGCGACAATCCCACAATTGGCTAGCGGCCAAGTATCTTCTTTAAACTGCCCACGCTACAAAGTTCAGCGTGCATTCAAGAAGCCGGATGATAGCCGCCCTCGCGGCTATCGCTTGTGGTGCACGCAGCACAAACCGGGCAGTGCACAAAAGATGCCCAACGATCCACGCGCCGGTATCCAGCCCGGTGAGGCTCAATGCGAAAAACCTGGTTGTAATAAACCAGCTAGCTGGGAGTATTAGTCAGCCGTTAGCTTCTGAGAAAAATAGAGCAGGTTCTAATCTTTGCCGAAACCTTTGAATCTTTTTGCATCGAGCTTGGTGTAGAGAACCGTGTGCTGGATATTCTTATGCCCCAGATAGCCTTGGATGGAGCGTGTATCGACTCCTTTGTTCGCGAGTTGATAGCCTTTCGAATGGCGAAGCATGTGTGGATGGACTGAAAATTTAAGTCCAGCATATTCGCCGGCACGAGCGATGATGTGATGAACAGTGCGCGCTGTGAGCGGTCCTTGGCGTTGGGATGAAAACACAAAGGCACTTTCCGGATATTCTCTTTGCAATTTTCTCAGAGCGCGAATTTCGTCGCCTTCAAGATAGTGGACGGATGGATCACCATTTTTGAGGCGGCTGACATGAAGCTTGGCTTTAGCGAATTCCACTTGCTCCCAGCGGAGGTCTGTGAGTTCGCTGACGCGAAGCGCATGGCGATACATGATAGTGATGACCAACCAGTCCCTAAAACCGTGCCTGGAGGACTCCAGGGCAGCAGATTTGATTTTCTCGATTTCGGACGAGGTAAGATATTCGCGAGAGCGGACCTCGAGGTTTTTGGGTTTGGTTGGGGGAGCTGGTCGGCGAGATTTGTTTTTTGCCGAAAATGATGAGGGGGCTTGTTTAGGTGTCATTACGGGAAAGGCTCAAAAAGTGCGGAAAGACTTTGGAATTGATCTATTATTGCCGAAAAGGTATGTTTTAGGCTATCTATTAACAAAAAAGCTTTTCAAAATTTGGAGTTCCCCCCAAAAGGTAGACA
>PLXC01000189.1 GCA_003151275.1 Candidatus Melainabacteria bacterium
GGATCAGGCTTGCGCCCATCGTCCAATATTCCCCACTGCTGCCTCCCGTAGGAGTCTGGGCCGTGTCTCAGTCCCAGTGAGGCGGGTCATCCTCTCAGACCAGCTACCGATCGTCGCCTTGGTAGGCCTTTACCCTACCAACTAGCTAATCGGACGCAGACTCATCTTAAGACGGATTACTCCTTTCATACATACCCGTGTCCGGATACATACATATGCGGTATTAATGGACCTTTCGGTCCGCTATCCCCCATCTCAAGGCAGATTTCTACGCGTTACTCACCCGTCCGCCACTGGGTATTGCTACCCCGTTCGACTTGCATGTGTGAAGCACACCGCCAGCGTTCGTCCTGAGCCAGGATCAAACTCTCCGTTGTCAATAACCATCAGGAGTACTGATGATCGTTAAACGTTTAGTTTGCCTACTCAAAGCTTTTGACAGGCGCCTTGATGGCTATTCAGTTATCAGGGTTCAACGGCGTGCCGACCAATTGGTGACACGCAACAAGATAAATCATAACAACACCCACCCCAGGTGTCAACTTGCGGAAACCGCCTAGAATGCCATTTTCGTTATGTTGTAGCAATTCGAGATATATACTTTTCCTTTAGATTTGCCGTTTTGCAGCCGCCCGCCACTGACAGAAACCGGCTCTCTTGGCTCTTTCCAATAACAGCGAAAATTGTGGAGGCCAGGCCGCTTCCATTTTCAGCCACACTCAAATAAGCCAGGTGTTATCCGAGATAGTCTAAACAGTAAGCTGCTCGACGATGTCGCACGGAAGTCAACAGGCGGCTGTCGAGCAAATTCCACACATATATAGGAAGTCCACCAGCGGTAGTCCACAAGAAGCCCACAGCCGATCATCTCCCGCTTCAGAGCCTTGCCTACAAATCACCACGCTTTAATTGTCGTCGACGCGAAAATGCAAAATTCGCGGCGAACCGAAAATTTGGGCACCACATACGGTGCGCCAGTTTCCACACTTGAAAGCAATGATCGCTAATCTAATTTTCCTTCGGCGAATAACTTAGATTCACTTCTGAGCCCCAGCCACGTTCGTAGGTGCCGCGGAAATTGATAGAAATAGTATTACCAGCCTTATTAGCATAAAGACTCGAAGGCGTTGAAAGCGTCACTTTCCAGCCATAGTTTTGCAGGGTAACTTGGTACCAGTTGTGCGATTGCACCATGTTGTCTTTCACGACCCATTTTTCCGAATAAGTCACACCAGCGCCCTGACCGGTCAACGTAGCACCGTTTAAGAATTGGCTAGGACCGGCATAATCCGGCAAGTCTGGAATCTGAATCCTATTGGTAAGAAGAGTGTATTTGGTTACTTCGACCTTTTTCTTGGGTGTGCCCCATTGAGCAGAAGCTGACTGTACCGCGGCAAAGGCAGCCAGGGCAGTCAGTATTGCAGACACCCTAAAGCAGAAGTCTCTTCGAGTGTTCATTGAATAAACTCATTCCTCTCTTTAATTGATGTGCGAGAAAGTAACGCTGCCGTAGGCACCATTTTCGAACCAGAGGCGACCGAGGTTATTGTTAGCCCCGGAACCCGGCCACCAGTGAGCCCAGTCGTAAGCATACATCGACGCGGCCGTGTTGACAGGCGGATTGTCTTCTGTATAAGGCGCAATGTGGACCAACTCGTCACCCCAATCAGCTGGAGTCTGAGCTCTCGCATTCACCATCGTGTCTTGAATGAAGTATTTATTGTACTGACAGGCAGGTCCTGGGAAGGCGGCGCTAGGATCGACGCCATCTGGATTTGGAGTGCCAACCATACCAGGAGGAGTTGCACCATCTATTTGTAGAGGCTTGCTGAGATCGCCGCTGGGCAAGTAGATATACAACTTGGTCTTCGTTCCACTATTAGGAGGAGCCATTGGCAATTGGGCTTGCGGACTTTTCAGCAAGGCGATGACATCAGCCCTGATGGTCTTAGGTTGAATTTCCTGGCAGCGCAAGACGAGATCGTCCAGAGTGGTTGTTGGACCGCAACCGCCGACTTGATTGAGCAACTGCCAGACAGTACCAATTCTCTGCAGTGGCATCTTGTATTGAGGCGTTGGCACAGCCATAATCGGGGATGGCGATGGTATAGGGTAGGGTGTAGCACCACCATAGAAGTCGGCATAGACTCCAAGACCCGTGTTCATCACAGGAGAGGCTGTTACGCTCCACGGCTTGTTCGGTGCCGTTCCTTTATCAGAAAAGGCGACCAGAACTTGGGCTTTGACTTGATCTACATTCGAGAAGTTCTGCCCCGATTGAGGAGGCGGATTAATAGGGAACATTTCTCCGCTTAGAGTCGTTATCGCTGCAGCGCCAGGCACACATGTTCCGGCGAGCGCGTAATTGGTGCTTGGGTCACTCAACTGTGCATAACAATTGGTGGTGCCGGAAGGCATCTTGATTTTGGCCATATTCGCTTTGTAGCTGGCAGAATTAGCTTGAGTCAGTTGAACCGGAATGCTGGCACCAGGAAACTGAAAAAAGACAGCCTGATTGGATGTGCTAGCAGCATTAGGCGGAAGAGGTCCCATGCCATTAGCCCAGTTCGCCCATGCTTGCACCGACGGATCGTCGTGACCGAAGAGCAAATACGTACTGTTCTGGCTCTTGCCGCCCGGGTTATCGCCCAAAACAAATGTATCTTTAGCCAGCCAATTGTTGAAGATGTTCGCGTCGTAAGCATTAGCGTCATAACCAGGTGGCTGAGGATTGGCAGCCAGGTTCTGGATTTCAATATATCCGTACGGTAACGCGCCTGGGAATTCGAAACCATTGCCGATTGAACCATTTTTACTGCCACCACTATTGATGGCACCGACAATTGCACACGCCACAGCACCTGTGAACAAATTTGTCTTTTGCTCCTGCACAGAAGAATCGCTCTTGAAAGAGTTCGGAGGCGCAGTTCCGTGAGCTGGGGTGGGTTGATTGAAATCAGTCAACGCCACTAAGTGTGGTGTCACTTGCGGAAACACAGGGGTACCAAATATGGTTTGCCCCGTGGCCAGAGTGATAGGCTCGTAGCCAGCCATGTAAAAAGCATTCGGGTTGTTAGCGCCGGCGACGTTCAGAGGCACTTTGGTACTAACGGCTTTGGGCACCGTCAATCCATTAGAGCTGACGTTCGTGCTGAAGAAAACGTTCGTTGCCCCTTTCGGCTTCATGAAAGCTTTGTCAGTGACGGCTCCGCCCACGGACGTAACGGCTTGATTCTGGTTAATCAATCGGTGCTGATTGAGGGTACTTGCTTCGTCGAATTTACTATTGCCCATTAGGAAGCCCAATAGTGACGTACCGACAGAATCCAATTTTGCAATCAACGCAGGCACATTACCTGGAGCTGATCCACCGATCGCTTTCGCGTTCATCGCCACAATCATGACCTTCGCGACGCATCGGTTGTACGTTAACAAGGTAATGCCAGAACCAGGCCCAGGATATTCAAACTCCTTGAATTCAATGGGAGCAGGCGTTGAAATTAGCATTGATTTCTTGGCTACATTCAAAGCGCCGGCGTCTGTGGCGTTAGCCACCTCGCGCCCTCCGCCCAGTATCTTGGCCAAGAAGTAGACACCGATTCCAATAACAACGATGACCATAACGCATACTGCGACTAATCCAAGGGTCGCGCCTTTTCTGCGACGAAGATTCATACTATTTCTCCAGCCTTTCAGGCGGCGGTAGTAGTTTCAGGTCACCTGAACTGCATTCTCTTCCGGGCAACATGAACGCAATTTAATTCCAATCTATCTCAACTGTCTGTTTATTGCAAGCCAAACTACAGTATCGGTGCAAATCTACTCCAATGACCGGGCTAGCGTAGGGGCCGCCTACAGCTCACAATTACAGGGATCAGGATGCACTATCGCTGTGTCTGTGTGCGGGAAAGCCTGGCTACACAAGACTTTCCGATACTTACAAAATCTGTTTTGCCAACATCCCTGCCGAGGGTCGCTTGCGAGCGCCCGTGATCACGACCACTCTTTGGGCACGTAGCTCACACAGTAGAAATGAATTTGCCATCTTGAACAATGCCTTGGGCGTACCATCATCTGGAGCGATATTGGGATGCTGTTCCTGCAAAGCATCAACAAAATTGTGGAATGCCTGCTCCGCTGCCGGCTTGCTGCCGTAATCCACGACCAACAGCTTCATGCGTTCGCGGAATGGCGCCTGGAATTGATAGTCCGCCACGCCACCGCCAATCGAAGCAGCAAGCGCTAAAAAATTCAGACCAGGGGCGGGAAACAGCCGCCTTGCTGATATTGGACCCATCACAACTTTTTCACTACCGCGCACTCGATCTATAGTCGGCAATCTGGTGATAATCTGCGGAAGCTGCCCATGGCTGACAATCAAAGCACACAGCTGGTTCGCAATATCGCTGACGGCAGCCTTGCTTTCTTCATCGTCTTCCGATGTGCCATAGACATTGATGAAAAATCGATCCTTCCAAATTGAGACGCTTTGGTCATCCTCACTAGATCCGTCGCCTTTCGCGACGAAGGTGGAAGAACCTCTTCTGAGCAGATTGTATGCAGCGTATGCCCCTTGCGAGGAATTGAACGAATAAAGGACTACGTTAATGCGCCGCTGACCACGCTGAAACGCCTTTATGCCACTCGTATTGCAGCCGAATTCTTTCAGAGTCGCGGCTTTGTCTGCATCAGCATCTGGAGCGCCGACCGCAACCGGTTGCCAGCCCGGTGGGTTGATGCGTTGGAGAAGAGAGGCGATAACATCGATTCGGGGCTCTGGAGTGACTGACGGTACGGCCGCCGTGCTCATAGCCGGCGTCGATGACGTACCCATAGTTGGCATATCTGCCGTACCCATTGTCGGCACAGCCGCCGGTTGATCGGATGCGAAAGCAGCACAATTCGCTGCGATATACGTTAGGACCAAGATCTGGAGTTTGCTAAAAGCGTTCAAAACGAATTCCGAATGATTCGCTCAAGTCTAACAAATTACTTCGGCAAGCGAGAATACGCCGCAAAGCTCTTTTCATTCGGCATTAATTGGAACGGGGAAAGATCCTAATCGAGGACCAGACTAATACTCCACCTTCAACTGTTTTTTAGCCTTTGCTCTGGCGGCATTTAAGACGATCTCATCTAGATTGCTGTCCGATCGACTCAGTGCTCCGCTATCGGCAAATGCGCCACCACCGCCTCCTGCCGCAGCGCCTCCTGCGAATCCTCTGGCACGACTCATCATCTTGCCACTAGACAGCATCGGTGAAGCCATCGGCGCAGCGGCAAAGACTGCCTTATCCATATGTCCTTCTGCTGCGGCAGCCTTCCAATCAGTCTCACCAGCGCGCATTTTGTAAGTAGCACCAGCTGCGGTGACCATGGTTTCTCGCTTGCCACTGGCATTAACGACCTCTTGCCGATAAGCGAGCGTGTCGTACTTACCATCCGTCAACTTAGCGATTTGTTTGAATACATCCACACCCCTCGGTCCAGGATAGGATTCCAAACCACTGCAGGCGATTGTATTTATTTGAATGCCGCGCGCAATTGCTTTTTTGCTTTCGTCGTCCCATTTAAAGTCGCCCGGATAATCGTGTGGTCCAGCATCACCAATCAGAAACAACAACTTAGCAGTGTCTTTGTCTTTTCCCCAATCTAGACTGTTTAGGGCAACATGCAGACCTTCGTTGAGCGACTCTGGTCCGTCACCACCGCCAGCGGCCTGGAGACCGGAGATATCTTTCACCACCTGATCTATATTGTCGGAGAAGGGAAAAACTTTTGTCACGTAGGCGTCACCACGATCGCGATATGCCACCAGCCCAACTCGTACAATCGGAGCTGGTTTACCCGTGCTCAACTTAGCAACAAGTTCCTTGGTTTTGGTTTTGACCATATCGATTTCATGCTGCATCGAGCCAGTCGTATCAATACAAAACGCGAGGTCCATATGAGGTCTATCGCCCTTAGAATCCTTCGCATCGGCGGGAGCGCCATTTACTGAAGCAGTCGAGAATACAGCGGCTGCCGCCATAACCAATGAGATGGATTTTCTTTTCAACATGGAATTAACTCCTCGCCAGGTGTGCCCTAAACATATGCCGAGCAGCTTTGCGGAGTCGGGCAGCTTGCTGCACAGACCCCACTAGTGTGCATAGGCAATCCTAGGATACTTCGTACGAGTCGGGATTACGTCCCGCCTATCCCTGAAACGGGACTAGGAGTTACCCTAGTTTCAGCGGATCGTGCTTGCTGCAAAGCACTTCAATTGAAATCATTGAATTGCGTAGCGAGTTATCCTAGCATGCAGTGCAACATTGAGCCATGCAGCTTCTTGAACAATCGGGAGGAGATCAAAAGTTCAAAGTCCTCGCAATTTAACGAGCACGTAAACGGCGACCGCACATACAGTGGAGTATAGACCCGCAGTCAAGGTCGCCATCGCAGTTTCCACCAATGCTTGCCTTAGTCCATCCATTACTAAGTAACTTAGAAATATTGAGGACAAAAGAATCGGAAGAATTAGAATGACCTTTTGAGCGATTTCGAACCAAAATCCAAACTCGCAAGCTTCATCAGGTTCCAGACAGTCACAACTGGAACCGTGTCGCATACCTCCTTTCGGAAGCAGATTAAGGTAGCCAGGGATCAGACCGATGGCGAAAGGCGCGCAAACCACAAATGCTTCCCAGTTGCCCGTAAGAGAGCACTGCATGAAAGTCCCCAAAATACACGCAACAATTAGCGTCTTAAGAGCAATCGCTATTGCGAGTATCTAGCCTTGTTCTGAGCACGCATTCTCATTAGGCTCCGAGTAGTTCACTCCTCATATACTTATATTGACACACGAGTACAACAATGCGAATCCTTGAGGCTTACGAGAGTCTACGTGAATACAAAAAAGCAACTGCTGATTTTACCCAGGCTATTATTTATGCTCCATGCAGTTATTACTACTCCAAACGAGCAGCACTGTATGAAAAACTTGGAGAACAACAACTTGCCGAGCAGGACAAAAGAAATCTGAAGAGAGTAGAGAATACCGAACATACAGTGCAAATGGATCGCTGCAACCGCTCCATCAGCAATAATCCCAAAGATGCAGAAGCCTATCTCAGCCGTGGAGTTACTTACTACTGGATGGGTGATCACGCCCAAGCAATTGACGACATTACTCGTGGTCTCTCGTTGGTGAAAGGTAATTCCGCAGTTTCATTGGGATTTAACATGAGTCCAGATTATGCCCTTTTTTGCCGTGGACGGGCATGTGCTGCCCTTGGTAAGTATGAGGATGCCATCAAGGATTACAACCACGTGATCGCTTCGGGTGAAATGTGCATACTGGGACGGGGACTGGCTATGCCCCCTCGACACTTACCAATAGAGGAGCATCTACGTCGAGGAGAAGCCTATTTTGCCCTTCGACGCTGGCAGCCGGCGCTGCAAGATTTCACTAATGTAATCGAGAGCTTCAACGATAAAATCGGCATGACCGACCCCAAAAATCCAATTGAGAACAATCCGTGGCTCGCCGCTGCTTATCACGGTCGTGCTCAGGTTTACCAGAGAGAAGGCAATTACGATCTCGTACCTGAAGATCTTGAGAGGGCTAAGCGATGTGGCTTTTCCGAAACCAATCCAGGCGGTGCCAAACCAACTTTGAGTCCGGTACGGGTAAACTTCCTGAAACTTAAACAGTACTGAATACGGTGCTAAGCTCTGCCGCTATTTCTTAGCTGCAGCGACTTGAGGAAGATGTTCGCGATACCAGGCAATCGTAGTATTCAGCCCGTCAACTAGATTCTTTTCGGGCGTCCAATCAAGCAACTTTTTAGCGCGCGTGATATCTGGCAAACGACGTTTCGGATCGTCGGTCGGCAAAGGTTTGAAAACAATTTCACTTTTTGATCCGGTAAGTTCCTTGATCAAGTTCGCCAATTCGACGACAGTCCGTTCTTGAGGATTGCCCAGATTGACTGGCTCGTGGAACTTCACTCCCATGAGACGAACGATGCCTTCAACCAAATCTGACACGTATTGGAAGCTGCGTGTTTGCGAACCTTCACCATATATGGTGAGGGGTTTTGAAGTTAATGCCTGATGAATGAAGTTTGACACCACTCGTCCATCATTGAAACGCAAACGCGGTCCATAGCAATTAAAGATGCGGATGATCCGCGTATCCAAATTGTGCTTGTGATGATATGCCATCGTAATGGCTTCAGCAAAGCGTTTGGCTTCATCGTAAACGCCTCGTGGTCCAATCGGATTTACGTTGCCCCAGTAAGACTCTGGTTGGGGATGCACTTCAGGATCGCCATAAACTTCAGAGGTGCTCGCAAGAAAATATTTGGCATTTTTGCTCAGGGCCAGGCCGAGAGTGTTGTGCGTGCCGAGCGAATTTACTTTCAAAGTTTCGATAGGCAGTTCCAGATAGTCGATCGGACTGGCTGGTGAAGCGAAGTGAACAACCCAGTCGAGGTCACCGGCGACATGGATGTGATTGCTAACGTTGTGATGAATGAATTCGAATTTTGTATTAGATGTATGCTTGGCGATGTTTTGCAAGTTACCAGTGACCAAATTGTCCATCGCTATAACATAGTGTCCATCGGCGATCAGCCGATCAACGAGATGGGAACCGATAAAGCCAGCACCACCCGTAATGAGTATTCTCATTAGTGTCCGATCCCCCTGTAAATTAGCCCTGCCATCGTAACATCAGATTCTTGCAAGGCATTCCGCCCATCTATTATCAAAGGCCAGCGCATCACTTTTGACAAGGCCTTCCAATCAGAGCGCTGGAATTCTTCCCACTCAGTGACCAGTACAAGCGCGTCAGAATCGGTCGCCAGATGAGTGAGTGTGTCACAGTAGACCAGATCCAGATCGGGATGCATATCCCGACAAATATCGTTGGCGACTGGATCATAAACTTTGACCGAAGCACCCATTTTCAAAAGCTGTCTGGCGATAGTTAAACTCGGCGCATCCCGCAAGTCATCAGTATTTGGCTTGAAAGACAGTCCCATCAAACCAACCGTGCGACCTTTGAGGATTTTCAATTCCTCTTGCAGTTTCTTGATTACAACCAGGCGTTGGCGCTCGTTTACTTCGCAAGTGGCTTCCAGCAGTGGCGTTGTGTAATTGTATTCACGCGCAACTTGCTGCAAAGCGCCGATATCCTTGCCGAAACAACTGCCACCCCACCCAACACCTGAACTCAAGAAACTGGCACCAATGCGCTTATCCAGCCCGATGCCGCGAACTATTTGGCGCACATCGGCGCCAACCTTTTCGCACAATCCTGCAATTTCATTAGCGAAGCTAATCTTCATCGCCAGGAATGCATTCGCCGCATACTTAATTAGCTCAGCACTTGGCAGATCAGTGACGACAAACGGGACTGTTGCAAATGAAGTTGGACGCGGTGCATAAGAAGGAGGATCAAAAGTTTGAGCCAAAATGGGCTGATACAACTGCTTCATCAGGGCTGCTGCTTGATCGTCTGAAGCCCCTACGACAATTCGATCTGGGTAGAACGAATCGGCGATTGCACTTCCTTCTCTCAAGAACTCTGGGTTGCTGACCACGGAGAATACTGGTGCATCTGATTTCGACGCCCGAGCCGGAACTGTTTGGACACTTTGAACGCCTTGGCTAACAAGCATTTCCACCCAGTTTCCTGAGCCGACTGGAACAGTGGATTTATTGACGATGATTCTCTTTCTGGACGAATCGAGTGAACGGCCAATCGCTCTGGCTACAGCCATTACTTGAGAAAGATCGGATTCGCCATTCAACAATGGGGGGGTACCGACTGCTATGAATACTACTTGCGAGCGAGCCACTGCGGATTCGATGCTATCTGAAAATTCAAGAAAACCGGATTCAATTGCTTCTTTCAGAAACTGATCAAGACCTGGTTCAAAAAAGGGTGCCCTGCCTTGCTTGAGGCTAGCCAGCTTTTCTCGATTCGAATCAACAGCAATTACATGGTTGCCAAGATAAGCCAAACAAGCGCTTGTCACTAACCCAACGTAGCCGGCGCCAATAACAGAAATTTCCACAGATTTCCAATTCCTATGAGTGAGAAGTCAAACTATTTAGGATGATCATTGGCAGATTACCAGAGAGCGGGCGCCAATCGGTCGAATATAACAATAAGCCTTCCTAAATGTATGCCCATTAGGGCTGTGATAGCCTCGTTCTTCAATAAAAAGGCGCACTTAATGTCATCAAACCTCGAACTTTTCATCGCCACAATTGCCCGTCTACGTGCTCCAGACGGCTGTCCTTGGGATCTAGAACAAACACATGAGAGCCTTTCAAGGTATGTGATTGAAGAAGCATACGAAGTCCAAGAAGCCATTCACAGCGGCGAGCCGGCGAAGTTGCAGGAGGAGCTTGGCGACCTACTCTTGCAGGTTGTGCTGCACGCTCAGGTGGCTAAAGACGCCGGCGAATTTGATATTGAAGATGTTGCAAAAGGAATCAATGACAAGATGATTCGCCGCCATCCTCACGTCTTTGGAGATAAGAAACTAGATAATTCCAAGGAAGTCGTCGGGCAGTGGGAAGAGATCAAGAAAAAGGAAAAAGCCGAAACTGGCAATCAGTCAGCCATTGACGGGGTACCGACCGCCATGCCGGCCCTGCTGCAAGCTTTGAAAATATCTGAAAAGGCTGTCAATCAGGGCTTTGAGTGGGAAAATGAAGGGCAGGTTTGGGAAAAACTGGAGAGCGAAATCATTGAGTTGAAGGAAGCCATATCCAATCCGGATATGGAGAAGCCTGAAAAACGGATTGCTGCGCAACGAGAAATCGACCTAGAAATGGGCGATGTCTTGTTTACGCTAGTGAACATAGGGCGTTGGCATGGGCTCAATCCGGAGGAGTCACTGATAATGGCTATGGAGAAGTTCAAACAACGCTTCCGCAAAATGGAAGAGATATCAGCAGTGCCTTTAAAATCGCTGACTGCAAAACAATTAGATGACTTGTGGAATAGCGCCAAAGCAAATCTAAAACAGGAAATCGCGAAATAAGAATCTCACTATATGTGGTGCATTCATGGATGCTGCAAATAAAACGATTCGCAAAGTTTTCAGACACGTGTTCGTACTCTTTGCCTGTCTACCAATAACCTGGAACCTGGCTGTACACGCCGAAGACGGTTTTCGCCTGCGGCAACTTTCTTGCACGACAGGCACGCATTACGTTCTGGTCAGTCGGAATTTTTTCAAAGTTGAGCTGCCAAATTCGTCCCTGATAATTACCAGTACAGCGCCCAAATGGAACGTGCTTACTTACAACACGAGAAGTAAACTCTATTGTGAAACCCCCTTGAAAGATTTCAAGGCCAGCTACATCAACAACACAACGCAAATCCAATTAACTGAATTGGCAATGCTTCAAGAAATTGCAGCTAAGCAAAGAGCGCGTAAGATCGGTGGCAATGATTACATCGAGTATCCACTGATGATAGATCAAGATCAGACATGGCCCGCATTTGCCGGTGCTAAAGGCGCCAGACTAGTGGTGCTAGCGGACCCGCACTTGCCGAAAGCGGCGGGCAAAATCTTGAAGAGAATTTGCGGACTCAATTCGATAAAAACGGACCAAGTGCCTATTAAAGTTGAGGTTTTGACAAAAGACGGAACGGTTTCAAGGTATCTTAGAACCATTGCAGGAAGCCACATCGCGCACGTTGAGACAGAAGTTACGCCGAAGGGATACACGAGAGTCGCAAAAGAATTTGACGTAATTCGAGATAAACAAATGCAATCGGACATAAAAGAAATTCTTGACGCTTCAGACCACAAGTAAATTGAGGACGCACCACATTTAGTGAGTTGGAAATTTACGCTAGCGGTGAAATTTTCGCAACGGATCGAGAACTGTTTATGGGGTACGGGATATCTCCCTCTCTTTTTTTATCAGTTAATATGTTAAGCAAGAATCGCAGATTTGACCGATGCTGAAAAGTCTTTCTTATCGGCTGTTATCGGAAACGTCAAAGCCTGGAGACGCTGATGTAATATAGCTTTACATTAGTGTGGAAGTCCAGTTTGGGGGAGTGGTCCTGCTTTTAATGTGGCTCAATTTTTTGAGCACTCGCATCCAGAAACTGCGGATTGTTTTCTGTCTTAGAATCGTATTCGGACTTAGAGTTTGAGTCGTAGCGAGCTTAGAGTTCGATACCAGGAAACCTTGAGCTAGCCTAAAACTAGATTGGACGAGTGATTGCAGCAGTGGTGCCGTTGCGATCTTTAGGGTCTTTGTCCTTCTTTGCGACCTTGAGCGGAATGTTATTATCCAAACTCAAGTCGATGTATTCCAGGCGCCCTTTCATTGGCTGAACGGCGGCGAGAACAGAGGTCAATCGTCCCAGTCTGCGAGTCAACGTATTGTCGGCGGTTCCGAGCTTGAGATGCAAGTCACCATTTTGCACACGTATGTTGTTCGTCTCTCTGAGATCGACAAATTGCACAGGCTCCCCGGTTTGCTCGGAAATGAAGTCCACCCAATTCGCCCACTGCACCACATTTGTATGGGCAAGTTTAAAGTTGGATTTGCCGTAAATAACGAGGGGCGGTTGAGTGATAGTGGGAAAATCTTTGATTGGAATTATTCTGCCTGATTGAGCGATCACGCTTTCAGGGGGAGAGTCTGGACCCGGCGAAAAACTGGCCCAAGGAAACTCTTCAAGCACTTCTACAACAATTCGCGGATGAGGCAACGCATAGCGCCGAACAAAAGCATGTTTCACAACTTTCAACGCCACCACTTGTTTTTCGAGTTGGCGTGGATTCAATCTGTAGAGCGGAGTGCCACCAACATTGCTAATCGAATTGCGAACTTGTTCAAGCGTAGCAACTTGATTGCCATGCACAACTATATCTTCCGGGCCATTGCCCAAGGTCCACGGCAGTTTTGTGAAGCCGCTCCATCCTAGAACCAGCAGTCCGCACAACACCATGTAACGCACGATTTGGCGGCGAAATCGCGCCCGCCGAGCCACTTTCTTGCGCTGACGGCGACTTCGGATCCACTCTTTTCTAGTTTCTACCGGAACGGTCACAAGCAGGTGGCCTCCGTCTGTCGACGAATCATAACATCATCACTCAAAGTGGACAGTTCAAAGTTACCAGAAAATGACTCGTTTGCAGGTCCCGACAAGCGAACACAATTGTCATCTTCTGACCACTCGACTTCAAGGGCACCACCAAGTAAATGGACAGTCACTTTTCGTCCCAATTTTTTCTCAAGCACGCCGGCCACTACGGTCGCAGCAGCACCGGTGGCGCAAGCTAAAGTGGCTCCGCAACCGCGTTCCCACACATATACGCGCACTCTGTTTTCGGACTCGATCAAACCGAACTCTACATTGACGCCTTCTGGAAATATATCTAGTGCTTGTATTTTAGGAGCAAGAGCAGCGTAGTTCGAGGGAAAACGGGCTGCCGGATCATCGCTCTCAGTCGGTCCCAACAATTTCGCGGAAGGTTTCAAATCGAAGATAACACAATGTGGATTGCCCATGTTTACACATGTGGCTTTTAGATCCGAGACGCTGATTGGAAGCTTGATGAACTTGCCAGATTTGGCTTTAACAGGAATCTGCTTTGACTCCAAAACTGGTTGTCCCAAATTGATTGTGATCTCGTTAGCGTTCTTATATATGATTTCGCTTTTTCCGCAGGCAGTGGCAATATTGAACTTTGTGTCATATATGCCTAAGTGATTACGCGCCCATAGTGCTGCGCAGCGCAGTCCATTGCCGCACATATCGGCGTTTGAACCGTCTCCGTTTATATATATCCAGCCAAGATCAGACTGAGAAACATCCGGATATGTGAGCATTGCGCGCAGCTCTGGCTGCTCGCGAAAGTCAATCATCAAAATCAATCCATCAGCGCCGATGCCGAAGCGTCGATCACAAATTGCTTTGGCAAAATGGCTCCGCCGTTTTTGCCAGTTGCTGAGCAGCTCTTTACCAGCATCCGTTGCTGCAAGGGTGCGCGTTCCGATAACGACAAAGTCGTTTCCTAGTCCTTGCATTTTCGTAAACGGAACCAAAACTTTTACCGGTCGCCAAATTTCGCCGAATTGATTATAACGTTTTGAGCTTGACATGATGCAATCATGCGAACAGTCTCACATTCAGGATTTTTTGTATTTGCGACGCATATACTTATCGAGCCAGGGCGCGCATCCGCTAGAATAGCGGCGGTCAATATTTAGTAACCAAAAAGCAATGCGTATATATTTATCGGTCGACTTAGAAGGTGTCAATGGTGTGCAGCACTCTAGCCAAACGCAGCCTGGTGAGCCAGGCTACGAAAGAGCAGTAACGCTCATGCATCGCGAAACCAACGCCGTAATCGAAGGATTGCGCAAAGGTGGCGCCACAACAGTGTTAGTTAACGACTCACATTTCGATATGCGTAACTTAAGAATTGAACAACTGGCGCCCAAGACTTCTCTTATAAATGGTTGGCAAAAACCCTATTCAATGATGTCGGGTGTGCAGCATTTAGATGAGCAGAAAGTGGAGGCCGCTTGTTTTGTCGGCTACCACGCACGGGCAGGCTCGGCGCGCGGAGTTTTGAGCCACACATATCGGGCTCAGGTCTTTCTGGACGTGAAACTGAACGGGCAATCGGTGGGCGAAACAGGTCTAAACGCTGCATTGGCTGGTCATTTTGGCATTCCTATCATGCTCCTGACAGGCGATGACGTGGTCTGCGAGGAAGCTCAAGAGTTAATTGGGGCTATCAATTGCGTGCAAACGAAGAAGGCGGTCTCGCGCTATTCAGCCGAGTGCCCACCTTTTGACGAAACGTTGGCTAGCCTGCAAGCCGCCGCTGAGAAAGCGGTGAAGGACAAACGCGGCTGGATTTTATTCAAACCGCCTAGTCCTTCCACGATGCGGATAACGATGTTTGACCCGGCGATGGCGGATGCCGCTGAGCTGCTGCCCCAAGTAAAACGCATAGACGGGCGCCAGGTGGAGTTTTCAGACTCTGATTACAGCGTTTTATTCAAGCTCATGCTTGCCATTGGAGTTTTGGGAGCCAGCCGCAGAGACGCACACTTTTAGAAGCTGGCTGCTGGCTGTTTTTCTTCAAATATTAAATTTGTTAATTTTGGCTGTTTAGGCGAAAGTTCGTACCGTTTCCCGGGTATTTAAATCTTGTAGGGAAATATACAAGCGCTTCCAGCCGGGACCTCATCGGCAAAAGTGCCTGTTTCTCGCGACTTGAATTCGGCAGAGTCTCACTCACTTTCAGGCGAGCGTCAATGTTAAATCCATCGTACCAACAACTTTCTTTCCATCAGCAAATCATTTCGCTGACCCAAAATTACCCCTGTCCACGATGCACATGTGGCAGCCTCGAGCCATTTGGCTTGACTGAAACATTCAAATGCAATAGCTGCGAGCGCGCTTATGTGCCGTTGAGAGGTGGTCGCCTCCTTTACCCGGCCAACAGCATGGGCATCAAAATAGCACCAACATTCTGGTGGGACGGTTTGCGCTGGCACTGGGCAGGCACAACTGCTACCAGCCGCCAACTTAGTTCAATCGTCGCTCTGTTCCTAATGCCATTAGTTGCTTTGAATGTTGCTCTTTACATGAATATCGGAGCAGGAATGCTACCTGAATGGTGCAGCCCAGTTCTATTGACAGCAGTAATGGGATTGCTGACTATCCAAATGATATATTTCATGTGCTGGGACTTTGATTTTCTGACTAAACGGAAAGCGTAAAAAATTCGTGACTACAGAACAATCCGGCTCGGCCAATTCAGGCCAGGCCGGATTGGTGCATGTACCGGTGTTATTAGACGAGGCTCTTGAGCTGCTTGACTTGCAGCCAGGTAAGCTTTACGTGGATGCGACCGCAGGAGCTGGTGGACACCTCTTGCGCATTGAGCAGAAACTCTCTTCAAGTGGTGGACAACATCCATCACTAATTGGTATCGATCGAGATGAGCAGTCTCTAAGAACGCTGGCAACCAAGGTGGGAGCCAGTGTCAGCCTAATTCATGCCAACTACGAAGATATAAGATCAGCCCTTTCTCAATATGGTATCAACACCATATCTGGTGGCATCATTGCCGACCTAGGCGTATCATCGATGCAACTTGACGATCCCGATCGGGGCTTCAGTTTTCTGCGCAACGGCCCGTTGGATATGCGAATGGATTCATCACAACGCGTTACGGCAGCGCAGTTAATCAATAACTTATCCGAGTTCGATTTAGCCGAGATTATTTTTAGATACGGCGAAGAACGGCATAGCAGGCTGATCGCTCGCAACATCGTCAAAGCAAGGCCGTTGCAAACAACATTGGAACTAGCAGAAATAGTGCGTCGCAGCTTGCCGCGCCCTAAAAATAAAGGCACCGCGCGTGACACTTCACATCCGGCAACAAGAACTTTTCAAGCCATCAGAATTGCCGTCAATACTGAGCTCGCGAGCCTTGAGAAATTTTTAAAAGAAGCAATAGATCTCTTAGAACCGGGTGCGAAAATTGTTGTCATCACCTTTCACAGTCTTGAAGATCGGCTTGTTAAGCAGATTTTTAAGCGTGCTTCGATCGAGTGCGTATGCCCGCCCAGACAGCCAGTTTGCACGTGTAATCACAAACGTGAGCTGCTGATAATAACTCGCAAACCCGTTGTCGCTGAGGAAAAAGAAGTACTTGCCAATATACGTAGCCGAAGTGCTAAACTGAGGGCGGGAGAAAAGTTAGGTTAGGAGTATATATGCCCAGCACTCTTTCAATTCGCCGAATAAGAGAAGAGGACATCGAGAGCTACGCAAGCGGATCTGTGTTTCCATCAGATTCCAACGTCAGCCTGCCCAACTTCAACCGCAGCAGTCAAAAGGTGGCTGAGCGTCCGGTGGTCAAACATGGACGAACAAACGCACCGACTGCCAAAGCCCCGAAGTTCAATCCCAGTGCACATTTTCAAGTGCAACCGGCAAGACCGACCTTAGTACCATCCGCGGTTCCCTCACGACAAAATCGTCGCGCTCCATTGGTGGTGCGTGCAAATCGGGCACTACGGACAGTGCTGGTAGCTTTCTGCGGAATAGCTATTCTTGGATATGGATTGGATGTAGCTGCTTCAAACGACGTTGGACGTGCCCAAGAGCAGTCACGTCGCCTGAATGAACAGAATACGGAACTGTCAGCCCAATTGCTCCGAGCCATCTCCTTCCAGGGGATTCAAGACAATGTGCTCGGTCGGTTTGGACTAAGAGTTCCGGAACAAGTTGTTATCGCTGCCGAAATAAAACCGCCTGCGGTGCCTTCATTCAAAGCCAGCAAGCACCACCTTCCGATAATGTCAGGCTACTAAGTCAAATCGACTTAGCCTCGACTTGATTCTGCTGCCTTGAGCAGTGGCACCCAAAACTGTATAACGGAGGCTGTCAAAGGTTGGCAGGAGTTACGAGAGAGAGAGTTTCCCCAAGGCGCAATGGTCGCCCTCCTCGCAAGCCCCGGTCGCCACTCTGGCGCCTGCGTATCTGGCAAATTATTCTATTGGCCGGAATGGGAGCGATCGCCGTTCGCCTTTATTACTTGCAGATCTATAAAGGACCTGAGCTGACCAAGCGTGCTCAAGTGCAACGGCAGCAGCACAACCTGCTTGTACATCGAGGCGCTATCACCGACAGGCATGGTTTACCACTGGCAATAGATACCACCAGATATGATATCTATGTTCATCCGGATTTATTGAAGGTAGGCAGCAACGAAGCCGCTGAGACCTTTGCACGCATTACGCATCAAGACACTCCAGAAAAATTTGCCCGCTTACAGCGGCTCCTCAAAAATCCTACTGTCGTCACTGTCGCTCGTGGTCTTGAGCGGGAATCAGTGGATGAGTTACAAGCTTTGAACTGGGCTGGCATCGATGTGGTGCCTCGTCCATTTAGACATTATCCAGAAGGAAATTTGGCCGCGCACATCCTTGGCTATATGAATTTCGATATGAAAGGTCAAGGCGGTGTTGAACAAGCTCAGGAGAGCCTGCTGAAAGACACTGGCAGCATCCCAAAGCCTGAGTTGGATGGTCACGGTCGCCCGATCATGCAACAGAAGGCTGAGCCGATTTGGGACATCACCCCGCCACTGGGAAGACACGTCGAACTAACAATCGACAACTATCTGCAGCATCTGGCCGAGCAAGAACTTGCGGCGATGTCGTCACACTGTCATGCGCTGAAGGGAACCGCCATCATCGAGGATCCAACCAATGGCGAGATCCTGGCCTGGGCGAACTATCCATCATATGACCCAAACAAGTACTTCAAATATCCTTTTGAGACAACAAAGAATTGGGCGATGGTTGACGTTTATCAACCAGGATCGACCTTCAAGATTCTGACAGTTGCATCGGGACTTTCCACCGGCGCTATCAAACCGAACAGCACGTTTTATGATGCAGGCACGCTCGCAGTAGGCAACCGTTCTGTTCATAACCACGACGGTGGGCACGGAACTCTGGATTTGCTCCACCTGTTTATACATTCAAGCAACGTCGCTGCGGCCCAAGTGGCACTGCGAATGACACCAAAGCAATTTCACGACAAGTTGTATGAATTCAGCGTCGGAAGAAAAACCGGGGTCGATCTTCCTGGCGAATCCGCAGGACTTTTGCTAGACGCAAAATATTGGAAGCCAATCGACCAAGCGACAACGGGATTCGGGCAAGGTGCAATGGCCACCACGCCACTGCAACTGGCCTCTGCCGTAAGCGCCGTGGCTAACGATGGCACATGGATCCAACCGCACATTATCCGGCGCGTATACGACCCGCAAACCGGCGTAACCGAGAAATGGACTAACCCTGAAAAGCGCCAAGTTATCAGTAAAGAGACGGCGGAACTGGTTTCCAAATTGCTCGCTGATAACATTCAAATGGGAACGCAAATCGCTGGACAAGTACCAGGCTATCGAGTCGCTGGTAAAACCGGAACCGCGCAGAAAGTGGCGGTTGGTGGTCGGGGCTACATAGCAGGCGCCACGATCGCATCTTTCGTAGGTTTCCTACCGGCTGACAATCCGCAGCTAGTCTGCCTAGTTGTCATTGACTCGCCACGAAGTGAAGGCGGCTGGGGCAACACAGTAGCAGGACCAGTCTTCAATGCAATCGCGTTAGACTCCGCACGCTACCTCGGCATACCACAAAAGCCCGAGGGTCCAGACATGAAGAAGATGAAGCCAATCGTCGCACCTTCTGTGAAATACGCCAGTGAATCCGGAGCGACCAAGGATCCAAATCGTGTTCCACCGCACTAACGCTGGGAGCGCCGATTGAGTGAGTTTCGCGACAAAATAGATCAACCGGATCTGGTCGAGACGCCTTGTGAAAATTTGGACGAGGATAGCTCCGCTTCAATTTCCAATTCAAAATCCGATCTGCCGAGTGACTCCTCAACATCGAACTCTTCGAATTCAACATCGGACTCTTCGAATCCAACTTCGGATTCTTCGAATCCAACATCGAACTCTTCGAGTTCAACATCGGACTTTTCGAATTCAACATCGGACTTTTCTAAATCCACATCGGATTCTTCGAATCCAACTTCCAACTCTTCCGAGTCAGCGTCGAACAATGCGAGTTCATTCTCGGATGAAAATTCCGAGGGTTCAGGGAAAAAGGGCTCCCAGCCTAAGAAACCCAGCCTAGGCAAAAGTTTTAGCCTCGTTGCGGTCCTTACCGTAGTCTCCAAACTAGCCGGACTGATCCGAGACATTGTCATTGCAGGAGTCTATGGTGCCGGAGTGTTGGCGGACGCCTATAACTACGCGTACTTGTTCACTGGCAATGTACTGATCCTCTTTGGCGGGCTTGGCGGTCCGTTCCACTCGGCTACTGTGGCGACGTTGAACCCCCGGAAGGACGATCCCAAGTCCGGAGTTTTCATTACTCAAGTCATGGTGGCAACCGGAATTGTACTTACGATTTTGGCCATCGCAGTCTGCCTCCTCGCACCTGCATTGGTGCAATTAATTGCCGGCGACTACGGAGCCAATGCTAAGGTCCACGAATTATTTGCGGGCCAGATGATTTATCAAATCAGAGTGATGTCGCCACTAATCACCATCGCCGGTTTGATTGGTGTCACTTACGGGATCTTGAATGTCTACAACAAGCTCTTTTGGCCTTCGCTCTCTCCCTCAATTGCAAGCTTGGCGATCGTGGCAGTATTGATTTGTTTTCCAGATCCAAACAGCTCTGTTCCGCTAGCCGTGGGCACTCTAATCGGAGCGTTTGGTCAATTGTTTGCGCAACTTCCAGGTATGTTCCAGTGCAATCTTCGTTTTCGATTCAGCATGAAACCTGCCGAGGGCCTAAGAGAATATCTCTCCATCTTATGGCCCGCAATAATTGGAACATCGATCGGTCAATTGACCGTTTACGTCGACAGCTTCTTTTGTACCAAAATGGAGCCCGGCTCCTGGACTGCCATTTCCAACGCAAACAGATTAATTCAACTGCCTCTGGGAGTATTAATTACGGCAATGTTGGTGCCAATTCTGCCGCGCTTCAGTGATTTGGCAACTGCGAACAAACCGGAAGACGTAAAAAAAGAATTTCGACGAGCATTGAATTTTCTTTGGTTTTTATCAATGCCATTAACGATGATTCTATTGGTCATTCCAAAACCTTTGGTAGCGGCTCTCTATCAGCGCGTTAATTGGACTGCTCGGGACACAGATCTAGTCGTAACTGCTTTAGCTTTTTTGGCACCATCTATAGTGATTTATATCGGGCGCGATTTAATCACTAGAGTCTTCTATGCGTACAAAGATTCTAAAAGTCCTTATTACGTAGGCATGGCTGCCATATTGCTAAAGGCGATTCTGGATTTCTATTTCGTTATGCAGCTGCACATGGGCGTTGGCGGCATCTCTCTTGCTACGACACTAATAACCGTCTTCAATTTTTCTTGTCTCGCTTTTTTGCTGCGCAGAAAGATTGGCAGACTAGGCGCCTCGCAGTTAGTAAAGCCATTCGTCATTATGCTGGTGGCATCTATATTGGCAGGAGTCTGCACTTTTTATGGGTATCAAGTTCTTGCACCCGTCATCGGCAGCTTCGGAAGGTCCTTGCACTTGCTCGGACTGCTCGGCGTCATTGGCATCGCCAGCGGCGTTGGACTGCTTGTTTATACAGGAGTATGCATGGCGTTCAAGCTCGAGGAGCCATACATGCTCTTGCGACGAGTAAAACTCCTACCGCCAAAACCGCCAAGCACAGACTTGGAATCATGATCGTCGGAGAAAGAAATGGCAAAGAATCGCATCCTGTGGCAGCTTGTTTTATTCGGAAAAAAAATCATTAGCTTGGAACGCAGCAAGGCAAAACTAATGGTTGAAACCAATGTTAAGACTAGCTTTGCCGATATAACCGCTGCGGAGGAAACGAAACAGAAACTGCAGCAGATCGTCGATTTCCTTAAGCTTCCCGACGACATCCAGTGTAAAGGGATTGGTCTGCCTAGAGGCGTTCTCATTGTTGGCCCGCCTGGTCAAGATAGAGCTTTGTTAGCCCAGGCGTTTGCAGGCGAGGCCCACGTTCCGTTTTTCAGTATCTCAGGTCCTGATTTCATTGATGATTCTGTTGCAGATTCTCGTGTACGTGATCTTTTCAAACAGGTTAGAAAGCACGTCCCCTGCTTGATATTCATCGAGGACATTGACGTAATTTTCTCTAGCCTTGACGAGCACGCGCACGCTAACGACGCACTAAGAAAAACGCGAGAGCAATTATTGTTTGAAATAGATAGTGATGCCGGACAGAAGAGAATACTAGTGATCGGCAGCGCCAGTAGTGTTGAAAACATTGATTCGACCCTGAGGCTTCGATTTGACAGATGTTTTCGAATTGAGCGCACCCAAAGTGGCAGCCTAGTTTGTTCCTGCCAACCAGATTAACCAAGAAAAATTATCTTACCAAGAACGAGTAACGTGTGTCCTTTTCGTAGGGCATTTTCAACGTGCGGCTGCCACGAGCTAAATTTGGTCCGAACCTATCAAAAATCGAGGTCCGCCAGATAAACTCAAAGTACGTCAGTCTTTAGATTGTTTGCTTCGCAGTGGGCTGTAATTACTTCCAAAAATGCTTCGCCAAAGTTTTCGAGTTTTGTGTTGCCGACGCCTTTCACTCTAGACATCGATGAAGGCTTGGAAGGCTTTACCTGAGCCATTTCCCTGAGTGTGGCATCGCTGAAAACCATGAAGGCTTGCCAGCCTCGTTCTTTCGCGATTTTAATTCTGATAGCCCGAAGTTTTTCAAATAAGTCTTTGTCGACGCGTTGCCATGAGTCCTCTGCGATGCGCATGCGTTTTGCCTTCAATTCTTTTGTTGAACGCAATGGTTGCATCAATCTCACTGAGCGTTGATTTCGCAAGACGCTCCATGATTCTTGATTCAGCACGACCGCCGAAAAATTGAAGCCACTCTGCATTGTCAAATTTAATCGGTCGAGAACACCAAGTCCGATTAGTTGATCGATCCAGTCGCGCAAATCGTTTTTAGGATGTGAACTCAAAATTCCGAATGTGCTGATTTCGTCGTGCTGCCACTTGCGCACTGTCTCGCTGGTCTCACCGCGCAACACGGAAACTAAGTGGCCAACACCAAAACGCCCCTTGATACGAGCGACGCAAGAAATGATTTTCTGGGCGATCAAATCTGATTCTTCGACATAAGTTGTTTCGCCTAAACAGACGTCGCAAGCACCGCAACTTCCTTTGGCAAAAGATTGCCCGAAGTATTCAACCAGAGCTCGATGCCTGCAGACAGCGCCTCGGCAATAGCGACTGATCTGATCGAGATGTTTATTCGCGACTTCCAGAAATGACGTGCTATTGGTTTCGGCGGCTAATTCAGTGGATGCGCTCCTTTCCATGATCGATTTCCACAACATCAGATCGGCGCTGGAATAAAGCAACACGCATTCTGCTTCAAGCCCATCGCGACCCGCTCGGCCTGTCTCTTGTTGATAGTGCTCAAGAGACTTGGGCATGCCGGTGTGCATGACATAACGCACATTGGATCGATCGATGCCCATGCCGAATGCCACCGTTGCAACAATCAGGTCGCATTTCTCACTGGCAAAATACTCTTGTGCTGATCGGCGTTCGTCACTCGTTAATCCCGCATGATAAGCCACTGCATTCAGTCCATGCTTTCTCAATAATCGAGTCAGTTCGTCTACCGCTTTTCGGCTGATGCAGTAAATAATTCCAGCTTCATTGTCGTGTCTACGCACCACATCGAGAACTTGATTGAGCGATTCGCGGCGCGACAACACGCGATAAGTCAGATTGGGTCTGTCAAAATCGCCGATCAAGACGTCAGGATTTTGCAATCCGAGCTGGCGAATGATATCGGCGCGCACATCTTCAGTTGCGGTGGCAGTGTAGGCATGCACCGAAGCGTTCGGAAACAGATCCTTGATCTTCTTCAGCTGCCGATATTCGGTGCGAAAGTCATGCCCCCATTGGCTGATGCAGTGAGCCTCGTCAATGGCGAATGTTTCAACGCGGATTTGCTGTAAAAGATTGTGGAAATCAGCCATAGCGAGGCGCTCAGGTGAGACGAACAAAAGTCGAATCTCTCCGTGGCGGATGCTTTTTTCTAACGCGTTGCGCTCGCTGGCAGTCTGAGAGCTGTCGAGTTGCACGGCTGGAACGCCACAGGCTTTCAATCCATCGACTTGGTCTTTCATCAGTGATATCAGCGGTGATACCACGACAGTCGTGGTGCGGCGCAGAATCGCAGGCGCCTGATAGCACAATGACTTTCCGCCGCCGGTGGGCAACACCAACAGGGAGTCTCGACCGCGAAGAACAGATTCCATAGCCTGTTGCTGCAGCGGACGCAGACTGTCATAGCCCCAGTACTGCCGAATAATTTGTTGTACGTCGCCGAGAGTACTTTCCAATTGGGTTAATTCCATCGAGTTTCTCCGAATAGAGAACTCAGACTATCAAAACGATTTGGCAGACTCTGGGCACCAGTTGATTAAATGCCCGCGCTACGCCAACGCGGACAATTATCCGCCAAGCAATCACGTGCAACAAGGTGATTAATCAAATAATTGAACGACACCATAGACAACTATCAAAGTGACATTTCGAAACGAAGGACCAGACATATACGTTGCTCAGCAGTTGATAGCACCGAACGAATACGCTTATCCGAAACACGCCAAATCAATATACGCAGTTGTTAGTGACGAATCAATGAATACACACATCTGATAGTCGCTGACTACTCAAACGCTTGGACACTGCGCGGAGTGCTGGCAGCAGCTAACTCGTGAATTGGAAACTTGTACACCTTCCGTGGTGCCTCTTCAACTTTGCGCACCACCGGCTCATTGATTGGTAAAGCGAGGACGGGTTTCTTCTTAATAATTGAACGCGGTACCTGTGTGGGTTTGCGATTCTGAGTGTGGTGGACAAATAGGCACCAACCAAGGCTTGCCGCGAGAAAAAGCAATAACACTTGATCCCACGTGGCCATAGCCAGCAAGTAACAGGCGGAGCCCACTCCTGCGGCCGACGTAAACGTTTTAAAGGCGCTGCTCATGCGTCTCATCCCTTGACTATTAAATTGGAGAAGGTGCTTCCGAACTGCACCAGGGTGTATATAAGATACACTCCCCACAATATATGGACATCGCTTGGAAATTGCAGTTTCCCTGACAGATACCTTATTTCAGGTTAATTTTGCCCATACGCAAAGTAAGATTATCGGACTGCGAATCTGCAATCCAGCTCCTGACGGGGGTTACCGGGCGGCTAGGGAGTAGGGGCAGGTGGTGCTTTTGTAGACTGCCAGAGTTGTCCGTCGCCGTATTTCACCAGCAGAACCCGAAGTTTGAGTCCTGTCGAAAGAGGATCAATTTTCTCTTCCCGGAATTTCTGACTCGATTCCTGATCGGGAGCCAACATAGCTCCATCAGAAGCTTGAAACGTTCCCACATTATTTCCGCTATCATCTGTAAAACGCATGCGAAACTTCACTGCAGATATCGGCTTCTGACCGATATTCTTATAGTCGATATAAATGCGAGCGTCGATTGGAGCATCGAATGGGTCCAAATCCAACTCGGTCCTCAGTCCAGCTACCGAGACGGGGCACCCAGCCTCCGGAACAAATTCTGAACGAATAGATCGAACTTTAATTGCAGTTTGAGCGTATGAACATATACGAGTCGAAATTTGGGGAAACACTAGCATGAGGATAACCATGAAAATATTCCAGACAAAAGCGAAAGCGACTGTATTGAGCTGGGCACTTTTCATGGTCGGGGGGCTACTCATAATGGTGGCTTCGCTGGCAGCTAAATCAGACAGCGCTGGTCTCAATCTTACAATCTTGCACACCAATGATCTGCACGCTCATGACGAGTCGTTCGAAGAACGTGAGCGGTCAGTGGGTGGTATGCCCCGCATCGGGCACATGCTCAGGCTGCTGCGCGCCAAAGATCCCAAGCACACATTAACTATTGACGCGGGCGACATTTTTCAAGGCACTCCTCTATTCACCAAATATCACGGTGAAGTGGAGGTAAACATGCTGAATAAAATGGGATACGACATTTACACGATCGGAAATCACGAATTTGATGATGGTCCCAAGAATTTAGCGAATCAACTGAAGATAGCCAAATTTGACATCATAAACGCAAATATGGACCTGACGGATGAGCCTGAATTAGCGTCCTTGGTGAAACCATCAGTCGTAAAAGAAATCGACGGTCAAAAGGTTGGTTTTATAGGCGGAATTACATCGGAACTCAATTCTGTGGCCCTTAACACAGGCGGAGTCAGGATCAAGTCAGCGGGACCAAACTGGGTTCAACCTTTCATCGACGAAGTAAACAAGCTGAAAGCGAGTGGCATCAATAAAATCGTGCTCGTCACACACTGCGGTCTAGAGAGCGACAAAGTTTTGGCCCAAGCCATTCCCGACGTCGACGCCATCATCGGCGGGCACAGCCACACCCGATTGGATAAGCCCGTCATCGTAGAGCATGCCGACGGCACTACCACGACCATTGTCCAGACTGGCTGTTATGGCAGAGCGCTAGGGAAATTAGATCTGGTATTCGATGGAAAGGGTCGTGTTGTTCCTGCCAGCACGAACTATAGGCTGATAAACATCACTGACAAAATTTTTTCAGATCCCGATTTGAAAGCATATGTCGATGAGAAAGTTCTCCCGCTTTTAGGGCTTCGTAAAGAGATTGCCGGACAAGCGACAGAGCCCTTCGACAATCAATTCAGGACCTATCCGTGGGACTCGGCGTTGGGAGATTTGATCACGGATGCCCTTGTGGAAGAGGGGAAAAGTTACGGCGTTCAAATCGGATTTGAAAATCGTGGCGGCATCCGGTCAAGAATTGAAAAGGGCCCGATCACCGCTGAAAAAATCGAGGAAATGCTACCTTTCGATAACAAAGTAGTCTTCGCCACCGTATCTGGTACCGTTGTTTTGAAAGCTCTTGAACACAGTTTTAGTGGTCCATTGGGTGGAAGCTTTCTCGACCAGCACGGCATCAAGATTGCATATGACGCAAGCAAGCCTAAAGGCAGTCGAGTCGTATTTGCTTTGGTGAAAGATCACAACGGCGACTGGAAAGCAATCGATCCGAAAGGGAAGTACAAAATCGCGATCAATGACTACACTTTCAAATCAGGAGAAGGATACAACTTTGAAGGTGCCGAGGATATTCAGTACGTACAGGAGCGAATCTCGGTTGCCTTTAGGCACTTCTTGGACAAGCACCATGAAGTATCTCCGCAATCGCCTAATCGAATAGTGCCGCTCACAGCAGATCTCGCACAGTTGCAGAAAAAGAACGGCGAACTCTACCTGCAGATCAAAGCTCCGACTGGTTCAAAATTAACTGTTGTCGAAGGGTCCAGTAGCGGTCTTGAGTCTATTGGAAACATTCCTGTTCCCTTGACCAATCCAAAGATCTTCGAGAGCGGGTTCAAAGAGGGAGCTGACGGCACTTTCACCATCAAACTTGGCAAATCAAAAAACGCTTTAAAGGGAGAACGCTGGGTTTGCGTTTACGCAAAACCCAGCCTTGCTGCTAAGAAAACACTGATTAGCTATCCGATCGAAATCAAAAACTCGTCTGACTAAAGTTCAGCAGATTAGATATGGTGCAGCAGTTCGTCGTATCTGGCAGCCACTGCCGTCACTAAAGACATTGGCAATGGTCGCTTGATTGGATCCTCACCCTCAGGTTTTAACGAATAGTTGACAATCTCTTCGTATTCAGCGGGCAAATGATTGCCGTAGTGCGCCCATACAAACCGGATTCCGCGTCGGGCTGCCACTAGACCGTCTTTCGTCAAGCTATCGCCAACGAAAATTGCTTCCTGCGGGTAAACATCAAAATCAGCGAGGATCTGATCTACACCTGCCGGATTGGGCTTCTCATAGGTGATCGGAAGTACATGGAAATTCGTTTTTAAGTTCGTCGTCTGCGTGCGCATCTCTTTGACGCGGGCCCGTCCATGTTCTAACGAGATCGGCTGCCAAATCTCATCGGCAGTTGGTTCAACTGTCTCCAGTGCGTAAACGGCGTCGAGCAGACCATCAAAAATCTGCTGATTACGAATACGAGCCATATATTCAGGCGCGTCACTAAGTGCGACAATTTTTACGCCCTGGTTTTTCAATTCAGCGAGCGTGTGCAGCACCTGCGGAAACGGCCGCAAATACTTAGTGCGATTGTTATCTAACGCGGCCCAAAACGGTTTCACGAAATCCTCTCGAAACTCTTCAGGACGCTTCGAAAAATGCTTCCAGGCGAAGCTCGTTTCTTCTAACAACCATGGATACTCGTGAGTGCCGCGTCGATCAATAATCCTGCCGATATCTTCTGCCAGCTCAAGCACCGGCGTATCCAACTTGACACTGATCTCCCGCAAAAAATCTCTAATCGCCGGCACAAAGTAATCCCAGAATGATGCCAATGTTCCATCGACGTCTGTGATGATTAACTTCGTGCGCGGATGGGTGTGTTTGCCCAAAATCGCAAGTTGTTCTTGCCCTTTTAACTCATACATATTTGATTACCTGCACTTCCACTATTCATAAGCCGATGGCGATAGAACACTGTGCTTACGCCAGCTTCGACACATTGCGTGCTCGATGTCTAGTGATCTCGTGATGACGATACTTTTATACGCTCTGCTGAGGCCAGCATTGAAGCTGGGTTATGCCTATATGCATATTTTCATTTCCTCCGATGACGTGATGTCATTTTGCCTGAGGGCGACTAAGAACAGGTTAAGGGTGCTGCTTTCATATGGCAACCCTTTTGTGACTAATGTTACATGCTCCCGAGAAGTAGAAATAGATCTGTTTGCACACCGCATTCCAAGCCAGTTCCAGCATACGGTGATTAAAAGCGCGCGCATTTCGGTCTGAAATATTTACATCTGAAACATAAGTTTGGCAGGTTTTGGGATCGTGCCATCGGCTATGTGGTCGTTCCAAAACGCCCTTTCTGTGAGGATTTGTGTAAATTATTGAACAGGCGAATCTTACACCAGGATTACAAAGGGGTGTCGGCACCACATACAGTGAATATAAAAAAACCGCTGCTATGGTGCGCCTTTCCCAAGCGAACTCAGGTTCTGCTGGGCTTCCGCATAATCCGGTTTAAGCTGGAGAGCTTGCTTATATTCGGACTCAGCTTGATCCATCTTGCCTAACTTTGAAAAGGCGACACCAAGATTGTTATGGGCAAAGTAGTTGGTAGGATCTATCTTGATCGCGAACTGGTAATGCTTTACGGCAGGCTGAAGTTGCCCGTTATGCTGATATAAGAGCGCCAAATTGTAGTGCGTATCTGCGAACATAGGATCTATCTTGAGGGCCTTTTTGTATTCATCGAAGGCCTTGGCCAGCTGCCCTTGCTTAAAATAAGTAATGCCGAGGCTCGTGTGTGCTTGAGCATAGCCAAGATTGCGCTGTGCTTGGGGGTAGTCAGGATTGAGCTTCAGGGCTGCCTGGAACTCCTCCACTGATTCGGGATATTTACCTTGGGCACTGTAGGCAACACCAAGATTGTTATGAGCCTCGATGTAATCCGGATTGAGCGCAATCGCCTTCTTGTATTCATCGATTGCGTCATCCATTTTGTCAGTTTTTTGATCAAGACAGCCGAGTCCGTAATGGAAATTAGGGTTGTTACCATCGAGCTTAATCGCATTAGAGAAGCGCTCTGCTGCCTGCTCTAGCTTATTTTGATTGGCATAGGTAAGGGCCAGATTGTAATTAAACTCCGCATTTTGCGGATCAATTGTGATTGCCTCTTCTAGGAGTTTCTGCGCATCAGCAAACTTACGCCTATCGAACATCAAAACGCCGAAGTTATATCGAGCATCAGCGAGTTGAGGATCAGCCTCTAAAGCCTTCTTGTATTCGCCTTCGGCTTGATCTAGTTTGTTGCGATTGTGATAGATTTTGCCAATTAAGTTGTGGGCCCGGGCGTTCTTTCCGTCTTGCTCTAGGGCTTTCTGAAGCATTCCGATCGCTTCATCGTAGCGCTTATTCAAGTATGCTTTTTCACCCTTAACATACAACTTATCCGACTGTGATTCCGCCGAGACAGGCACCGCAAGAGCGCCAACCGTTATCGCAACTGAAAGAGCACGCATGAGCATAGGGCTTCGCAACTAAGTTCCTCGATTTCTAGAGTCTCACATCACAGTTTATGTTATTCCGCGGCGGAAATCCTGCTCACATTTTTTGTCAGCGCCAATCCGCCTCCGGTAACCGAACAGTTCAGGTTAAAAGGCCAAGCCTGTCTTGGTTTCCAGGAGCAAAGCAAGTATCGTTTGCCACCATATTCAGTGTCGCCCAGGACAATCCTGCATAAATCTTAATATCCTCAAATGATTGCCAAGCCCTGACTTCGTATACGGGTGGGGCTGGACCGTGAGGAAGATTATCAAAGCCGGCGAATATCCCCTGCAAGTGGCTTGGCTGTGGGCGTGATCGTTTACAATGGAGCTTTCAGCCGTGCAAGAAACAATGGTCGTCAGCAAAACCGCCACAATTCAATCGATCAATCCAGCCACTCGAGAAGTGATTGGCGAAGTTCCGATTATGGCTGCCGCGGAAGTTAAAGAGGCGGTAGACAAAGCCTGGAAGACCTTTGAGACATGGCAACTGGTTCCGTATCACAAGCGCATCAAGAAAATAATTGAACTTCGCCGCCTGATCGAAGCAGGTGCAGATGAAATTGCACAGCTAGTCAGCGCAGAAGTGGGCAAACCGATTGTTGAAAGCTACCTTGCTGAGCTGACCGGACCTCTAGACAGCTGCGTTTGGCTCGCCGAGAACGCAGAAACCTTGTTGAAAGACCAGGTCATTCAAATGACTAATCCATTGCTGGCGACAAAACAAAGCGTGGTGACGTTCGAGCCGCTCGGCGTGATCGGGGTGATTGCGCCATGGAATTATCCATTCGCAATTCCAGTGATGACGATTCTAATGGCTGTCATTTGTGGCAATACAGTCGTGCTGAAACCATCTGAAAAATCGCCGTTGGTGGGCATCAAGATTGGCGAGTTATTTGAAAAGGCCGGTTTTCCTAAAGGCGTGGTTCAAGTAATTACGGGCGATCGCAGCACCGGTGAACACCTGACTAAATGTGATCTGTCGCGCATAATTTTCACCGGGTCAGTCGAAGCCGGAAGCCAAATCATGTCGCAGGCAGCACCAAATTTGATACCATTGAGCTTGGAACTGGGAGGTAAAGACGCCGCCATAGTGCTACCAGATGCGCCTGTGGATTGGACAGCCCGCGGACTGGTCTGGGGTGCCTTTACTAACGCTGGGCAAGCATGCGCATCGATCGAACGCGTGTACATAATCAAGGGCAAAAACACCCAAAAGCTAATTGATAAAATTGTGCAATATACCACCGCTCTCAAATTAGGTTCGCCTGCGGATCAAACTACCGATGTTGGTCCAGTCATTGACGAATTGCAGCTTTCCAAAGTCGAGTCGCACGTTAATCAGGCTCGGGAAAATGGTGCAGAGATTTTGGTCGGCGGTAAACGGCACGATGATTTAGCCGGGTTCTACTATGAGCCCACTATTTTGACCAACGTAAATCACAGCATGGATATCATGACTGAAGAGACGTTCGGTCCTGTGATGCCGATTATGGTCGTCGAAAGCGAGGACGAAGCTGTCTTAAAAGCGAACGATTGCGACTATGGACTTTGCGCTTCCGTATGGGCTGGTGGACTGAGTCGAGCAGAGGCGGTGGCTAGAGATTTACAAGTCGGAACAGTGCTAATCAACGACTGCCTGGTATCACATGCGATGCCGCAAGTGCCGTGGGGCGGTTTGAAAAAGAGCGGTTTTGGTCGCAGTCATTCTCAATTTGGCTTGATGGATCTCGTTAACATTAAGCACATCAGCATCGACTCATCCGGTGGCAATCACCGTGTCTGGTGGTATCCATACGGGCCAAGCAGAGTTAAAACCGCAAGGGGTGGTCTGAAATTTCTGCACGGAACCTTCCCGCTGGGCAAGATCAAAGGGTTCTTTATCTTCGTCTTCAATCTATTTCGCAAAGCAAAATAGTGATCCTTAGGCGATTGCATTGGCTGAGTGCTGCGCTGTAGCAGCCTTCGCCATCGAATGCAAAATGTTAGTTAGCAAAACCGCAGCCTCTGTACATTCGTCGATAGTATTGTATCCGCATGCCGATAAACGGACTGAACCTTTTGCTTGTTCGTCAGACAAACCAAGCGCCTTCAAGACTTGGGAAGGTTCGATTATGCCCTGGTGGCATGCTGAGCCACTGGATACGCAAATCCCTTTAAGATCCGAACGCATAACAATCGCTTCGCCTTCTACACCAGGCAACACGAAGCTGATGTGTCCAGGCAAGCGATGCGTAAGCAATGACGAACCGGTAAATATAAGCCCGTCCACTTGGGAGAGGTGTTGCTTGAAAATTTTAGAGATAGCGATGAGCTTCTCGTGATTTTGCTCGAATTCCAGGCGAGCCAACTCCGCTGCTTTGCCGATGGCAACTATATTTGAGAGGGCTTCGGTTCCAGGTAACAAACCCATTTCCTGTCCGCCACCAAAAATAATTGGCATGATATTTTGCAGTTTCCGAACGTATAAAATGCCTACTCCCTTTGGGGCGTGAAACTTGTGACCAGATAATGCCAAAGCACTGATTGGCACAGCCTTCAAATCAATTGACAGCTTCCCGGCAGACTGCACGGCGTCGGTATGAAAAAAGATATTCCGCTCTTGGGCAAATTTGGCGATCGAAGCAATGTCCTGCACCGTGCCAATCTCATTGTTCGCCCACATAATCGAAATAATGCTAGTATCGCCGGTCGTATTCTTTTCGAGATCTTTCAGTGACACGAATCCTTCCCGATTGACCGGTAAGTAAGTCACCCGCCAACCCATTCCCTCCAAATATTGACATGGTCCAATGACGGAGGGATGCTCGATTCGAGTAGTGATCAGATGACGTCCGTGGCCATTTGCTTCTGCAAATCTTGCTCGCCCCAACAATGCCGCATTGTTGCTTAACGTGCCGCAGGAACTGAAGTATATTTCATCGACGTCACAATTCAAGAGCGCTGCGACACGGTGACGAGCATCGTTGACAGCGTCCTTAGACTCCCTGCCAAGTGCGTGAATGGATGAGGGATTGCCCCATGACCGCGAAAGATAGGGAAGCATCTCATCGATGACTTCCTCACGAACCCTAGTGGTGGCGCTATTGTCTAAATAGATCATATAAGTTTGGCAGCTTTACAGTCAGGCAGTATGGCTCCAAGGTGCGCCTATCCTCGTATAAAGAAGAGCGCGTCCGAAATTAGCATCCTAACACGACAGCGATTTTCAATGCTATTTTATCCGAGGATAGTCTATCCTAGGAGCGCCTATCCTGCAGCGAAGCTGCCCGATTTAAAGTTGCAAAATCGCTTCGAGGCGGCAGTTTGAGTTCGATCCTTTTTCGTTTTTTGGCATTAGCGATAATCCTGGCTATCGCGATAGTTGTTAACGTGTGTGTGGGCGACGTTTGCTTGACGCCTGCTCAGGCATTTCAAGCAATCACCGGTCATCAGTCGCAATCAAGTTTAGACGAAGTCCTCTGGCAAATCCGCTTGCCGAGAATTTGCGTTGCTATGGTAGTTGGAACGGCTCTAGCAATTTCTGGTTATGTTCTCCAAGCTTTGTCACGAAACTCCTTGGCAGACCCATATTTGACTGGAGTCTCAAGCGGAGCCGGTCTGGCTGTAGCGCTCGCTATGATCTGTAATGCCAGTTTTTCCTTCATACCCGCAGCAGCATTTATTGGAGGACTGCTAGCCAGTTTACTGGTCGCCTCCATGGCGCGCGGTCCAGGCGGATTATCAGTGGGTCGACTACTCCTGTCAGGCGTTGGACTTTCTGCAATTTGCGGCGCATTTATAACGATGATCCTGATCCACGCCTCCAGCGTAGCGCAAGGACAGGGACTCTTCTTCTGGCTAGCTGGTGGCATCGCTGGAAGAACATGGAGCGAAGTGACACCATCTTTTGTCTACACTTTCGCTGGAATTTTAATAGCCTTAGCCATGAGCAAACAAATTCGCTTATTATCCCTTGGGGCGCAATCCGCTCAGGCACTGGGTTTAGACGTGGCACGGGCACAATGGATCCTGCTTGCTGCCGCAGTCCTAATGTGTGGGGCGGCTGTATCGATCAGCGGATTGGTCGGCTTTGTCGGACTAATCGCTCCGCACCTGGCCAGGCGCCTTTACGGTCAAGATGAACGCATGCAAATTGTTTGCGCTGCCATGCTTGGCATGACACTAGTTCTTCTTAGCGATCTGGCAGCAAGAACCTTGGGGCAAGGACAAGAATTGCCGTTAGGAACCCTGCTCTCGCTCATTGGTGGTCCATTTTTCCTCTGGCTAATCAGTAGGCACAACAAAGAGGTTTTGCAGAGCTAGTGGCAACCGAGACCAACCTGATTGAAGCGGTGGATTTGAGTGTAGGCTTTGACAAGCTGCCAGTGCTCGAACGCGTGTCGGTGCGTTTGGTGTCCAGTCAGATCGTAGCTGTGGCCGGACCCAACGGTGCCGGCAAGTCGACACTAATTAAAACAATGGCACGACAACTAAAACCTATCTCTGGAAACGTGCAACTAAATGGCAAGAACATTTGGTCAATGGGCACTCAGGAATTCGCCGCCAAAGTTGCCTACGTGCCGCAAGATATCGAAGCCTCCACAGAATTAAGTGTTGAGCAGATGGTCATGCTCGGTCGCAACCCGCACCAAAAGTGGTGGCAATGGTATGGCGCAAATTCCGACAGCGCTGCTGTCGACAAAGCGCTGAATGATACAGAAATGGAAAAGCTTAGACGCAAACCGATCTGTCAACTCTCAGGCGGAGAGCGTCAACGCGCAGCCCTGGCCACGGCTCTTGCCCAAGAGCCCCTGTTCATGTTTCTGGACGAACCGACATCGCATCTCGACTTTAAGCACCAGATTGAGCTGCTTGCTCTGCTCAAACGATTGCGATTGAATGGATTGGGAATGATGATTGTTTTGCACGACTTGAACGTAATTGCCAGAGTTGCCGACAGCGTAATTCTAATCGAAAGCAATCAAGACAACACGAGCAAAATCGCTGCCACCGGCTCTGTCAAGGACGCGTTGAGCACCGAGAATCTACGCCGAGTCTTCGAAATAGATGTCACCACATTTGATGACCCTGACACCGGTGAACTCGTATACAATCCATTTTCACTTGCGAAAAAAGCCTGATCACAAGGGATCAGGCTCAATCACAATGTTGTTAGTTCGGCTTAGAAACCGATGCGAATACCGCTTCCGTTGTTACCTAGGGGTATGCGAACACTGAGTCCGACTCGGTTATTATCGAAATAAGGTCCACCATTCCCGCGGCCATAACGACCAGAATTACCATCGTTCCAGCTGCCGCCGTTATTCCAGCTGCCGCCGTTATTCCAGCTGCCGCCGTTGTTGTTGCCGTTTCCAAAGCAACTGTCATTTACATAGTACGGAAGTTGTCGCTCTGGTGGACGTTGGTTGGCATGCCTGCTCTGTTGGTTGTATATCTGAATGCGCAGCTGCTGGTCGTAATCTCTTTGGTTCTGACCATTTTGTTGAAAGTCACCCGTTCCTTGATAACGATCGCGCTGATATCCTTGATCCATCTGCTGTTGACGAACATAGTCTATTTGTCGACCTCGATCATAGGATTGATCAAGCTGCCGCTGGCGAGCCATGTCTATTTGACGCTGACTGGCATCGGCCTGATCAAATTGACGCTGCCGAGCCATTTCAATTTGCATGTCACGATAATCTCTTCCGCCGCCGCTCCCGCTATCAGGAATGCTATAGGTGCCGTTTGAGGGCGACCGCTGCGTGTCATAGAATCGAGGCTGCTGATCGCGCTGGGCCAAGCCAGCGACATTGGGATCTACGTTTCGGAAGTCTTGTTTGGGATCTCTTCGATAGTCGGCACCATCAATGGAAGATTGATTGAAGTATGCATTTTTGCAATGGATATTATTGATGATGACAGTTCCGTCACCTCTTACCTCACGCTGAACAAAAGTCTGCGGATAATCGCTCTCTCGGATCTGCCCAGGCATACGGTCGCGATGGAATGCGTCGTGGTTTTGGTCGCCATTGCTCTGGCCACTTCCATCGTATATATAGTTGTCGCCGCCGCCGGATTTACCCTGCTGCCCCTGTTGTTGATTACGTGCGTCCCCGCTCCACCTGAACACATCGTCAGAATTGCCGCCATTACCGCCAGCGCCGGGGTTTGTATATCTTGGAACGTCGGACATGGGACTCTCCTTACACTATGACGCGCGGGCTGAATGGTAACGCTTGTCTATATACATATTCTGGAAAAGTTGGACTGTCAATGGTGAAAGCCCCACCTAAATTCCTGTATGCCTCAACTGGATGGCTTCTTACTCGGGGGTGTGAGCCTGAAAAACGGACGGCACATTAGCATTATTCCCTCCGCCAGAGTTGGACAAACCGAGCCGGGTTCTAAATTCCCGCGCCTTACCTCTTCAAATATACGAAACGGCTGTGAGTATTCAGTGACATTAAATATTAAATTGACAGCAGTCCCCAGAAAACGCAATGACTGACACCCTGCAATGTAAGCGTAATCTGTTGCACCACTTTTGCATTATTGTGTTATAGTCGAAGAAAGTTTCGTTCGGGAAATAAGATCGTGAACCGTTTATTCCAGCATCAAAGCCAGACACTCAGCCAATTTAGTTGGCTGTCGTTTGCGCTGTTGAATTTGCCCGCTGGAATAAATCAAAAGGATCACGATCATGTTTCGCTATCACTACACCAAAGTACGTCGCACCAATAGAACCGATTGCCCGTCGGGAATCGGCTCATGGCGGCGTCGTTCGTGCATTGCGTTGGCGCGTGGAATGATTCCGCAGCGACCCTGGCGCCAAGTGTCCAGTTTTTAAATCAAATGTAAATCAAATGGAGTGCGTGCTTTAGCGTGCTTCGAAAACGAGGTGAGCTTGCTGCACATCAGCTATCGCTGTGCGCTTTTGAGCAAAACAAAACAGTAGCGCGAAAATCTGATCAATACACACTTTGTTCGTAATGGCCCGTCGTCTAATGGTAGGACTCCGCCCTTTGAAGGCGAGGATCTTGGTTCGAGTCCAAGCAGGCCAGAATCGTGCATGTCGTCCAGAGGCCTAGGATGCCTGGTTGTGATTCAGGCGACACGAGTTCGAATCTCGTCATGCACTCCACGCCCGGTTAGGAAAATTGGTAAATCCGCCTGACTTAGAATCAGGACTTTCTCGGTTCGAGTCCGAGACTGGGCACCACTTTTAGAACGCTATGCAAAGGAGGATTCAATTGGATTGACACGACAGAGGTTCGAACCAAACACCAGATACGGTGACCGAACGAATCACTGATAGAAAAACGAACGCAAGTCGGTTAATGGTAAACCAGCGGACTCCAAACCCGCGACTCGTGGTTCAAGTCCACGCTTGCGTGATCATTATGTAAGGAGATGAGGCGAGTGGAAGCAAGCTCTTTGCTAAAGAGTCGTCGTAATCCGATAACAGGTTCGAATCCTGTCATCTCCGATAAGCCAACATAGCAATGATGGTTCACGCGCTCGTTTGAAGAGCGAGACATCTCAGTTCGATTCTGAGTGTTGGCACCATTTTGACACCGCGGCAATGGAGCGCACGCAGCTTTCAGCGCGGAATTGGAGAGCAGGCAAGATGCTGCTTCGAAAAATTCGGAGCAAGCTTTATTTCGGTAGATCGACGGTTTGCTTATCTTTCAGGAGGACAAGTGCGGTCGCAAAAAGTGGTGCACAAATAATTGCAAAGGAGAGGGCGATCTCTATCTGACCAATCTTCTGCACATGTTCAACTAATTCTCCCGAATATATTCCCGACACTACTTCAATCAGAACGAAAACGTAACAAATGGCGTTAAGTCGAAATACGCGAGTAGTAAACCACCAACACGCCAGTAGCATAGCGATGATTGAAACTGTGTCAATCACACAGTCTTGCCAATACCATGACGAGGCACCAAATAATACTCCGGTGATGGTGATACAGCTCACAGCTCTGACTGTTGTATTTAAATACCTCCTCCAGAAACTCGCAGTGATGGCGATTGCCATTAATCCAAAAATGAGCCAAGCCGATACTGCGGTTAACAAATCAACTGCTGGAAAAAACATAGAGAACAGAATCGGAGTATGTCCAGGCATTTCCAGATGCAGTGCTGGTGAGAATCGGGTCAGTGCGACTGATTGCAAAGTCTTTATTGCAAACAAGACTGCAATGAATGCATAAGAGCCAATTGCTGCGTCGAGCCAAACACTCGACCGAAAAATTCGCTCGACACTATTTTGCGGCGTCAGGAGAAATCCATGACGAAGCTGATTGGCAATTATTGGGAAGCTTACTTTCAGAGAACTGAAACCAACGATACATAGCAACAAGTAGCCAATTGATATGAGGAGCAGTTTCACCGCCTCAGCCGCAAGCGATTGACCGACGAAGGAACTGAAAGTCTCGGCGGTGTTGTATAACACTAACAATTTGGCCGCATTATTGAAGCTGGAAATGATCGAGGCAAGTACGCCAACTCCAGTAAAAAGTATTGCTCCCTTCCACTGGATTGAGGTAGATCGAAGAATGTGAATGCTCCACACAAGAAAGGCAACCATGAGAGCCAAAACTCCCCCTGCAAGAAGAACTGAGTCTGCTTGTTGATACCACTTCTTTTTCGCCCTGGGCCAAGACCAGGTGTCCGGAACATCCCAATCAAGCCGAAGTTCAGAGATGTGGTCGCCTTTCACTTCGGTGTTTAGCTTAGCTGCAGTCGACCCAGCGTTGAACTTAGGAATGTTCAAGTCAAACTTATAATCAATTCGATTGGCGCGTTCAATTCTGTTTTTACCGTTCACGCTATATGGCGTGAGTTCAGGACGATATTTTTTTATGTAATCATCGACAATTTTCAAAGCTTCTGATTCATCAAGCTTCTTGCCTGGGCTCTCATCGATGTCTTCAACTAGACTGGCTCGCTTGCTTCCATCTCCGTTGAGATAGACCCAAAAAGATTTGGGATCAAGAGGCTTGAAAAATCTGACACGCCATTCCAAACAAGGCTCGGTCTGATTGTAAATCGCCTCTGTATTGTGACGACCAAGTTGCTCAAAGACGTGTTGCCACTTTTGCGTATCAGAAGAATCAGGTTTGTTAACCAGCTCCACTTCACTCTGGTAGCCCGGATCGGTCAGCCCATCCTCGTGCAAATATTTCCTGGCAAGACTAAGCGCCTGATGAGAATCAACCCTCACCTGCTTACCTTTGCCGATTCGATCTTCAACAGGTATGAGCCCGGCAGACCCGCAGACGACTGCGACCGCAATCAGGCACGATCTGATCCTTTTGCTGAGTGGAACATGTATCGCATCCTCGCGCTCAATCTTTTGCTCATGCTTTCCCTCAACCGCAGCGGGAGCTTGCAACGTTGCATTGGACAAGTCCAACTCAGGCACATTGTTTGCTCGTGCCCAGCGCTTGCTGTACCAGACGCCGATTAAAAATGGCACTAAGACGAAGAGAGAAGGAATTATTTGACTGAGTTGGTGCGATGAAAAAACCGGTTCGACAGTTAAGAACGCATCATATAAATAGTGGGCAACAAAACATGGCAGCACACCGAAAGCGTTAATTATGCAACCAAAAACCAGTCCGACCACCGTCAACTCCACGCCGCGCGCATAGCTTGGCTGCTGTGGATACTGACTGTGGGCGAATCCCCAAATCAACGCTTGGATGATATTTGCCAGCCAAAAATTTTTCAACCATCGACGCAATAGACCTAAGCCGACTACCCGACAGGTAAATTCTTCCAGCCCTGCGGCACTGACACCAATCAATGCTCCGTCGATAGCCGGACAGGCAGTGCCAATTACTTTGTAGTCGTCCACACCAAGCGGGCAAAAGAAGCCCAAGTTTTCGCCCAACTTGTAATAGCTGATCACCCAAAACATCATGCCACCAACCAGCAGATATCCAAAGATCATTTTGCGCGTAAAATCTGACTGCGCCATCCCCTTCAGTGAAAAGAGGAAAGGCATTGCCATGTGCTGCGGCCAGGAGCGGCGATAAACGGTTTCCGCTCCACCTACAAGCGCGAGGCTTAGTAAAAACGCTCCGACTGCCATCAACAAATCCATGATCACAGTCCTAGTAACAAAATTCGACAACGTTGAACTGGTATCGTAAGCAGTATCAAGAGTATTCGACCAATTATTGACCTGACCGAGCAAGAATAGAACGCTCAAGATCAGGCTGCTAACGATTGCAAACCGCCAGCGTATGTTGTGCGTGTTTAGTCCGTGGATGAAGGCCCCGATGGTAGCTGCGATAAATATAAAAATGAAGAAGGATGCGATTTTGCCAAGCAGCTCGTTATTCTCTCGAATACTTTTGTATTCTCGCTTCCACGTATCCGTTGGTGAAAGATAGTATCGATACTCGGAAATTTCATTGCCTGCTACTTCGACACGAATTCTCAATTCCGACTCTGGATAACCGCGTTTTCTCCACTCAAAATGTTGATCGAGTCGATTCGGTTTTGTTTCCGCGCCAGAATCGAAAAGTTCATAACCGGCAAGGTCCTGTTTCCCAGTTTCCTTGATGAACGTTTGTGCAAGTTGCAGGGCGTTATCTTTGCTCAACGAAGGCAATTTCTTGTCGTTTTCTAGCCGATTGAATACCGACTTGAGCTGCCCATCGGTAGTCCAAGCGACATAAATCTGCTCTTTGCTCAACTCTTTGCAAAATCGAGTGCGCCAGATCCACACTGGCACGTCGCGCTTCATCAGCTCATTGGCCTTTTTAATTCCAAGCTTGAATTCAAGAACAGTTTTGGCGTCATCGTCTGATAGAAAAGTAGTGGTCTGAATAAACTTGTCTAAGTTGTAGCCAAACTTTTCAGCCATCATCCGAGAAGAGGACGCTGCCTCTTCCTTCGTCATTTTCATTTCAAGAGACGCAGCCGGAAAAACTTGCTTGTTGAAGAGGGCGTAAAAGACAAAACCAGTGATGCTGATCAACACGCAGATGATCAAGGGCAGACTAATCCGTTTCGATTTGTTAGTGCTTGGATCTGAAGTCAATTAAGTGTGTCACCAAATCTGGTGCTTAATGCTGAATCAACAAGAGCAGTTTGGGAATGAAAACAATGGCACCGATGGTAGCCGCTGCGCAAGAAGCGACTAACACTGCTGCCGCAGCTGTGTCTTTCGCGTAACGCGCCGACTCGTGATACTCGTTGCTTGAAGAAATATCGACCAGGTGCTCTAAAGCCGTGTTGACGTATTCAGCAGTGACGACCATCGACATTGCGATCGTCAAGGCGATCCAATTTTGTGCGTCTACCTTTAGCCAAATTCCCAGCGCGATTACTACTGCCACTAAAGCAAAGTGAATGCGTACATTCCGCTCTTCCTTCAGTCCAATCCAAATGCCGTGAAAGGCATGATAAAACGATTCAATCATAGTGACAGCCGGTCCAGTTTTTCGAAGCCAAGCCCGAGGGATAAATGAGGTTTCAACCTGTGAAACCGGCTCAGTTACAGGCGATTCTGGACCATTGCTCACAACACCTACTGGCCGGGTGCGGTGTTTAATTACTTTGGTCTTCGGTACTCCCAATGATTTCAATTGTGTGCCCCCGAATGCCGCCCTGCCAACTTGCTTAACTGCATTCAATGTGCAGAAAGCCACCATACATTGACCATAACACAGGGTTGATAAGTACAACAAGGTCAAACGATTAGCATTATGCCGAGGAAATGGAGCGCAGCTATCTAGCCGCCCATGGCTATCTCGGGGCGGGACTGGAGTTCCGCGCTCAATTTGGTTAGCTTATCGACTTACGCCAGCAGCCTCAAGCACGGCGCGTTGCCTGGAAAACATATCCTTCTCTTGCGCTTTGGTTATGTGATCGAATCCCAAGATATGTAAAACTCCGTGAACAAATAAGAAGGCAATTTCCCGATCCAGGCTATGTCCAAATTCCAACGCTTGTTCCTGAGCTTTCTCGATGGAGATGACAATTTCGCCAAGCTCAATGGTCTCCTGACCGAAGTCTGGTGGGAAATCTACTGCTTCACCGTCAAAAATCAGCGGGAAAGAAAGTACATCTGTTGGGGCGTCTTTGTCACGCCACTGCTTGTTTAGTTCTTGAATTTTTTTATTTCCGACAAACATGAGGTCAATTGAGCCACGCTCCGCGACTGTTTTTAGGAGCTTCTTGGAAAGATGGCGCGCTGCGTTACTTTTGAGATTGTCACAGACTTCTGCAAAGAGCATGTCAGTGGCACGAGACCAGTGCTTTATATCTATAGATGTTTTCCGCTGCTTGTTAGAAATGTGAACGGCAGTCATGACGGCCACTCCGAAGACTAAACCCGGCTCAGGCAGACGCTTGAGGATTGTAGCTTGCCTGAAAAGAGCCGCCATGTTAACATAGAGTTCATATGGAATCGTGTTGTCGTGGGCTATGAAAGATAGCTTACGGCATTCTCGTATTTGGCCGTCCGTTCGAACGGGCGCAGATTCGTCGCAAAAGCATGTCCGACAAAAAGACTCTCGATCAAATATTACAGAACATTATCGAAATCGCAGAGTCGATCGCTGACCCGCTTGGGCTGTTCGTTGTCGAATGTAAATTTGGACAACAGGGGCGCAAACGTAGCTTGGAAGTAACGATTTTCAGGAAAGAGTCATGGGTTTCGCTTAGCGATTGCGAGCAACTCAGCCGGCTGCTGGAAGCGGAACTCGAAAGGCGAATGGCTCTGGACGGTCCTATCGTTGAAGGCAGCTTCGATTTGCAGGTGCAAAGCCCCGGCATCGACAGGCAGCTGAAAACAGAAAGAGAGTTCAAGATCTTCACTGGACAACTCGTTCAAGTGCAGAGCAAGGACAAAATTGGTGACCTTGGTATCAATTTCAAAGGGATTCTGACTGGCACCGCTGACGGAAAGCTGCATTTGTCGAAAGCTTGTGCAATCAAACCAAAGCAACACGCCAAGGGCAAACAACCAGCACCTACGCCTGATGCACACCATGACATTATTGTGGAACTGAAAACTTTGATCAATGTCAAATTGTTCTCAGACGACCTATCACATCGCCCAAGCGGCTCGCCGCCTGTAAAGGATAACTCAAGCGGTCTACCCGCTTAAACAATTTTCGGACCAAAAAACACGATCAGACCTCAGGTCTGATCATCATAAAAAATACAATTGAATAAAATCTGTGGGAGGAAATCGAATGATTAAAATAGGTGACAAGCTGCTTGAAGCAGCAGAGGAATTAGAGCGCGATCGAAACATCCCGCAGGAAGAGTTTATTTCGTACGTATGCGACGCCATCGTTGCCGCATACAAGAAGAAAGTACCGGATCACGATGTCGAAGGCGTCAGAGCGATTTTCGATCATGAAACCGGTGAAATAGGCATTTTCGCCCCCAAAGAAGTAGTCGAGAAAATCAGCAATGAGTATCACGAAATTAGCCTTGTCGATGCCCAAGATTTAATTCCGGACGTGGCAGTAGGCGAAGTTCTGGAAATTGAAGTGACGCCCGCTGACTTCTCAGAATTCGGTCGGATCGCCGCACAAACAGCCAAACAGTTGATGACTCAGCGTTTACGTGAAGCTGAAAAAGAGCTGATCAAAAAAGAATTCGAAGCCCGTAAAGGCACATGCACCACCGGTCAAATTGAGCGCATCGAAGTAATCAGCAACAGCCGCAACAATGTGATTGTCAACTTGGGACGAGTTGAAGGTTGCATGCCGACTAGAGAGCAGTTGCCTGGGGAAACCTATCGCGTCGGCAACCGCGTGCGCGTCTACGTTCTTGAGTTGAGAGACACTGGACGTATTCCCCAAATTATTGTCTCCCAAGCGCACCCCGAGCTGGTTCGCGAATTGTTTGAACTTTACGTTCCGGAAATTGAGGACGGTACTGTAGACATCAAGTCCATCGCCAGAGAAGCTGGATACCGCACCAAAATTGCGGTCCACTCAGACGATGCTGATGTTGACCCGGTTGGAGCTTGCATCGGCACCCGCGGCGTTAGAATTCAAAACGTCGTTGCTGAACTGCGAAACGAGAAGATAGACGTGATCCGCTATTCACTCGACCCAGTCGACTACATTTCAAACGCTCTCAGCCCAGCCCGCATCACCACCGTGGCACTTTACGAAGAAGGTCCGGATAGTGGCGGGAAACGTGCCGAAGTGATCGTTCCAGACGATCAACTTTCACTGGCAATCGGACGAGGAGGCCAAAACGTAAGGCTAGCCGCCAAGCTGACTACGTGGAAGATCGACATTAAATCCGAGAGCCAAGCTGGTGGGTCATTCCGTTCACTCAATCAAACACTTGAGGACCTTAGCCCATCTTCATAAACGCCGGCGAAAACCACATGAACGGGCGCCAACAAGCAGTTGGTCCCGTTCCTGTTTCGCAAAATTCGAGTGGTGCGATGAAACCCAAACAGGGTGAGCACTCGCGAATTTGCGTATCATGTCGCAATAAAAAACCTCAAATCGAGTTAATCAGACTGACGGTTGATTCTCTTACCGGTGCAGTAAAGCTTAACAATGGGAAACCACCAGTGCATGGTCGCTCGGCTTATTTGTGCTGTTTGAAACGGTGCGTTGACCAAGCGCTCAAGGGCGGCAGGCTCAAGCACGCCCTTGAAGGACGAAAGGTCAAAGGTGTGACAAATACGCGCTCGACCCGGTGGCCTCTTGAACCACAACTTATTCACGATATGACCGGTATGTGCACAGATAGCAAAAAAACGTGCCAAAATACTGAGAGTAAGGAGGTGCTTGAATGAATGATCGTATGCGAGTGTACGAGCTTGCGCGGCAGATGAACATCCCAAACGAGGATGTCATTACTACTTTGCGCGAACTCGGACACGACATCAAAAGCCATTCAAGCACTGTCGATAAAGCAGCAGTGGGTCAACTTATTTCAGCTCTCAATAAAAAGAAACAGCAGCCAGAAAAGCCAGACAACAAGGGCAAGGGTGTTAAGACAGCCGCTAAGACGGCAACCAAGGCTCCGCCGCCTCCACCACCGGTTGTGAAACCTCGAGTTCTTTCGCGCACTCGACCGACGCCGCTTGTCGTGCCTGGCTCAGAAGTCGCCGCTGGGGTGACCGAAATGGCACCAGCCGCGAGCACCGCGGTTGCGACGCCACTAACTGAAGAAGTACCGGTGACTCAAGTACCTCCGAATGGACATCCTGCCGCTGCAGAGCCGACCGTGTCTGGTAATGGTGCCCAACCAACGCTCACACCACTGACAGTGGCATCTACATCGGTGCAAGAAACACCTGTGGTTGTGCCAGTACCGGCTGAAACAGAAAAACCCGAACCTGAAGTAGTTCAGCCAGTAGCAGCCGCAGCTGCATCTGTTACCGAAGAAAAAGAACAAAAGGGCGATAAGGCAGAAGTAAAAGTTGATAAAAAAGACAGTGATGGCGAAGGCTTCACACCTCCAAATAACGGACAACCGGTGAAACCAATGGCTCCATCAGTACCTGTACGAATCGCGGCGCCTTCAGTGCGCGCCACTCCACCGCGTCCGCCGAAATCGCATCGACCTACACCTTCAGAGCGTCATGCCGCCAAGAAAGATGAGCGTTCGCGCCCGACGGCACCAACTCCAGTTGAAGTTCCACGCATCATCACTTTGACAAATTCTTTGACAGTCAAAGAATTGGCAGAGAAAATGAACGTCGCTGACACTGAAGTGATTAAGCGCCTCTTCATGCGCGGATTCCCCAGAACTGTCAACCAAACCGTCGAATACGAATTGGCTAAAGATCTCGCCATCGAGATGGAATACGAAGTTCTTTCCGAAGACGCGCCGAGTGCTGAGTCTCTAGTTCCGGAAAAGGAACTGACTGCCGAAGAGCAAGCCTCCTTGGTGTTGCGACCACCCGTGGTTACGATTATGGGTCACGTCGACCACGGCAAGACCAGTTTGCTTGACGCAATTCGTCAAACCAAATTCCTTCTCACTGCCTCCGAAGCAGGTGGTATCACTCAGCACATCGGTGCCTATCACGTTGAAGTTGAATCAGAAGACGGCACGATGCGTCAAATCGTGTTTCTCGACACTCCGGGTCACGAAGCTTTTACAGCCATGCGTGCGCGGGGAGCTAAGGCAACAGACATCGCCATTTTGGTTGTGGCAGCTGATGACGGTGTAATGCCACAAACAATCGAAGCAATCGACCACGCCAAAGCAGCTGGAGTTCCGATCATCGTTGCCGTCAACAAGATCGACAAAGCTGACTCGGATCCCGATCGTGTTCTGACTCAATTAATGGAACATGGATTATTGCCCGACAAATTCGGTGGCGAAACCGTAACAGTCAACGTTTCCGCAAAGAAACGCACTGGTCTCGACGAACTTCTAGAAATGATTCTTCTCGTTGCAGACATCCAAGATCTGAGAGCGAATCCTGACAAACCAGCCACTGGTGTCATTATCGAAGCGGAACTTTCTCGCGGGAAAGGTGCTGTAGCCACAGCGCTCGTTGAGAATGGAACCTTGCGCGAAGGCGATTACATCGTTGCCGGAAGTAAGTCTGGCAGAGTGCGCGCTTTGTTCGATGACCGGGGGCAGCGCGTCAAAGCGGCTGGACCTTCCATGCCGGTTGAAGTGTTGGGACTGGACGAAGTGCCTCAAGCGGGCGACCGTTTTGAAGTCTGCGCCGATGTACACGCTTCGAAGATATTGATCGAACAGCGTAAGCTTAACCAAGTAGAACGCAAGCAGCACCATGTCAGCCTTGAATCTCTTCACGAGATGCTCACCAAGGGCGAAGTCAAAGAACTCAACGTGATCGTAAAAGCTGATGTGCAGGGTACGGCTGAAGCGATTGCAGAGCAAGTGAAAAAACTAAGCGGCAACGAAGTGGCAGTGCGTGTTCTGCGCACCGCATCTGGTGACATCTCCGAAAACGACGTTAACTTGGCTGCTTCCTCAGAAGCGATCATTATCGGATTCAACGTCAATCCAGACCAGAATGCCAGACAAGTAGCTGAATCTGCTGGAGTTGACATAAGAACTTACAGCATCATCTATCAGATCACGGACGACTTAGAGAAAGCAATTCAAGGCTTGATCCAACCAATCCGCAAGGAAGTGAAGATAGGCGTTGCCGAAGTTCGCCAAATTTTCAAGTTCGGCAAAGCCCTGATGATTGGTGGTTGCATGGTGACCGAGGGCAAAGTGCAGCGTGGTTGCATTGCCAAAATCGAACGCAATGGTGCCATCGTTCACGAAGGCAAGCTCGATACTCTCAAGCGCTTCAAAGATGACGTTAAAGAAGTTGCTCAAGGTTTCGAATGCGGCATGAGCTTCGAGAAATTCTCGGATCTGCAAGAAGGCGACAAAATCAATGCCTTCATTATTCAAGAATCCAAAGGCGAGATCACTCGCTAATTGAGATGTGCGAAAACTGAACTGGGCAGTGTTGTCCAGCAAAATGTCGCGGAGGAATCTACCAATGTCTAGTCAACGGGCACTAAGAGTTTCTCAGTCGATCAAGCGCGAGCTCTCGGATATGATCCGCCGTGATTTGAACGATGAACGCATTGGCGGATTGATTTCCATTACAGAAGTCGAATGTACTTCCGATTGCAGATCGGCTCGCATTTTCATTTCGATCTTGGGCGACGAAGAAGTTCGCACCAAAACAATGGAAGCACTGAACTTAAAAGTTGGATTTATACGCGGTGAACTTTGCCGTCGGCTAGGATTGCGTTTTGCACCGGAGCTGCATCTCAAGCTGGATGATTCGCTGGAACGCGGCTCGAAAGTTACAGACTTGTTAGGCAAGATTTCACGCGGCGAAGTTTAAAAGACGAACGTGACTGCTCAAAAGAAAAACTTCGGATTCATTAACGTCCACAAACCAATCGGCATTACCTCGCATGATGTAGTGAATAAGATTCGCCGCTTGATCGGTGAAAAGCAGGTTGGCCATGGCGGCACGCTGGATCCGCTAGCCGAGGGTGTCTTGCCTGTCGCTATCGGTTCAGCCTGTCGCTTATTGCGCTTTCTACCACAAGACAAAACGTACGTAGCCGAGATTCTATTGGGACAACAAACCACGACTGATGATATCGAGGGTGATGTCATTCGTTCTGCGGATGCAAGTTCAGTAAGTTCAATATCGAATCAGGCAATCGAAGCAGCCTTGAGCAAATTCAAAGGCGAGATCGATCAAGTGCCACCATTCTTCAGCGCGATTCATGTAGATGGAAAGCGTCTGTATGAGTTGGCTCGTGCCGGAAACACCGCAGTCGAGATCAAACCGCGCAAAGTGACGATACACAAGCTGGAGATCCTGCGGATAACATTGCCCGTTGTGCAGATCCGGGTTGCATGTTCCAGTGGCACCTACATCCGTTCCATTGCACGCGACCTTGGTGAAAGCCTCGGTTGCGGGGGCTGTCTTAAAAGTTTGGTGCGCGAGCAAGCTGGTTTATTTTGGCTAGACAAATCACTAACCCTAGAATCAATCGCGGCAAAAATGGACTCCTTAGAAGACGTTATTACCGATCCCGTCACGATCTTCAATAAGACCGAGTACTTCAACACGATCGATGTTGACGAAGAAGTGGCGCGAAAATTTGGTATGGGTCAATTCGTACCCATTGATAATTTCGACCTCTCACAGATCGACTTCGACAAACCAGTGTTAATCACTCACTTAAATAGTCTGATTGCTCTTTGCAAGATCTCCCCTGAACGGCTGCTTAAACCTGAAGTGGTAATCGCGGATGCACAACGGAAAAATTGATCGAACCACAATTGTGAATGTCACTCTTGTCTGCGAGGGTGCGCTTTTGCTTGTTGCATCATGCTGGTGCTTTATCACGGAGATCTCTTTGCGTGATAGACTGCAGCCGCAACTTATACCAAGCTTAATAGGCATAGGCGCAGGCGTTTTGACCGCGTGCAGTGGCTTCCTTTTGTTGTTTTTAGCCAACAAATTTAAGACGTTGAAATGGTTAGGTGATTTGAGGGCAATCGTCTATAAGGACGTCTCGCCGATTTTTGCCCAGTTGAATTTCATGGACATATTACTTGTCGCAGCCTCGTCCGGATTTTGTGAAGAAGTCTTCTTTCGTGGCGTGCTCCAGTTTAAGCTGGGAATTTTACCGGCAAGCATCGTCTTTGGCATGATCCACTGTCCCTCAATGACGATGTTACCGTACGCATTTTGGACTTTCATGGCCGGATTGTTTCTTGGTTGGCTCTATCTTTGGACCGACTCATTGTGGACACCGATCCTCGCTCACGCCGTGAGCAATTTCATCGTGCTTCTCTTTTTCAAATATCGCAAGTAAGCAAAAGAAGAGGCAGCCCGAAAGCTGCCCCTAAATCCTATTCAATCGGACGTTTAACGACGTCCTTTTTTCTTAGCTGCTTTCTTCGCAGGAGCTGCCTTTTTCTTAGCTGCTGCTTTTGGTTTAGCCGCTGCTTTCTTCGGAGCGGAGCTAGCCGCTGCTGTCACAGCTTTTGGCAACGCAGCTTGCTTTGCTCTGCCATCAACAATATCCTTCAATTCCTGTCCGGCTCTGAAAACAGGCACACGTGCAGCTTCAATTTTGAGCTTTTGTTTGGGATTTTGAGGGTTGACGCCGATGCGCGCTTGACGTTGTCTGCGCTCAAATGTACCGAATCCAACTAATGTTACCCGGTCGCCTTTTGCAAGTGCTGCCGTCAATGTGTGTAGCAGCGCGCCAACGGAATTTTGTACTTCTACTTTTGTTTGTCCGGTAGCTTTTGCAATTGAGTTAACTAATTCTGCTTTGTTCATGCTGTTTTTCCTAACGAAAAGGAGTGGAGAAAGCCTGTAGTGAAGCCCAAAAAACAATTGAGTGATACTACCACCGCACCGAGATCTTATTCAAGTAGGTGCGCGATCAAAAGTAAGCGTGCACGATCAAAGCAAGTGTGCACAAACAAGCTAGAACCCCGAGTATGCTAGATTCATGGTGTTTAGAAGCACCGGGAACTCGTACGCTCCGGGCTCATGCAAAATGATGGTTCCTGATGATTTTGGAAGACACGATAGCAGCAATTTCAACGGCGCCTGGAACGGGAGCTATCGCGATCGTGAGAATGACCGGTCCCGCCGCCTGGACAATAACGGGTCAACTATTTTCGTCGAAAGATAAGCCGGGCAGCATGCGGAGTCGGGCAGCTTGCTGCACAGACCCCACTAGTGTGCAGGAGCCGAGCAGCTTGCTGCATAGGCCCTCCTCGGATAAGCCCTCCTCGGACAGGCAATCCTCGGACAACAAACCGGTTGGTCAGATCGGTAACTGGAAAAGTCATGTAGCGATGCATGGCTTCCTTCGTGACACAGGCACTGACCAACTGATCGACGAGGTCGTCGTGATTCCGTTTAAAGGCCCACACTCTTACACGGGTGAGGATCTCGTTGAAATTAATTGTCACGGCGGGCAGATTGTCACGAGCGACATTCTTTCCTTATGTTTGGCAAATGGTGCGCGTTTAGCTCGGCAAGGCGAATTTACGCAACGAGCATTTCTAAATGGGCGCATGGATCTTACCCAAGCCGAGGCCGTTCTGGATGTCATTCAGGCAAAAACAGGGTTGCAGAGCCGGTTTGCAGTTTCGGCATTGAAGGGAGAGCTGGGCAGCCAAATCGAAAAAACAAGAAATATTCTGGTCGAGCTGCTATCGCGAATCGTGGCCGGATTGGATTTTCCCGAAGAAGTAGGCGACATGCCACTTGATGATTTGGAAAAAATTGTCGAACAATGCACGAAGGAACTGAAGGTGCTTGTAAGCACCGCCCGTTCCGGACGATTCTTGCGTGAGGGCGTGAGGGTAGCAATTGCTGGCAAACCAAACGCGGGTAAATCCAGCCTCCTCAATCAACTTCTCAAGTTCGAAAGAGCGATCGTCACCGATGTGCCCGGCACGACGCGAGACTCGTTGGAAGAATTGCTGGACATGAACGGCATTCCCGTTTTACTAATTGACACAGCCGGCATCCGTTCCACAGATGATCAAGTTGAACAAATAGGTATTGAACGCACGCGCAAAGCAATTGAGCAATCTGATCTTGTCCTCTTGGTTACCGATGTTTTAACTGGATGGACAGAAGACGATAAACTCGTATGCGATCTTGTCGCCGATCGCCCACATGTTGTTCTGGCAAACAAAATAGACTTGAATCCAGACTTTGTTTTCAACGAGAAATACGAGACGGGACCCGCTTGTCTTTCCAAAATCGCTATTTCGGCAAAAGATGGCAGTGGTTTGAACAACCTTAGCGAAGCAATTGAGCGTTGGGTTTTCAACGATCAACAACTGAAAGATGCGGGAGGCTCGTTAAATGCACGGCAAGGCGAACTTTGTGAACGAGCTCTGCGCTCCCTGGCATTGGTTCAAGAAACGGCTCTGAACAATATGCCCCAAGATTGTCTCGCCACTGATTTGAAGCTGGCAATTGACAGTCTTTACGAAATGAGCGGCGAGATGGTTTCCGAAGAGATAATAACGAACGTGTTTGCCAAATTTTGCATCGGAAAGTGAGGAATCAATTTAATGGCGGTCCTGCTTTCCGAAGATCAAGATTACAAAACCTCGCTGCGCATCCAGCCTGGCGATGCCAAAATTATTCAAAATCAAATGTGGCAGCGTTACTCCATAACCCTGACTAGCGGTGTGCAGGAGCTGATGCTTGGAGGCAAAGAAGCCGCGGCATTGGAAAGCGACGGCTGCCTGTTCTGCCGGAAGCCTAAGGATGAAGTTCAGGATTTGATAAACAAACTACGGCAAGTTGTCGATTTCGACCGCGAAAAACTGCTTTTTGAGCCAGCTGAACCATCTTTTGAACTTTCCGTTAACAGATCGGGCGTGACTGGAATTAAGGTGGAGATTTGGTTGGATCCCGGAAATGCTAAGACTGGTATATACCGCTGGGATGGCGTCGGAATCAGGTTTTATACTCTGCAAGAACACTTGATCTCGTTTTTGAAGGAGCTTGAGGACGAGTTTGCCTGTTAAAATTGGCTCCTTACGGCAGTTTGTCGATGCCGCCAATGAAAGGAGCGAATCATGTCACAGGTTGAAACCCGCTTAGCAAGCGATGAAAAAATGGACGAAATCACTGTAAATCTTCCCGATGGGTCGCAAAAGACCATTGCCGCGGGGTCTACCGGTGCAGATCTGGCAAAATCCATTGCCCAGGGTCTATATAAGAAGGCTGTTGGATTGCAGATCAACGGCGAAACTCGTGACCTCTTTACACCTTTGACAAACGGCGACACCGTGCGCATTCTCAAGGCTGAGGATGCGGATTCGGTTGAGCTGTTGCGTCACTCTACTGCACACGTCATGGCTCAAGCCGTGCAGAAAATCTTTCCCCAAGCAAAAATCGCCATCGGACCGACAATCGAAGATGGCTTCTATTACGATTTTGAAATTCCGGGACACACATTGTCGACCGACGATCTTTCAAAAATCGAAACTGAAATGACAGCTATTGCTAACTCGAATCAGCGGATCGAACGCTACGAAATTCCTGATGTGGATAACCAGCTTGCTGAATTCAAAACTCAAGGCGAGAAGTTCAAAGCTGAACTTCTTGAGGAGCACAGAGACCACACTCCGACCTTGTACCTAATGAAAGACAAAGACGGCAAAGTGATTTGGAATGATCTTTGTCGTGGACCTCACTTGCCGAATACTGGCGTAATCAAGCATTTCAAACTCTTGAAAGTATCCGGCTCGTATTGGCGCGGCGATGAAAAGAAAGAGCATCTGCAGCGAGTCTATGCGACAGCATTTTGGACCAAGGATGATCTGAATGCTTATTTGCTTCGTCTTGAGGAAGCTGAAAAGCGAGACCACAGGAAGCTGTCTAAGCAATTGGATCTCTTTTCGACCCACGAGGAAGTGGGGCCGGGACTAGTTTTCTGGCATCCAAATCTTGCCACCGTCCGCAATATCATTGAAGATTTCTGGCGATTGGAACACAGAAAGCGCGGCTATGATTTTGTCTTTACGCCGCACATTGCCAGTGAAGAGCTGTACAAGATTAGCGGGCATTTGGATAGTTACGGCGAGAACATGTATTCGGCCATGGACATAGATGGGCAGCCGTATCGGGCTAAGCCGATGAATTGTCCTGGACACATCATGATCTACAAATCCAAACTGAGAAGTTACAGAGATTTGCCTATTCGCTTCGCTGAGTTGGGCACCGTGTACCGTTATGAACGCTCTGGTGTTCTGCATGGAATGTTGAGAGTGCGCGGATTTACGCAAGATGATTCGCACATCTTTTGCACTCCTGAGCAACTGGAGAGTGAAATCAATGGCATTCTCGATCTAATCGATACGATGATGAAAACTTTCGGCTATACATACAAAGCTTATCTGGCTACCCGTCCGGTGGATAGCAAGCTGGGCACGGATGAAGAATGGACATTTGCTACCAACGCGTTGGAAAACGCGATGAAGCAGCGCAACCTTGAATTCGAAGTTGATGAAGGTGGTGGGGCATTTTATGCACCGAAGATCGACATCAAACTATTCGACGCGATCGGTCGTGAATGGCAAGGGCCAACCGTGCAAGTCGACTTAAATTTGCCGACTCGCTTCGATGTAAATTACATCGCAGAAGATGGCAATCGCCACAAAGTGATCATGGTGCACCGCGCTGTGCTTGGCTCTATGGAACGCTTCTGCGGCGGCTTAATCGAACACTACGCTGGAGTCTTCCCGCTTTGGTTAGCTCCAACCCAGGTAGCGATTTTGCCGATTGCGGACCGTCACGCTGACCGCGCTCACGAAATAGCGAAGGCTCTCAAAGCCGAAGATATTAGAGTGCATCTCGATGAGAGATCAGAGACGCTGAAGTATCGAATTCGAGAAGCGCAAGTACAACAGATTCCGTACATGCTGGTTCTCGGTGATAACGAAGTGGCAAATGGTCTAGTCGCTGTGCGACATAGAAGATTGGATGACTTGGGCGCCATGCCGCTCGAAGACTTCATCAATCGCTTGCACGCTGAGATCAAGTCCAAAGAAATCTAAGCCGGTCCCAACCTGGGAGCGCAAGCACGCTGCAATTTAGTCTCAATCAATGACGCGTTGATTGTGATTGCGCCTGTTTGACCTTGCCTGTTTGACCTTGCGTTGATCCCATGTTTATAACCTGGACGCCGCAATGCTTACTGAACATTAAAACCTGGGTACCCCTTTTCCTTTTTCAGTTCCAATATTAAGTAACGCGATATTACATCAGTGTTTTCAGACTTTTACGATCCTGGAAACAACTGATGGTTCAAGCTTTTAAGCATCGTGAAAAGCCGCGTTTTCAGCTTAACATATTAATCGAATAAAAAAGGAAGGGACACCACTCCCGGTGCGAGCTTTTCATAATGCTGCGTTTTATCTCTATTTTTAAATCGCTGGGACTGTCGATGTCGAATACGTCTTGAGTGATTCACGAGAAATGCGATAGCGCTTTCAATAATTATTGATTTGCCACCGCAAACTCTTATCCAACTGTGGCAGAGGACGCAAAGCAATGCAACCAACTTATTTCTCCGTCTGATTCTGCGAGCCAAACACCAGCATCATCATTAAAATCTACTTCTTATCGTTGATGCGAGCGATTGCATCACGGGCTTCGTTGCTGATTTCGGCATCTTTGAGAGCGAGTTTAAGCGCGGGAATGGCTTGTTTTGCGTCCGGGCCGATGCCGCCTAAACCTTTTGCTCCAGCGGATCGTACGTCTACGTTTTTGTCGGTTAACAAGACAATTAATTGTGGGACCGCACCGACCGCTTCGGATCCTGCCCCTCCGATCGATTTAGCTGCGGCGATGCGGGCTGAGTCGATGTCGTCGCTCAAAAGCGCTGTTAATGCAGGAACATCTTTTGCAGCACCGGGAATACGTTCCAGTCCATAAGCAGCAGATTCGCGCAAGTCCTTATTGCCAGTTTTTATCGATTCGATCAAGGCAGGCACGGCGGATTTGGCATCCGCTCCAAAGACACCGAGTGCACGCGCCGCCATTTGACGAACAACCGGTTCAGGATCTTTCTGCAAAGCTACAATCAAAATTGGAACGGATTGCTCGGGCTGTTTGCCGATGTCACCGAGAGCGGAAGCAGCATATGTGCGTTCATATCCACCATCGCTACTTTGCAAGAAAGCGATAACGGCAGGAACTGCAGGCGCCGCATCGGCACCGATATGACCAAGAGCATTGCAGGCTTCGCCCTTGACGCCGGGGGACGTATCGTTAATTAGAAGTTGAATGAGGTTGGGAACGGCATCCTTGGCAATCGGCCCCATCTCACTGAGATGATAGCCCGCGCTCTTACGCTCCCCATCGTCGCTACTCGATAGACCCTTAATAGCGGCTTCAACATCCGCATGACGATATTGCTCGGCTTTGGCACTGCCGCAGTTAACGCCAAAACTCAATAACAGCGAAAAAGAAAGGGCAATTTGCGCACCTCTCATCATATTCATAAACGTCCGACCCCCTAATATCCCAATCAACCGTAACTTAACGGCCGCCCGCCGGGAAATAGGAGGACTGGAAAGCTTTCAAACCCGAAGGCAAAAAATCAGTAATTTTACCAATGTCTGATTAGACCGTTCAGGAGCTTGTGAAGAGTTGGTACGAGGCACCGCAGGTGCAGCTCAATTCCTGTCAGGATGAACAACGCAGCTCGGAAGAGCGGTGGTCAATCGGGACATTTCAACTTTTGTTATGCCACGGCACTTGTTTAGATAGAGGTCGCGAAGTTGATTCATGCGGGCTAACATCGGAATTGATTTTGCAGTCACTAGTGTGTCAGAGAGGTCCAGTGATCTCAGCTGCTTTAACGAAGACAAGCGCATTATTCCACTGTCGCCAAAGCATGTCCCGCATGCAGTAAGAGATTTCAAGGACTTCATTTTTTCCACAGCGCTCAATCCTACGTTTGTGAAACCTGAATAACTCAATTTCAGGCTCGTCAAATTTGGCAGCTGGGCTACGTATCCGATCGCTTCGTCGGTAAGGTACGGATTAGATTCAAGATTTAGTGAATCTAGTTTCTTTAATGCCGGCAAGAATGCTAGATCCGCGGCAGTTAGGTTTGAGGTATATGAGAGATCAAGAGATTCTAGATTGCTTAGAGCGGCAAGGTTCTTCAAGTTTTGAGGCGTAGCCCCTTTCAATCCAGCCATGTTTAAATGCTTCAGTGTTGAATGCATTTTGGCCAAACTGGCAGCACAGTCACCGGTAATGTTCGTGTTATTAATCGAAAGCTCTTTCAAGGGCTGACCGCAAAGAAGTCGGATACCTTCGTTGGTGACGGCAGAACCATTCAAGTCCGCAATAAACACCTTTTGGTGCTGCTTTGTGACCAGGGCGATTAGTTGTTTAATTGAATTGTCTGATGTGTCTTTTCCCGAGCTGTGAAATACGCCGTTTTCAAAGGACAAATTAGTCACCATACTAGAAAAGTTTGGCGTCAAGTTTTCCAGTCCTTCGAGAGGAATTGGTTCGGACGCGACTTCTTTGCTATTAGCATGTTTAAGTTGATCGTTGGCACTTTGCTTTTCGGTGCTGCGAACAATATTATTGTTTTTTTGGTTTAGTGTTCTGGTATTGAATGCGGTACCACCACTCAGAACAAAATATCCCACCAATCCAATTACCACCAACGCTCCTAGAACTGCTCCAGCCCAAACCAGCTTATTGCTAGCTCGCTTGCTTCCTGCATTTTGTTGCTTTTCCTTGCTCTCGTCGGTTACTTTTCCTTCCGAGAAGGATCTAAGATCGGCTGCCAACTCTTCAAAAGACTGATATCTGTCAATCTGATTTTTTGCCAACGCTTTGGCAGCAATTGCTTCAAGCTGCTTTGGAAATTGACGTCCAAGGGAAGCTTCTGACAAACTAAGCGGTACAGTGTTAATGTGTTGCATTAAAGTCTCAATCGCGGAGTCCCCATGCAGGGGAGGCGCTCCGGTCAGCACGTGAAACAGTACGCAGCCGGCTGAATAGATGTCACTTCGCTGATCGACTTTCTTTCCTAGGGCCTGTTCAGGGCTCATATAAAGAGGACTACCGAATATTTCACCAGTTTTTGTCAGGCTCAACTCACCCGAACTTTCAGTTTGCATGACTTTCGCAATGCCAAAGTCGAGCACTTTTACTTTTCGGGTGCCTCCATGATCGTGCGTGAGCATGATGTTGCTCGGTTTGAGATCTCTGTGCACTATTCCTTTGGAGTGAGCGTAAGTCATGGCGCTGCATAGCTGTTCAAATATTTTGAGCGTCTCGCCAATCGAGAGAGCACCGTTAATTTTGATTAGATCGGCCAAGTTCTCGCCTTGCAGAAGGTCCATAACCATAAATGCGTGGCCATCAGGGGTGATACCGAAATCTCTGATCCCAATGATATTTTCATGGGTAAGCCGACTAGAAGCTTTCGCTTCTTGTTTGAAGCGACCGAGCGAAGCCGGAGAACTCTCACGCAAAAGCATCTTAATAGCCACTTCGACGTCAAGCTCGTTGTGACGCGCCTTTACGATTATGCCCATGCCTCCCGAACCGATCGGCGCGATGTATTCGTAGCAATCCTTAATCATAGTGCCAGGTTTGAGACCGTTGACTAGCAGCGTACCGTCTGCAGGGCAGGCCAGCGGTGGATGCTCGAATCGCTTGCCACATGTAGGACAGCTCGTTGACAGCGAATATACTGATTTGGTAGGGGTGATTTCTTGCGACGCCATTTTTATAAAACTATGCTTGTTCTATTTTTCTACCCGGAGCTCGATAACGGCGAAACCGTTTTGTTTCGCGATTATCAGGGGTTTCCCCACTCAAGAGAGAATTAATTTACATCGGATGAAAGGAGTATGAAATCATCGCCACTATTTGTTTGCACCAAGTTTGCCCGCTGACATTTCTCTGCGCACCCGCTCGACGTTCCTAGCCAGGCTGGCCACCATGGGACCGTTTCCGGATTTCAGCTTTTCGGCAGCTATTGCTTGTTTGAAGTAATCCATAGCTTCGTCATACTTGCCTCGCTTCTCATAAGCTTCTGCAATAAGCAGCAAATTGACTGAGATATCACGCGGGCTAGTTCCTGGAATTTTCTGGTTGATCGAAAGCAGTCGTTTCAGATAAGGAATGGTGTCATAACACGCGCCGCTAGCACAGGTCACTCTCACTACATCGTTCAATGGCTTGATCAACTCCGGAGCACTGGAGCCATATTTAGCTTCGTCTATTTTCAACACTCGCAAATACAAAAGTCTGGCGTCGTCAAACTTTCGCTCGCTTATATAGACCTGAGCCAAATCATCAAGAGTTTGAGAAAGACGCGGATCAGTTTCTTTAAAGCTACGCGCATCTAGCAGAGCTTTTTTAAGCGACTTTTCTGCGCGACTATAATCTCGAGCCTGAGTAGCGGTTCGTCCATCCTTGCTGTCCTTCGCCCATAACGCGCCACGAGTATCCGCAGCTGCAGCAGAAAGCACCGCAAAAAACGAAACACTGAGGAGAGTGGAAGACAAACATAGTTGCTTGCGTATTGGCATGCGGATAACTCTAGCTTCTCCAGTGACATTGATAGGCTTATCAAGGCTCATATCCTACAAATTTTTCGCCGATGCTTCAATGGTGCCTTTTGGAATTGTCCAGACGAACGACCCATCGGTCTTTCGAATCAGGCTTAGTTGATGGAATGACAAGATCTACACCGCTCTCAACGGTACTGACGGGCAGATCGAATATTGCTAAAAAAGGCTTGAACGCCCCAGGTTCGATTTCACACTCAAACAAATCTTTAGGACCTCCATTCATGAGGACCGCGTCCTTACCGTTGTCACTTGGAGCGTAGCTTTCCCCATCGACTGCTTTGACTTGGAGGTTTTCAGTCTTGATCGTTGCTGCATTGTTGCCGTTATTTTTTGCGCGGAAACGAACTATGTAAAAAAGATTGCCCTCTGCAGCAGTTCTTCCCTTTGACGTTTGACCGAGATATTTTGACTTCTCAACTGAATCGATGGCATATTGAACTCTGTCATCGAGAACATAGGTCTGATGAAGCTTACTAACTAATGGTCCAGTAGCTACTTTCGGAGCTGCAGTCGTAACAGCAGGCGACTTAGAGCTATCCGCAGTGGACGTGGACCGTTTTACTTCTGGAGCAGCACACGCGCTAAATAAAGTTACCGAGCACAGAACAACGGCAACCATCGACTTTCGCATACTTACCGTCCACTATTTCTTGCTGTCATTTTCCTGGGTCAAAGCTGCGGGAGATCGCAGTAAAGATTGACGCAAGCTGTCACTGATTCCGTTAAACTGATTGACTGAAGTAAAGTTCGTTTGCGCGACACCAACATAACTGTCCGCGGCTCCATAATATACTAGATAACCGTTTTTGCCGTTAGGCACAATGCCTTGAGGGAAGACAACGTTCGGAACTTGATGCACTGTCGAAGACGAGTTTTCAATTTCCCAAGGCGTTTCCGGCGAGAAGATTGGTTTGTTCGAACGATACAGCAATTGCGTCGGATCCTCTTTGCTGAAGACCGCGAGTCCTGTTTGATATTTGAACATGCCTTTGCCGCCTTCGTACGGCATGCCACCACTATAAATCAGGTTGATACCATCCTTGGTGACGATCGCAGCTGGCCCTGGTTCAACAACGTTCGAATCGAACTTCCCAGGACGTCCCGGCAAAACAGGTTGATTTGTGGCGTCGGCCCATTTAACCCCATCGACTGATGAGGACAGTCCCAATTCATCAATACCATTGCGGCTACCCATATAGAACATCCAGAACTTGCCGTTGATTTTTTCTGGAACAAATCTGCCGTCAACTTCGCGAGAGACGATAGAGCCGGACTTTGTCCACTGCGTGTTCCAAGTCCCTTCATTGGCTGGCATCATAACGCCGCGCTCCGTCCAGTCTTTCAAATCTTTCGACGTCCAATCAGCGAGCTGGGCATTCTTGCCGTCCCACTTTGTAGCAGTCAAATCGTATTCACTGGGATTGACTGTATCTGCGGTCACTCGCGGATCTTCGATTCCCAAACGTTCGTTCTCAGTTCTTGGTTTCAGCACCGGCTCGTCGCTGCGCTCGAGGATCGTCTTACCATCGGGAGCGGTGCGTGCGTATCCGACTGTGGACACGCCCTTAGCATCTTGGGCGCGATAAAGGATGGCAACGTCGCCATTGGGCAATCTCGTTGCGGTTGGATTGAAGGCACCGGCGGAATCAAAAAAATTGCCTTCGCGTGGACCGAGAATAGGTTGATCAGACAGACGTTTGAGCGGAGTCAGAGTCTCGGTCATTTCTTTGGGATAGTGCTCTCCGCCTTTTGCTTCGCGCGAGGCATTGATGCCTTTCCCGATTGCAAAATCCAAGCCGGCAAAAGCGGCGCCAAACATCGCGAAATTACCAGCAGACTGGGCTATTTCTGTCCCGCTGGCCCAGCGATGATTCATCAAGCCTTCATTCAATAATGCGTTTGTGGCACCACCTACGGCACCACCAGCCGCGTTGACGCCGATCCGACGCGCCAAAGATCCTTCAAATCCACCGCCCAAAGCGCCGGTGGCCAGACTCATGGAAGCAAACGTACCTGCTTGTACACCCGCCTGCTTAAGTCTCGAACTGAGTAAATCTTGTCCATGTTCTGTCGGGGTGAAGACCCCGCCATAAATTCCGCCGGTTAAGCCCATGGTGGTTGCCGACGCCAGTGCGCCTGTCTCACCGATGCCAACTGTCTTGAGCAAGGGCTTAGTCAGTCCCTTGGTTGCAATGGATAAAGCTGCGAAGTCCACAACAAAACCGGCCAATGCACCTGCTTTAGCGCCAAGCGAATCCTTATGATCCGCTCCCTGCATCTGCATTTCTGGCAGTTTCACGCCTGGAACCTGATCGGCAATCTGGACTACTGCGTTCCAGGGATTCGCCAGTGCGCTGTGCACAAATTCTTTTCCGAAGTCGGCTGCGTTTTCAGTAACTGCGCCAAGACCGAATCGCTCTGACATTTGGGCTCCAGGTGAAGGGCTGTGGATGGAAGGAATGTAAAGAAGATAGACGTGTAACCCGGAGAGGGTAATGGGGAAATTACCATTTCCGAATAAATAGTCATCCGGCTGAGCTAACTCGCTGGATTAATTAGCGAAACGCTAAAACCTTTGAGCACGTTCCCTTTGCTGTCGAAGACGCACTCGACTAAGTGAGGCGGAAGTTTGTATGTTACACGCATGTAGCTCTTCAGCTTTTTTGAGGAGATCGGCAGTACCGTCAATTTCTTTTGAACTGTGCGCTGGTTGTCTTGGGCAGTAATTCCGGCCGGACCCAAGTCGAGAAATGGCGACATTGTTCGCATCACGTTTGGCTCTGCCAGGTATTCGCAGCCAATCGCGCGGAACTGAGCTTCTTTCATGTTGTAAGACAAGCCAAAACCAAACTTGAAAAACTCGAGCATGCGCAAGGAGTCAACTTCACTAATAGGAACGTCGTACACACAAGATGGTGCGCCTGTCGACTTGAGAAGTTGTTTGTACTCTAGCCCCTCAATGTTTTTCCCTAGCAGATTCACAAGTAGTTCGTACATTGAACTCATCCTTAAAGTCATGATAAGAATGGCTTAGCTGCCTTGAACGTCCGCTATTTGTATCCTTCGCATGCGAAGGTGTTGTCTTCGAAAACGTGCCATTAGTGAAGGAATTGATTAAAAAGACAGAAACTAAAACAGGGCTGCGCGTTACCGTGGATGTACTAAATAAAGTTTGCGAAACTGGTCGCAAAGCCGCCAAGCAGCTGCAGTCAACCTTGAACATCATCTCTGATGCCGTTTTGCCCAAATGGAACTATGTTCTTTCTCCGCAGACATGATGTGAAATTTTCGGTCTCGCATTTTTGTGCGAGTAAATTTTTCAGATTTGTCTTCATTAACCATACTGGTGCAATAGAAAGCTGGCTGAAAAAACCAGCAGTATGCCTTGGTATAGAGAGACCGACTCGGAGGCGGACAGCGCAAGCCGCTGCTGCCGATGAGTCGGAATCCGCTGGTTGAACAAGCTAGCGGTAATGGAACAGAAGTGGAGAATTGTAGACGATATTTTGAATGGTATCAATAATGCTGATTTGCTCCCAGACAAATCCTCGACGAGCCTGAATTTCCGCAAGTCATTTTTTTTTACGATCCTTAGTGCCTTTGTCAATATGGTATAAATGCCTGGGAACCCTGGTCATGGTTGTCGCGAAGGGATAAGTTTTATGAGCAAAATCAAGGTCAAAGCATTGTTAGGAGCGGCCTTTGCCCTGACATTACAAGGGGTGGTTTGTAGCCAAAATGCTACAGCCGATAACACTCATACGCCTTTACAACTTAGTCAACTCGACGCAAAATGCAATAATGGCGGGCCAGCCTCCGCTGCTTTTATGAATGTGCACGGAAGACAGGTTCTAGATTTGAAGGCGCAAGGAATTACGGGAACGGACGGCGAAGCCTTGGCCCGCGTAAATGTGGGAGGAAGAGGAATTATATTCCAGCGCATTGAGATTGGATACACTGGTGTGTGTCAATCGTCTCTTGGTTTTTTCGAAGCTGCTATAAGCTTCACACCACCAGGATCCTCGGTTAGTCAGGGCATCTCCTTTCGCTGTCCTGACATGCAGGTGCCAGGCCTTCCAGGATTGCTTATCATAACTCCCGCAACCATAGCAGCGGTCACTGGTGAGGGATCAATACCAGCCGGCTCCACATTGGATGGTATCAATCTCAATGTACAGGGCACGACCGCCACGCTTCAGGAAGGCTTCATTAGTTCAGTAAAAGTGAACAACATTAAGGTCGGGTTTGACCACACAGCCCCGGCAGTTTTTTGCACCCCAGATTAGCGTCCCTCCGAGTTCCGCATATTAGGACATTCCGGTGTGCACCATTTCTGGTGCGCTGGCGTTACGATGCAGAACAACTGCAACTTGCGCAAAGGTCGTTATCAGAGATAGGCGCAGAAGAGGTGAATTGGATGGATTGCTGCCTCCGCCATTGAGTATGGTGTATCAATCACATTTCACCATTTTGAAAGTGACGGAACTGCTATGTTTACGATGCTTCGCTTTCGCTGACCATACCGGACTCCCCTTGCTCCTAGGTCTCACATGTGGCTTGGGCGTCGGAGCTTTCGTGCCCTTCTATTCACCGCTTTCATTACTTACTGGCAGCGCGGGCGGACTAAAATGCTGCCTGCCCTTCAATTGAGTGTACACCGATGTCGCCGTTCCCTGCTCCATCAGGTTCTATAAATGTCACCGCTCCGGTGGGAATCCAATAAGAGCACTTATTTAACGAGCGGTTTACCTCTGATTCAACAACACCGCTTTGCACCATATACGGTGCACGCACATGACGGCGATCAAGCAATTCTCTTTCTTCACGAATTCGACACAGTAGTCAAGTAACATTCGGTCATCTCCGATAAGAGACGTCGTCATGCATAGAAAGAAATTTCAGACATCTGGTCGATGCGTTAGTGGCGCAAATCCTGCCGAACGTTTTATCGTGATTACTTTGTGCACAAGTCTTCTGTGGATGTCCAGCGAGCCATTCGCAGTCGCAGGAGCGATAGTCGCTAAGAGCAAGACGCCTGTCGATGTGAGGCGATTTGATGACACAAGTCAGAGTGGGGCCGTCCACGGAACGTCCGTGCACATTTCGCACGCGATATCGGCAAGCCCGACTTGGCACCCACTGTATGGTCAAGCGAAAGCAGACACCGCTCCAGCACCCAAGACTTTGCACGCAGGCATTCAGGAAAGTAGAAGCTTGAACTTCGGCGCCATATTGATCAAAGACAACAATGACTTTCCGAAAAATTATTTCGGCGTGCCGTTTCGCGTGGCAGTGGCAGCGGCACCGCAGCGCATTCATTTAGCGGAAAAAAGACCTGCTACAGCACCATCGTGTAAAACTATAATTCCTATCGCGCCCATATTGGTTGGCAACGTTCGACATCAAGCGCTAGCAGGGCAGGCTGAAAAGGACTTCATAGCTTTGACGGGTCTGCGAGCGAGCAAAGCCTTGACGGATCTGCGGACAAGCCAAGCGTTGATCGATCAGCAAGCAAGCAAAACTATAGCTGCAGAACAACAGCAACTACAGTCGCCTCTTCCCGTTAGCACCGGATCTGATGCCTCGGCACCAAATCGAGAACTGAACTCGCAACCGAGCTACCAATACCAACCTGGTTGGATGTCTTATCAAACATCCTCTCAAACCACGCATCATCAGTACGATTATAACGAACAACAAAGTCAAAGTAACTTCATTAGTCAACAGTCTACGCAGTACCAAACCGAACAAACAATGCGCAGTAAAAAGAGTTCCTCCTCCAGCGGGTTAACCTTCCACTTAGGTGTACCGCATTCTGTTATTAGCTTCATACATCATGGTACTGGGCTGATCAATCACGCCCAAAATTTCGTAAACGGAGCGGGTAATTTTGCATCTGGTGCAATTATTAAAATCGGCTCTCCGATTGACAAAGTGAGTATGCTCGCGTCAAGCGAATTAGATAAGATCGATGTAGCAGTATCCACACGAATCGACCGAGTTCAACAATCAGTGTCGAAGCGTGTACGCAAAGTGACCACTAAAGTCGCCACCCGTGTCGACAATACTGTGCGAAAAGCCGGCTCTGCGGGATACGACACGACAAAGTGGACAGTGAATCAAGTCTGGCATCCAGGCTGGCTGCAGCAAATATCGAATAAAGTCCCTCCCGCTAATTCGACAGCTGTCATCACTGAGGCGCCGCCGCAAGATAATGTGCAAGCGGTGACACCAGATCCTAGCGCCTCTGTTGAGCCTGCGCAGCCTACTTCTAATGTGGTGACAATTACGCCAATCGCTCAAGGTGAAAGTATCACGCCTATAAGTGTGATTGCCGCCCCTGATCCAGTAGCACTAAATGTGGTAGCAAAGCGAGGGCCTTTCGTCACTCCAAGTGAAGGAATTCTGGCAGTGCCACCTCGACATTTGTCCCAAATAGACGTCAATTGGGATGCCTGGTATCGAACGTTGTTATCACAAGCCTGTATTGATTGGTCTTCAAATGAAACGCTACCAGGAAGAGTGGATCTTTTGGTGACCGTACGCGCCGATGGTCAGGTCGCGTGTGAACCGGCGTCCGATGCAAAATCATTGGCTTACAGCAAAACTTTGAACGGTATCTCTGAATCCGGATCGCCAGTGGACGCGGCGGCAATGCTAAAACGCGCGGAAACGGCGGTTCATGCGCTCTCCCAAAACCCAATTTCTCATTTTCCCATTAACACAAAACGCAGAAATGTAACTTTCGAAGTGGTTTTCGTTAGCACCGCTGATGGTGTGCCAAATTACGTCCATGCCTGCGCCCCGGATATCGAACACGTGGTTGTAATCAGTTTGAATGGAATGAAAAATTACAACTCTTACCGCTTTGGCAAAGAACTTTCACTTTTCGCTCCCCGCCCGAATCGGTATCGCAATTCTTAGCAGTGTGTAATACTCAGTGTCAATGCGATAAGCTTGCATCCGTGCGCATATTCACAGAGGAAACTTGAAAGCATCGTTCTTAGCTGTAGTGGTGTTATCGTGCCTCTGTTGCGAGGCGATCGCCGATACGCGTGCCAACGCTATTGCACTCTACAATGCGCACAAGTACAAAGAAGCGATCATCCTGTTTGAAAGCCATTACGACGCGACGTTCAACGACGCGTCTGATGCTTACTACTATGCCCTGAGCCTAACTGCAGCTGGTCAGACTGGTCGGGGAGTGAAAGTCTGCGAGGACATCGTAAGAAGACACCCTACTTCGCAATCCGCTAAATTGGCCAAGATTGCGATAGTTCGTTGGCAGAAGAACATTCTCACTCCGGAACTGCCGTCGGAACTAGGGATCGTTGGACTCAAATTTCAAATCGGCAAACAACAAGATTTTCTTGGCAAGCTGCAGGAGCAGGAGCAGGTTTTGATTAACAATGTCTTTTCCGGAGGACCAGCAGCAAAGGCATTTAGAAATGGGGACATCCTCCTGAAGGTTGACGACGTGCCCGTAGACGGCTTGACTAAAGAGGAAATTTATCAATTGATTATTGGAAAACCTAACACACCTGTGAGCCTTACAGTGCTGCGCAATAAAGAGACAATAACCAAAACTATTACTCGAATGTCTCTGTCGGAATTTTCGAAAGTTCAAGAGCAGATCGCAAAAGAGTACGCCCAAAACTAAGTTCAACCTGAGCCTGTTGCATACCCCCGGGCGCTAAGGCACGCCCACGTTAGGAAGGCGGGCGAGCGGGTACGTAATGGATACGTCCACCGGTATCCCCGCATCGACCGCAGTACCATGGCAAACAACCTGTCCTCAAATACAGAGCAAGGCAGTCTGCGCGCAAACGACGCCCCAAAAGTAGATGATCAGTCATCTCACCAGAATTTGTTCAAAGAATTTGTAAGCTCTGCAGCCTACTCGGGTTTAGAGCAACCCGCACTCGGGGTGGCGCAGTTCTTTGGTAATGATGCGACCAAAAAGGTGACAGGCTTTTTCAATGAATTCGGGGTTGAAGCCTCCAAGCCCCAAGAATTCAAATCAGCTGGATGGTTCGCCCAGACCGTGGGCGGGGCAGTTGGAATGCTAGTGCCCTTTACCCTGACCAAGTCAGCATTGGGAAGAGCGGGTGTCTTTGGAGAAGCAGCTTCGGCAGAATCCGGATTATTGTCCAGCCGATCGGCTATAGGTTTGACGCTTAAAGAATCGGCGATAACAGGATTTGCCTACGGATCACTCCTGACGCCAAGCAAGCAAACCGACAGTACAGGCACACTACTCACCGACAGGCTAGTGGGAGGCATCGGCAGTGCGGCAACGTTCACATCATTAACCGCAGGCAGCCTCGGGCTTGGGCGACTAGCTGAGACCAGCGTGGCTGGCAAAATCGGCTTGACCGCGACACTGAGAGACCCAATTGTCTCGGGCGCGCTGGCTGGGTTACCGGGTGGAATTGTAAGTAGTGAATACGATTCGCTGACCAAGAATCACACCTTCGCCTCTGGGTCCGAACTGGAGCAGTCCATGTTAGGTATGGCCGTCGTGGGCGGCGTATTCGGCGCGAAAGCTGTCGTGGCGCCACACATGGTAGGAGGCGCCACCTCGATTGCAGAGAACTTGCGCAGCCGATTCAACACTCCCCAAATCGAATCCCAATCGCAATTCCCCGGTGGCACCGGCCGTGATATCACAGGGACTTTGCCGATAATCGAAAATCGAGCCGAAACAACTGCAAAACTTCCAGATGCAAGTGCCAAACCGCCTGTAGAACTATTGCCTGAGGAACAAGCTCTTTGGACGAATATCAACAAAGCAAAAACCATTGATGATTGGAGGCAAGCATCCAGCCAGGTTCAAGATGTTCGTTCAGAGACCAGTGCGTGGTTCCACGAAAGCCTGGATCGACAGGCGAATTCGCTCAGTACTTCGGAGCTGCAAGCACTGTGGCCCGAGCTTTTGAAAGAAGATCCGCACCAAGCGTATAGGATTGCCAAACAAATTGGACCAACCCGCACCACCGAACTGTGGAAGAGTCAACTTGAATCAGTTAAACAAAATGGTGACACGCAGCTTGCAGATGATCTGGCAAAGACAATGGTGTTTGTCGAGCCCACAGCTCAATTGGACAGCCTGAAGAGCTTGCTGCAACTTGAGAAACCGCCTGCGGCTGTGAACATGGCATCATCGCTACTCTCTGCTGAAAATCAAATTCCAGCCGCAAAAACGCTGGTCGAACATGGCATTCAGCCTTATTTTGAATTGTCGAGAGCAAGTGCATCAGACTGGTCAAAATGGATTTTTGACAACGCTCCGGGTGAGACACGACTCGGGCTACTTAACCAATTAGGTCGAAAAGTAAGCGGCACCGCACGATCTTCTCCTGAAGACGTCAACGAAATATTTCACCTGGCTCAAGAAAAAGCTGTCCCAAGTGAATTCGAATCGCTGCGCAATATGTTGAAGGGCGTTGACCCACGCCAAGAAGGCGCAGATAACGTTGGTATTCGCAAGGCGGCACTAGATTCGCTGGATCCGAAGTTCATCAGTCGGCTACTTTTTTACGAAGGCAACTGGAATGCCAGCGATCAAATCGCACAGCAAAATCCTGAGTTGATCAAGGCACTAGCTGTCAACAGTCGCATGAGTGGCAGCTTGCAGCGCAGCGAAATTCTCACTTCGCTAATGACTGCGGAGCCTCCTATAACAGCTACAGGGTTGGCTGAGTCATTGAGCAACCTGGCTCAAAGAGGGATGATCGAAGGAAAGAAATTTCCGCTAACTTATGGCGATTTGGAAGCACTCGCTGAACATAGTGTTGTACCTGCACCAAATGAGGTGGCACCATTATTGACCAGTTTGCGGCAGGACGTGTTGCAAACCTTCGGCATGGATCAAAGCGGACCGCAACAAATCAGCTCAGCACGTCTTCTTTCTGCAATGACACTTGCAAGAACATTTGGTAAGAATGCTCCCGAATTGTTCCAGACCGAATTTAAAGAGCCGATCGAATCAGCTATGGCTGATTCCAGCTTATCTTATGAACGCCGATTGGAAGCGGCTCGCGTGCTCGGCGAGTTACAACGCGGTGGATTTGGTGCAGCCGATTCGATCCATATGCCTGAACTTAGAATGGGCAAACTTGCCGAACTAACTCTGCGGCAACAGACGGAGATGCGCACCACTGTTGAAGCGGCTTTGTCAGATCGCGCCACGATAGCACAACTCCTCGGTGATGGACCTCTAGGTCGATTGATACCGTCAGTATTTGGCATGTCCTCAGAGGGAGGAATTGTCGGTCGGAAACAACATCAAGCTCACGACTCTACGGTTGATGTGCACTTGTTGGACGTCACCGAGAAAGCGGGAAAGGATCCCCGGTTCGCAAATCTTTTGCCAAAGGACCAGCTAAACACCCTCTGGGCCTCCTTCCTGCACGATGTTGCGAAACGCGAAAACATGGTTGACTACGACCATGGCTGGACATCGACCAGTACAGCCTGGGGCGTGTTGCGCACCTTAGGTTATCCGGATGCGCAGATCCAGCGTATTACTGACATCATGAGTCGTGACTTTAATTTGAGCTACGATCCTGAGACAAAAAATTCAGTCAGATTTGCCAATCAAAATACTTTAGATGATGTAGTGACAGCGTATCGCGCGCCTGGCGCACTAGATATGGTATCAATTTTGAACAGTTCGGATATCAAATCAGTGAAGGCAGATGGAAGTTGGTATACGCCGGATGTGGTTACAGAACTCGAAACTATCAGCAACATGGCCCAGGATCGTGTCGATCTGTTAAACAAGCACCTTTTGCCAATTCTTACGACCGAGCTACCCAAAGGCTTCGGCATCCACCAGATGTCCGATTACAATGTTCTGGCACATACAACACCGGATCTTACAGGACAACTCCTGCAACACAGATCGACGATCGAGTCCCCAGAATTCTCAATGTCAGTGTCGCTAGTAACGCCTGAGCATCAGATGCTCTATTCGAACGAATCACCGGTGGTGGCACTAGTAAATGGTCCCTTCGAACACATAGCACAGGCGCATCGGGGCAATCTGTCTACAGGGCAGTCTGTGGGCTGGGACGGACACGTTGAGCTTGTGAGAAGATGGGCAACTGACTATCGCGCTAGCAGATTAGCTGAGGAAGCAGAAAGTCGTTTGACGGCACTGAACATTCCACCGGATTCACATACACCTGCAGAAAATTACCCAAGACTGGCAAATATGCGACGCGTGTTGTCACAATTTGAAAACCTTAACGAACTGACTCAAGCGGCTGGGCAAGATAATCCATACGTGGTCGCAGCCACGGAAATCAACAAGATGCTAACAACAGAACGCGATGGCACGGCACTCAAAACTCATAACGAGATCAAAATAAACAATCCAATTCTTTCAGGCATTGGACTCATGCGCACCAAAAATCAACCAGTGTTCTTCGAGGGAATGCCCAATAGCGGACTCCAGGAACTGTGGCATGGACAGGTTCCTGATTGGGTTCAATCAGGCGCACAGGGGACCGCTCCCGAAGGCGCACTAGTTGTTCCCCAAACACTGATTGACGCCGCCAAGGCGAGCGACTTGCCGTTGGTAATTCTGAACAGCAAACACTGAACTATTTGCCATTTGCTGGCAGAGAAAAGTGCAGAAGCCGAACTAAGATTTGAACTGAGATTTGTAAGATATTAGACCTCAGATCGCTTCCGATTCAAAGGCTCGCAGGTCCTGTAATAGGTCGCTAGCCGATTGATAGCGATCTGTAGGATCGTCGGCAAGGCAGCGCACCACTAACGGTTCTAACCGAGCAGCTATGCCCCGAAGGCGAGGGAAAGGAATTGGTTTTTTGGCGCGATTAAAACTTGGCTCTGAGCCTGTGAGCATTTCATACATCAAACAACCAAGCGAGAATAGGTCTGAACGAAAATCCGGATCGTGCCCACCGCGTTCTTCCGGACTAGCGCTAGGACGCAATGCATCGCAGCTGAAAGGCAACTGCCACCTCAGGGCCGATGTCACTGAAAAATCGATGATCTTGGCTAGAAATATATTCGATGAAATTGGTGACGCAATTATCTTGTTGGCGCTAAGTCTGCCATGAACGACATTAAGTTGATGAGCGTATACCAGGGCCTCACAAAGTTGACTGAACAACGGTACGGGCTCAATCACCGTATCCTGAGTGATCAATTCTCGCAAACTCCAGCCCGGAACATATTGGCTCACCAAATACGGTGCTCCATTACCGGCAATGCCATAGTCGTACAGAGCGGCAATGTTCGGATGTGTCAATTCCATAACCATTGCAGCTTCTTGCAAAAAGATTTTGTTAGCGAATCTGCTGTTTAACAAATTCTTTTCGAGAACCTTTATGGTGACTGCGCCATGAAACCAACTCATACTGGCGCGAAAAATTATGCTTGAAGCTGTAGTGGCGATCAGTCCGTCATTTCGATATCCTAGTGACACAAAGTCCGGACTGAAGTGAGGGTGTAGATCCGCAATGCGCTGGTCCGGACTGAATTGAGGGTCTCGATTGGCGATGCAGTGGTCCGGACTGAATCGAAGGTCTCGATCCGCGATGCGCTGATCCGGCAAAGCGCTGTCATCTAGCACAGATGGAACGTTCCTGTCACTAACCACCAATTCAGTAGCATTACTTTTCACCGCCATATGCAAGTTCGATTCAGTGCGTTTCTTATCCACGGCAACGAATCGAATCCTGCGAACTTGTTCGTCGTTTGAAGAATGTGCCTGAACTCTGCGCGCGCAGCTACCGCACTGTTCTGAAACACTACAAGCAAGGCATGCTGGTCCGACAAAACGAGGTTTGTTCATATAGGGGTTCCGGTGGACAACTGCCTGGAGAGCAATTGGCGAGAGTTATATTTAGGGCAGTGTCAGAATATAGACTTGTCGTGTCATTTTCGTGGCATGGAAATTGCGCGAACAAGTCGTCATCACAATCAAATATGTGACGCTCTTAATTTTTCCACCAAAAATGAAATGTCGTCAGTCCCGAACATCTAAGACCAGAACGGACCTGCCTTTGAACCATTATAAGAACGAGCTAAGAATGCGAAACGGCAAGATTTAGCAGAAATAGCCGATAAAACCGCTGTTGTCAAAATCATTTAATGGGCGCTGGAGCGGGTTTATGGTACTTTTGCCTCCTGTGCACAAACCTGTCAAAACACCTCTCTCAGCTTTCGGCAAGACTTTCCGAAGCTTCGCAAGCAGTACATTTCTGCTAGTCTCTGCTGCATTTTTGATTGGCTACGTTTGTCTTTTTTATGGTCTGCAGAAATTCTCTGACCATACGGACTTGGCTAATCTTGAGCTGCCGGCATGGATGGTGCAGTTTACGCCGACGGTGCCAAAGTTCCTGACCTCGCAATCAAAACCAGAAATCCTGCTCATGGGCTCATCTCTCGTACTCAGCCCCGCTGCGCTGATCGAAAAGTCAATGAACCGCACCGGTTATGGATGCACGTATTTTGAAGACGAACTGGAAAGACGAACCGGAAAACACCTTACAGTCGATAATGTGGGAGTGATCGCGGGGATGGTGTGCGATCAATATGCCATTCTCAAGGCATGTCTGGAAGCAGGCAGAAAACCGAGCTTCATCATCTACGGTATGGCACCCAGGGACTTCGCCGACAATATCACGAGTGTTGAAAATTCGCCAACACAACAAGTTCTGGCATTTTGCCGCTCCACCAATAGGTTTTTACCTGAAACACTAAAAGCAGAAGATGCAGAACTTTGTCTCAATACGCACAAAGTCACGGCAAATCGGTGGTTGAAATCCTTACGCAGCGCCTCTCTGCAAATGGCATGCAGACTCTCAAAACATCCCGCCACTCTATCTGAAACCGTTGCCACCAAATCGGACAAGCCAGTGCCCGCGCATACGCATCAGATTGTTATCGCAGAAGATCTCGAAATCTACAGACAACGCTACAATCCTCCAAACTATGAACGGCTCAAGAGTCAGTCAGCTTACCTGGAAAGTCTCTTGGAGCTATGTGCACATAATCGCATCCCCATTCTTCTCGTGAACATGCCCTTGCCTGATGTAAACCGCAATGTTATTCAGCCCGAGCTGATCACCGCGTACAAAAATGTGGTCAAAAAAATCGCCGACCATTATTCGTGCGAATTTGTAGACTTTGACAAAAATGAAGCATTCGCTCAGAACGACACGAACTTCAATGATTGTGTTCACTTGAACGCGAATGGTGGCAAGAAATTTTTCAACATGCTGTCTGACTACCTAGCGAAAGACAAGACGTTTGCTACGGCGTATAACATCCAAAGACCAGCCGTGGCTCAAACCGAGAAGGCAGCGGTGTTCTAATGCTATTTAACAGCTTGCAATACCTAATTTTTTTGCCGATTGTCGTAGCTTTGTTTTGGCTGCTACCTCCGAAGTTTCGCATGCCGATGTTGCTAGTAGCCAGCTACGTTTTTTACGCCAGCTGGATGCCAATATTTTTGCTACTTATATTCGCAATGACGATCAGCACTTGGATAATGGGCAAGGTGCTAAATCGAGCCACAACCAAGAAAAAATTGGTATTGGGCATAGGCATCGCACTCAACCTCTCCTTTTTGGCAATTTTCAAATATGCAAATTTTTGTTATGGAACCTATGCGCTTCTCGCTTTAGGAAAGCACGACGCCACATTAGGTATTCTCTTGCCCTTGGGAATTTCCTTCTTCACCTTCGAATTTATCCACTACTTATTTGAAGTGTATCGAGGCAAAGAGCCAATCAAGGACTTTGTCTTGTTCTCGTTATTCGCGGCATTCTTCCCCACTCAAATTGCTGGACCGATCAAAAGATATCCTGATTTTCTTGCACAGATGCAGGAAGTCAAACCATTTAAACTCAGTTATTTGGATGAGGCCCTGCCTGTCATTGTCACTGGATTGGCAAAGAAGATATTGCTTGCCGATAATTTATCGATACTAGTCAGCATGGGATATGCAAATCCATCCGTCTACGGGGCTCCTGAGTTGTGGCTGCTCGCGTATGCTTTTGCTTTTCAAATCTACTTCGACTTCTCTGGATACACTGACATCGCCCGCGGTTCGTCAATGCTTTTCGGCTATCACATCCCGCTCAATTTCAATATGCCTTACATCGCCAAAAACATAAGCGATTTCTGGCACCGCTGGCATATTTCATTGTCCACCTGGCTGCGCGACTATCTCTTCATCCCGCTAGGCGGCTCACGCAACGGACGCTGGGGAACCAACATCAATCTCTTCTGGACGATGGCATTAGGCGGACTTTGGCATGGTGCTTCATGGAATTTTCTTGCCTGGGGTATCTACCATGGACTGGCTCTGATTATGCACAGAGAGTTTCAGGAGCTGAAGCTCCGATTCAACATCATTGATAGAACTTTGGAAACTACAGCTGGACGATGGTTTTCCATTTTTCTAACCTTCAACGTTGTCTGCGTCGGCTGGGTGTTTTTCCGCATTCAAGATATCGGCACCGCATTCGGTGTAGCGAAAAAGATGGTGCTATTCAGACCACTGACAACATCAATGGAAGCGCATCAATTTGTGCTGCTGAAATCGAATCTGCCGGTCATAGTTCCAATAACCTTAACCATGGTTCTCATTTTGCTAATTGCGAATCTGCCTTGGAGCAAAATGAATGAAAAGGGACTGCTGCAGCGCACGCCGCCATGGGTTAGAGCTATCTACTGCTGCGTCGTCATAGTAGCGATGTTGGCGTTCATGCCGGACACTTCTGCACCATTCATCTATTTCCAATTTTAGAAACGTACGTAGTCGTGAGCAAAACAAATTGGCAAACGAGTCTTTAACTCTCCAAAATGTGCCTGGTGCGAAAGACCTCATTGAATGGCTTGGTAGCTGGCCAACATTCCACGATGCAGAAATTCTGGAAATACAACTTTGTAGGTCTAAATCCTCCAAAATCGTTTTGCATACTTGGCGCATGACGGAGAATACGGATGAGACTGGCAAATATGTGCTTGAGAAGAACGTCATTGTCACACTGAAACTGGGAACAATAACTGATCTTGAGTTACAAGGATTCAGTAATCAAAATGTGATTGCTGACTTGCTAATTAAAAGCGCTAAAAATGAGCATCAGATTACGCTATCTCCTTGCTTCGGCGTTGCTGGTGATATCTTTGCAACAGACCTATCAATTGAATTTGTCGCAGGAGAGCCTGAACGAGTAGTGACACAGTCCAAGACATAGTCATACCAATCACTTTTAAATCGCGATTCGGGATCGTACTTCTGCTTTTGTTGTACGAACTCGGCAATCTCCGGATAGCACTGCTGCAGTTGCGAAGCCGATGCAAATCGATTATACGTGAGGTAATATTTGCCACCGCAATCAATTGCTAGTTGAATCAAATTTCGGAACGTTTTACTGACAGCAGCAATCGCCTCGGGATTATGGTCTACATGAAGATTGAAAATTATGCAGGCCCATGAGTGTGATGCCCATGGCAAAAACGTCTCATTTTCTTCTTCGATTAGCCGAACAGTACCGTAAATTACATTTGCTTGTTCGCGCCGTAATTGGCTGGCGGCCTGGCGCATAAATGAGCCGAGCATCGAACGTGGCACGTACAATTCAGTAATCGCTTCACTACCTGGACAACTGCTACTAAGCCGCTCATCCAACTTCTTGTGATATCCATCTATATAGGTAGCCAATTGAAAGGTGTCGGAAGAATACAGTTGTCCGTTGGTCGACAGATAGTGTCGCTTATATCCTTCAAATGCTGCCGTTTTATCCGCATGAGCCAAGAACAATAGCTCTTCCCACTGTTCAACCTTGAGCAGCTTGTTGCAAGAATTATCGAGCTTGGATTCGACGGGTGCGTAAGTGCTCAATATTCCAGAAATTAAAAAATCGGGCGACGAGTGATCGATTGCAAATTGGAAGTCACCATATGTAGCACCATTCTTTTGTCGATCTTCAAGTCGCTGAACAGCCTCAGCCGAACTACAGGTTTCAACCGTGCGCTTTAGAGTGACGAGTGGAACGAGTCTCAATGTCACAGAGCTGATAATTCCGAATAGACCATATCCACCAATCGCTAAGCCGAATAATTCGCGATTAGTTTTCCGATTGCATCTTTGCACCGATCCATCATGCAATACGATCGTGAATTCCTCAACATCCGAAACAATTGGGGCTTTCGTCAAACCTCTGCCATGAACGTTCGAAGAAAGCGCACCTCCGATGGACAGCCGGTCGCATCCTGTTTGTTTTTGGGCGATTGTCCACTGCACCGCACCGGTTGCTTGTCCAGCTTTCAGAAAAAAAATCAGTTCGGGCCACGTTATTCCGGACTCGACTTCCAAGAGTCCATTCTCTTTATCAAAGCGAATAACGTTATTCATGGAGGTCATATCAATCAGCAATCCGCCGCTAAGAAATTGCTGCCCACCCATTGCATGACGACCGCCTGTGATGGCTATTTGCTGATTGCTGCGATGCGCACCTTGCACTAGCTCTACAAGTTCACGTTCGTTTCGAGGAGTTAATACGGATGAAACAAACGTCGCATTTAAACCGGAATGCTGATCGTTTACAAGAACGACAGTTGAGAGATTCGCTTCTTGGTACTGCTCAAGGATATTCATGACGACAACACCGGCAAGGAATGATCGGACTTGTGGCCAGGAGTTTTTTTTGGAATTGAGTTTTTGTTGGAGAGTCGGCGATGATGATTTCCCAACACAAGCAGAAACGAAGCCAATACAAGATGGAAAAAGGATGGGATTAAGCCACTCACCCATGTCCCATGAAAGATGAGATTCAGGCAAATAGCGAATCGAATCATCATCACAATGAAATAACAGGCACCAAACCACAAGAGAGGAAGCGCTAATGCTTTCTTCGGCTCGAAAAAATATCCACTTTTGCGTGAAAAGTCTAAGCAGATTTGTCCAAATAGCCAAATAATCAACATCTGCCCGACTAGGAGTAGAGGGTAGGGAAGCAGGTTAGAATGCCATTTTTCCATAGGCGGCAAAAACTGCAAATGAAACAGTGCCACCAAAAGTTGTCCCATCACTCGCAAGCAAAATAAGCTGAGCAAAATGGAAAGAGTCAACAGACTATGATCCTTGGCATTCGTAGTAATTCGCGTGTTCAAATTAAAGCCTCGCCCAATAACCTCACGCTGCATTATCACGCGAACGTAGCAAATGTTTGGACGCCGTCCGACAGTTGTCTAAGTGTTGAATGGAGATGATAGTGTTAAGTCGAGATGTTCGATTGGGATAACAATTTGGTAGCAAGCTCGGAACTAGACAACGAATGCCTACCACAAGTATGTTGTAGGTGTCACATTCAGAAGGTACGTTAGTGCAATGCGAGCAAGAAGATTATTGATGGCAGGCATGAGCGGCGTTGTGCTGTGTATTGTTGGCGTCGTCGCTATGTGGAACTCAATTAAAACTTCAACATGGGAACAGTCGCAAGCGACGGTCACTAGTGTTTCTCTGATTGAACGTCACAGTAAAAAATCTTCTTATACAGTCCCGGATATTTCTTACCAATACGAAAAGTCGAGTCATCAGTATCAAGGACACGGCATCGCTTATGGAAGCACAACTCCGTTTGCCGTGGGTGCTCCACTCAGCATCTACGTTAATCCCGCTGATCCCAGCCAAAGCAGCATTAGCAAAGGATTACAGCTCGCAGATTTCACAGAGCCGACTGCATTTCCGCTGATTATGGGATTGGTTTTAATTTCAGCCGCTTTCATGGCGTGCATTATTAACCCTCGCAAAAGAGCTTAGAAGTCCAAGTCGATAGCTTGAAGTTGAACTTTTCTTGCCGCGAAGTGCTACGTAGATTTCACATTGACACTGCCCTTGATTTTGAAGATAGTCAGTCTTGTCACTAAAAAGGTGCGTCATGGGCGAGTGGGATTCTCTACAGCTAAAGGATAGACCGGGCCAGGCGCCCGCGCCTATGCCGGGCGCTGACTTTGGCTCACTCTGGACGAAACCCGATCTACGCAATCTGGGCACGGGTCTGCGACCCACTACCGGTCTGGAAGCGCCCCCAATTTATCGTCCCGAACAACAACTGCCGTACGATGCGACCGTTCAAAATTCAGTACGCAATGGCACTCTCGAATTGAAATACGGCGATCCTAATATGGATAAGCTGTTAGCTCAAGCTACGAATTACCAAGCCATCCACATAGATACTCCTCAAGGGGTGCAACTCAAGCACTGGGTCGACCAGAACGGACACTTCTTCTGGTTGCAAAACGGCAATGACGGCAATGTTAAGCACTACTACCCGGCGTTCGCCAAGGCTATAAACGTAAATGGACAGAATTTCGACTTGGAAGCCCAACGGCTGAAAGTTGATGAAGCGTTTGCTGCCAGCCAAGGTGGCGGACAGGGCGCTGGCTTTCAAAGTTTCACTGGACGCACCGATGCGATGACCTATTTCTCGCGCATGTCAGGACTCTCAAGTCAGGCGCTAGGCACTCTTGAGAATAGCCTAGCCAAGTCAGTTCAGACATCGAACAATCCTTACTTCAAAATCTACCTGGCTGACGTCTACACAGCCGAAGCGATGCAACCGATTGTGCAACAGGTTCTTCAGAACGGTACAGCGAACCTAAACAACCCTGATACATTGAAAAAATTGGATCAGGCGATCCAACTTCTGCAGGGTGCGCAAACCGACTCCCGATCGGGTCTCAGCCGCGTCAACATGAACCCACCCGGCAACGTTGTCATGCCACTTGACCCTTATGAAATTTATTCCAATCCAAATTCGACCGGCTACTATTACGGCTTCTGGGGCGGCAGTCTCGATCAAGCCAGGCACCGCGAAGTGGGACTGACGGTGCTACGAAACCTGATTAGCTCGGGTGCACTTCCGAAGATAGAATTACCTCCGGCGCTTCCTCCAGGCTGAAATTTCATCGCCAGAACAAGTAAAATTGTCCCTTGATGCAAATGAGGGACCTTTGAAACACATCAGCTTATTGGGTTCTACCGGTTCAATCGGCACGCAAACGCTGGATGTTGTTGAATCGCATCCAGATTCGATTAACGTTGTTGCGCTTGCAGCCGGAAGCAAAAGCATCAAGCTATTGGCAAATCAAATCAGGAAGTTCAGTCCCGAATTAGTGTCGGTACCAGGGAAAGCGGACATTGCTTTGTTGCGCGAAACACTTGGTGGCGAGCACAAACGCCTGGAAATTCTTTGCGGTGATGAGGGACTTGAAGCGGTTGCGACGCACAGTAAAGTCGAAACAGTAGTCACCGGAGTGGTCGGTTTTCTTGGGCTAAAACCCACAGCTGCAGCCATTCGCAGAGGGAAACGAATCGCTCTGGCTAACAAGGAAACTTTGGTCGCTGCCGGCGCAGCGATCATGCCTATGGTCCGTGAATTCAACGCTCAAATTGTGCCGGTCGACAGCGAACACTCGGCCATTTTTCAATCTCTAGGTGGCAGGAAAGCCGCTGATTACAAGAAAGAACTTGCCAAAATATGGCTCACCGCATCTGGTGGACCATTTAGAACATGGTCCCTCGAACAGATCCGCAATGCCACCGTGGATGATGCCTTGAAACATCCCAACTGGGCTATGGGTCCCAAGATTACAATTGACTCCTCAACACTGATGAACAAAGGCTTAGAGGTGATTGAGGCGCGCTGGTTATTTGACGTCGATCCATCATCAATCAATGTAGTTATTCACCCGCAATCAATTCTGCACTCTGCCGTTGAATTTGTAGACGGATCAATCGTCGGGCAAATGGGCGTGCCGGATATGCGTTTGCCCATTCACTATGCTTTGTTTTTTCCTGATCGCGTTCATTCAGACAAAGTACCTCGTCTCAATCTATTAGAGATGCATGAACTAACATTCGAAAAACCTGACATAACACGTTTTCCATGCCTGGCAATCGCCCAACGGATCGCCGCCGAGAACAACACATTGCCGTGCGTGCTCAACGCCGCTAACGAAGTAGTGGTGGACTTCTTCTTGAAGGGATTTGTCAAGTTTTACGATATGGCGGCACAAATCGAACGTGTGCTGGAAAGACATAAGCCAGTTGAGAAACCTAATTTGGACGATATACTTGATGCTGATCAGTGGGCGAGGCGAGAAGCAGTGCAACTGCTATCCGCGGTGCGGCACTGAGGAAATATCAGAGCGGTTTTTGGAGCACTATTAATGGTTCAAACTGAAACGTCGGTCAAAGTGGCAAGTCATCCACTCGTTCAGCAACTTCTGACGCGCATTAGAGATTACCAAACACCGACTGGTGAATTTCGCCAAAAAGCACTGCAATTGAGCAAGTTTCTGGTTTACGAAGCGATGTCCGAACTAAGCACTCGTGAAGTAGGTGTTGCCACACCAGTTGGTGCAGCGAAAGGCATTGCGCTAACTGACTATTTGATTCTCGCTCCTGTTCTTAGAGCCGGTCTGATTCTGGCTGAAGCAGCGCAAGAACTCATGCCAAGCGCACGCATCTACCATGTGGGACTGCGACGAGATGAGGCCACCCTACAAGCGATTTCCTATTACGCAAAGCTTCCCGAGTCACTGCCGCCAAGCAGTCGGGTCTACGTGCTCGATCCCATGCTGGCCACCGGTGGCTCGGCAGTAGCGGCGATTTCACTGTTCACCAATTTAAATGTACAAACCATCCATTTAGTCTCGTTTGTTGCCGCGCCTGAGGGCATCAAACGCGTGCATGATAAATTTCCTCAAGTTCGGATCACTACCGCCTCGATCGACAGCAACTTAAATGAGCATGGCTATATCGTGCCGGGACTCGGCGACGCGGGCGATCGCATTTTTGGCACCTAAACAAATAAGTTAATCTAAAATCGGTCGCTTTCCCGTTCTAATGGGAATTCTACGAATTTACTCATCTCGTGATACGGACTAATATCAGGCAAC
>PLXC01000109.1 GCA_003151275.1 Candidatus Melainabacteria bacterium
GTTCAGCTTCTTTCGCTTCTTCTTTATTTTCCTCAGGTTTAGCAGCTTCTTTGGCTTCTGGTGTCGATTCTTCCTTGGCTTCTTCTTTGGTTTCCTCGGTAACTTCGTCTGCAGTTAAAGCACCACCGACAACTTCTGCCGGAACATCAACTCCGTGCATCGCAGGTGCAGCCTCGCTAGCAGCTTCGCTTGGTTCAGTATCGCTTCCATCTTTATCATCTTCGCTATCAGCTTTAGGAGTGTCGCTTTCCGAACAAGAGGATGGTTCGCAAGCTTCTTTCTCATCTGCACTTGTTGCTTCAGCCGCCGGTGCGGCTTCTGCGTCACCGGCTTCGTGTTCGTCCGCATTAGCGGCTTCCGGTTTGTCCTCTTCGTCTTCTTTAGCTTCTGCTGTTTCGCTACATTCTTCCTTTTCGTCTCCTGAACACGACTCCGCACTTGGTGCCGCATCATCTTTCACTTCTTCTGCTTGATCCGCTTGTGGTTCCACCGCTTCTTCGCTAGCAGATTCAGCGGTTGAAGCACACTCTTCTTTCTCTTCGACACAAACCGCTGCTTCTGGGGCTTGGCTTCCTTGTCCTGCTGCTGCTGCTTTCGCTCCCTTCTTCTTCTTCGACATAAGACCGTCCTCCTGAATCCATCCTAAATTGATCCCAGCGAAAACCACGACAATGGCGTAGCCACATGCTCGTGCACGCGGGAGCGACAGCACACTTCGCCGTTGTCACCGAATTCGTTGAAGACCTATACTTCAATTCTATGATGTTTTAGTGTTGTCATGTATATGATTTGACAAAGATCTTTGGTTAAACTTTGCCGAAATTTTGCCCACAACTTACGCACCAAAAGTAGTGGCGCAACACATATGCAAAAGGCTTACTATGTATGCTCGGAGAGCGGCTAGTCTTTCTGATCTTTAGGCTTCTGTTTATGCTGCTCTTTTTGTTGAAATTCAGGACTACGCTTGGTCCGATTTTTGTCGTCTAAAAGTTTCGGTTCGTCGAGCCGAATATCATGCAGCTCGCGCGAGATTTTTGCCGCCATTCGACAAGATCTCAAAATGCCTTCCCGACTTTCTTTTACGTTTCTATGCTCCAACAATTGTTCGATCAAAGGCAGTGTTTCTCCGAGTCTAACAAGCTCATCACAAGCGAGTCCTAAGTTTTTAGACCAAGCGTCGGAAACCTCTCCGGACACGTACTTGCTTTTCTGATCCAACTCGTTAGCTTGCGACAGCATCTCGCTAGTGACTATCTGCAGTCGTTTACGATAGCGCTCTAAGTCTGCGATTTGTCGAGCTCGCTTCGCATGCAAATACAACGACACGCGCCGCCACGAATAACCAGAGGCAAGTAAAAAAGAGATGGTGGCGAACGACAGCCACCAAATGATTTCAATTAATGCCGGAGTTAAAGGTGGCACGCTTTAAAAGGGTGAAGTGAGGAATACAGGCCGAGCAGCTTTGCTGCCTAGCTATCCCTAGGATAATACCTGAATAACTAATGTGAATAAGTTTTCCATATATCAAGAGGCGCGAAAAAGCTCATTCCGGGCGGGCGGACAATTCTTGACAACAATTTTAAGGTTATCCCTATATAGAGCGGGCTGCATTACGAAAACCCTGTGTTAGACTCTCATCAACAAGGTAATCTGAAGAATGGCCTGTGCACATTAGTGAGTCTTGCAACTAGCTGTCCGACTCCGCAAGATGCCGACATGAATGACTCTGTTCTTTGCACTGTCTAACCCCTCACAGAAAACGGTACGGAAAGATATCCGAGGATTGTCTATGCAGCAAGCTGCCCGACTTATGACCTTTCCCAATCAAATCACTCTCAAGAGTGCAATTGCGGACTTGAAGGAAATCGTCACACGCCTGCACGGCGCTGATACAGAACCGGTTCGGTTGATCGGACAGATAGAAGCTAGCGCAAGCGATATTGAGTTGAAGGCTAGAATTCCGATGGTCGCAGCCGCGGCGCAAAGTCTCGCCATTCAATCCATTACGCCGACCCTATCGATTTAGTCCAATCATCCCTTTAGATTTAGTTAAACGGTTCACAGCGGCGTATTCCTTTGCTGATACGTTGTACTCAACTTTTTTACATTTGCAGCTAGATCAGCGGCCGCATTAGGTTTGCCAAGCTCTTTCATGGCAAGGCGCATGGCATATAACTTTTCGTGGTCGAACAAGATCTCTTTAAGAAGACCGATAAAGCTTTCAACATTCAAGTTGGACTGCGTTAAGACGCGTGCGGCACCTTTCGATTCCACAAACTTCGCGTTGAAGGTTTGATGATCTTGAGCGGCGAAAGGATAAGGAATAAAAATCGCAGGGGTTCCTGTGACAGCCAATTCTGAAATCGTCATTGCCCCAGCTCGACACACTGTCAGGTCACTGACAGCGTAAGCAATCGACAGGTCATCGAAATATGGACGCAGATGATAGCGCGGATTGCCTAAGGTAGTCGCATCAAGTCTTTGCTCGAAGCTTGCAAAATTCTTCTCGCCAACTTGATGGATGATTTGAATCGGCGGATCCAACTCTAAAAGCCGTGGCAATGATTCGAGAACGGTTTCATTGATTGCCTGTGCGCCCTGTGAGCCGCCCGTGATCAAAACCGTTGTTGATTCTGGTCGCAGCCCAAAAACGGCGCAAGCAGCGTCCCTCCCCATCGGTGAGACAAAATTCTTGCCGACTGGATTTCCGTTTGGAACAACCTGGCCGTTTTGGGGATGGAACTGATCAGCTGCTCCTTCCATACCGAGTGAAACCAGTTTTGCATTGCTGCCGAAAACACGATTGACGAGCCCAGGGTGCGCATCTGGTTCATGAATAGCGTATGGAATGGAAGAAAGCCAGGCCGCAGCCAGTGGTGGTGCTGATGCATAGCCACCGGTTCCGAGCACAGCCGTCGGTTTAAAGTTCATCAAGATTTTCTGGGCGCGCATGGTTGCCGAAAGCATTTGAAAAGGCCATGCCAACATTTTCAAAGACAATTTTCTGGGCATTCCACCGACCGAAAGCCCGATAAACTCGATGTTTCGCTCAGCAGCAAGACGTTGCTCAAGATGATCTCGCGCCCCTATATAAAGGATGGCTTCGACATCGGGATCTTCCTTTAGTTGCTCCGCGACTGAGAGAGCTGGGTAGACATGACCTCCGGTGCCGCCGCCAGTCAATACGATGCGATGTTTGACCATGAGTTATCCTAGCTGCACGATTTTACTGCGCCGGCTCTGCGGGCGGCTCACCAAAGTCGTCTTCTTCAGTAAGTTGCCCAGTATCTCGAGATACCGAGAGAAGGATGCCCACCATAGTTAGGGTTATGACGAGCGAAGTGCCACCATAACTGATAAACGGAAGCGTGATACCAGTGACTGGCAAAAGTCCTGTTGTAACCATTACGTTCACCACAGCTTGCAGGCAAATCGAACTGGTAATGCCGATGGCCAAAAGTCTTCCAAACAAGGTGCGAGCGTCCATCGCCGTCTTGAAACCGTAATAGCCAAACAAGCCAAAGAGCGTCAACAAAACAAGACAACCGAGCAAACCGAATTCTTCGGCTATGACCGCGAAGATAAAGTCAGCGTGCTGAACGGGCAAGTAATACAACTTCTGCAAAGAGCGTCCAAAACCAACACCCAGGAGTCCGCCTGAACCGATCGCAAGTTGAGCTTGGATAATATTCCAACCGTCTTTTTGGGGCGAGAGGTAAGGATTCAACCAACTTTGAATTCGAGCCATTTGGTAAGGCGTCTTTTGGATGTGATGCCAGATATAAATTCCACCGCCAACAACGAAAATCGAAACCAACATTGTGTTGATTCCTGAGACAAAGAGAAGTGCAAAAACGCTGCCGATGATCATCAATGCGCTGCCAAGATCCGGCTGTTTGACAATGATTACTGCCATCACAAGAGTGACGGCGATACGAATGAAAATTTGTTTGTGCCACCAGAAATGTTTTGACAGACCTGCTGCCAGCAAAATGATTGCAGCCACTTTGCAAAATTCCGATGGTTGGAATTGCAGGGGACCAACAGCGAGCCATCGGGAAGAGCCCATTGTCGTCACAGACAAGCCAGGCACTAAAGTCAGTGCAAGCAATGACAAGGAAACTAGAGCAAACGGCCAGGACCACTTTTTCAGTTTGCGATAGTCATACCGACTGATGCTGAACATCACAAAAAGCCCAATCAAGCAGGCGATTGCTTGACGCCGCAAAAACACCGTTGAATCATGAAAACTCTGCAATGATTCTGGAGCTGAGGCACTGTAAACAGCCATTAAGCCGAATCCGCACAAGGTTAAGACAAGGCTTAATATGGCCCGGTTCGGAAGTCCTCTGAACTCTGGTTCAGAAGTTTCGGTTGGTGTTTGATTCCGTCTGACCGTAGCGTTGCTACTTTGACGGCGCCACCTTTTCGAGTCTTGAACGGACAATATCTTTGAAGACACGGCCTCTATCCTCGAAGTCCTTAAACATATCAAAGCTTGCACAAGCGGGTGACAATAGCACCGGTCCAAGATTCAGCTTTCCACCCACATCTATAGCCTCTTCCAGACTATCGACCGGATATATGTTTTCGACTCCTCCTTCTGTTAACGCGTTCGCGAAGCGCTCCTTGGCTTCACCTATGAGAATAACAGCCGCAGCGTGATTTCTCACAGAATGAACAAAATCACCAAGTGGCGTTCC
>PLXC01000159.1 GCA_003151275.1 Candidatus Melainabacteria bacterium
GAACAAAATCACCAAGTGGCGTTCCCTTATCCCGTCCCCCAGCGATTAGAACGACTTTATCGGAGGGGAAAGCCTGAAGCGCTTTGATGGCAGAATCAGTGTTTGTCGCTTTTGAATCGTTGTAGTATTTCACACCATTTATGGTGGCTACATACTCGAGCCGATGCTCAAGCCCGGTGAACTCTTTCAAGTACAGCTCGATCTCGGATTGCTCAACGCCAATAACTGCGCAAACGCTCACCGCAGCAAGAGCATTTTCAAGATTGTGCTGGCCAAGAATTTGCAATTCGGATTGGTGACAAACGAGCCGGGTGCGACCACCAATTCTGTAAGCCAAATAACCGTCTTTCATGAAAGCGCCTTGCACGGCGTTGTCGAGCTCAGTCGAGGCACTAAAAGGAAAGATTTCAGAACGACCAGGAGTGGCCGCAACAATTGGATCATCCATGTTCAAAACTGAGTATTGGTCAGGTCTTTGATTGGTAAATAGCTTGCGCTTATCTTTTATATATTCATCGAGAGTACCGTGCCAATCGAGATGGTCAGGCGTCAAGTTTAGCCAAACACCGATGTAGGGTGCAAAGTTTTTGCAGTAATGCAGTTGATACGAACTCACTTCCATAACCAGAAAATCTGGGCGTCGTTCCAACTGATCTAGAACGGGATTGCCTATATTGCCGCAGGCCGGAGCCACTCTGCCGCTCTTCTCCAGAATGTGACTAATCATCGCAGTTGTAGTTGATTTGCCGTTGGTGCCCGTGATTGCGATGATCGGCACACGCGTTTCGCGATAAGCGAGCTCGACATCTGAGATTACTTCCTTGCCAAGTTGTTTGGCGCGTTGAAAAATCTCATGATCTGGTTTGATGCCCGGGCTGGTAACGATGAATTCACCGAAGGTAGCCAGTTCGTCAGTGGGTTTACCAAACTCGACTCGCACACCAAGAGCCTTCAAACTCTTTGCTTTCTGCAATTTCTCGGGTGTTTCTTCAGCTTCCGAAAGAAGCACACTTGCGCCCAGTCCAGCCAAATACTTGGCAGTTGCGATGCCGCTTCTGCCCAACCCCATGATCGCTATTTTTCTTTTTTCCCAGTCTGCCACAGCGGTAATTCTACCAGCACCCAGCCTTTCAAGTCGCCTACTATTTGCAATCCAGCATTTGTCTACACTACACCTGTTCTATTGCCGGGAACCGGCGGCAAGGTGAACCAGAAAGCGCTACCGACCAAAACATCTGAGTGCCTGACGGCAATCGTGCCACCATGACCTTCGACAATCAACTTGCAGATGGCAAGTCCCAGTCCTGTTCCCAGCGCCGCTGAAGAGCGGTGTGAGATTTGCTCGAATGGCGCGAAGATTTTTTCGGCAAATTCGTAGGGAACACCTGGTCCTTGATCGTGAATCGCAAGTTCCACCATGCCATTCACTAAACGTGTTTGAACCTTGATCACTCCGCCTTCAGGCGAGTGCTTGAGTGCGTTTGACAGCAGATTAACCAGCACTTGAATCAATTTACGTTGGTCGCCGACGACTGTGAAATCGTTGACCGGAGACTCGATCGTGATGTGTCTTTGATCGCTAAGCGCTTGAACCATTCGTACAGATTCGTTCACAATCTCGCTGATTTGAGTCGGAACCATGTCGAAATCCATTCTTCCTGCTTCGAGTTTTTCAAAATCAAGCAAATCATTCACAAGTTCAATCAGGTGATCCACACTTCGCTCAGCACCGTTCAATTCGCTTTCTACGGGCGCGCTTATTTGTCCCGCTGCACCACTTTGGACTAAGTTGATGGAACTCAAAACAGACATCAACGGCGTGCGCAAATCGTGGCTGATCATGGCAATAAAATCTTGTTTCAAACGCTCAACATGCTTGCGCTCTGTGATGTCGTGTGCCACGCAGAAGAAACTTTTTTCTCGTTGTGACCAGATCGCCGACCAGGATGTGTCGATTGCTTCGAGGTCTTTTGACTGCATCCTGACTTCAAAAGAAAGAGTCTGGCCTTCTTTGTATTGGTAATAATTGCTGAAATACTGATTGACCTGATCGCGATTCTCTTTTGAAATTAAGAGTAAAACGGAAGTGCCGATCAATTTTTCATGATCAACCCCAAGTAATGTCGCCGAGTATGGGTTGACGCTTTTAAAAACGCCATTCTTATCAATCGAAAAAACCAAATCGGCAGCGTAATTGATCAAGTTTCTTTCGTTGATCAGAGCTTGCTCGATTGCATCATTGACCGTGTGCAAAAGCCGATCGAGATTAGCAAGCTCATCATTGCCAATCATCTCGGGTTCGAGCGGTTGTCGCTTAGAGATACTTAGCGCGTTTTTCACCATGCGCTGAAGCGGTTTGCTTATCGTCATCGAACTAAAATAAGCTAGTGCCAGAGCGGCGAGTGAGCTAACCACAACAGCGGCAAGCAACCATAAGCGAATCAATTGACGCGCTTTCTCCCTCAGCTCCGGTTGCTTCGGCTGAGTTTGGTTTTCAATTTCGATCATGTTATTGAAGATGTCGAATAAATGTTGTGTAGTCACAAATAGTTTCAGCTCGAGAAGATCTTTCGGTCCTAAGATATTGTGCGGATCTTCAGCTTTAGCCACCTGCAGTTGCTGAACGAATTTTTCAGCAAATCGCGAAAGGCGTTGCACATTTTTAGCTTCCAACGGTTCGTCAACCAAACGCTGTTGGAGAGCCCGAACGCTCGATCTTACGTAATCCAAATCGGATTGGGTTAACGGCCTGGGAAGAATTCCTGAAGCCCTGTCTGATGCAAATACTGACTGCATTAAGGTGCCCATGTTGGCAGACAATCGATTGCATTCCGAGATCACATCTTGTGCCCTAGCTTCTTTGGCAGCCAGCTGTTGAACGTGCCAGAGAAGCAAAGCTAGAACAATAACAATGATCAATTGAAAAATCAGGGGAAAGCTGACGACTAGCAATCCTTTTGTTGCTAATTTCATCGCTCGCCTTCTTCATCTTGGAAGTTAGGGATTTGAATGTAAAAGCGGCTGCCTTGCCCCTCAACACTATCAACTCCGATCGTTCCACCATGCGCCTCAGCAATCAGTTTGGAAATTGCCAAACCTAATCCTGTGCCTTTGACTGTGGTGCTGTGCTTCGATTTGGATTGCCTGAACTTTTCGAAAATAAGCTCTCTCTCTTCTGCAGCAATACCAGGGCCCTGGTCGATAATGCTGATCTCTGTGATCGAGCCCAGGTTCTTTAATTCCAAGCTAACAACGGAACCACGCGGTGAGAATTTAATGGCGTTTGACAACAAGTTGATCACAACACGCACGAGGCTTCGTTCATTTGCATACAAAGCCGCGTCACCAAAAGGTCTGCGGATCTGTACTCCTAGCGATTGGGCCAAAAACTCAAGCGAGTCACAGGCTGCGGAACAGACATCCATTGCGCTGACCACGCCCAGGTCCATGACGACTTTGCCAGCTTCCAGCTTTTCCAGATCCAGCAGGTCTCTAATTAGATCCATCAATCTTTCGAGACTACCATCAGCTTTTTCCAAAACCTGAAGAGCCTTAGCAGGCAGTTCTCCCTTTCCGCCAGCCGTAAGCACTGACAATGTCGCTGAGATAGAGGAAAGGGGAGTTCGCAAATCATGGCTAGCTATTGAAATGAAGCGTTGCTTCATTCTTTCTGCGGCTCGTCTCTCACTTATATCGTGCGCAACGCAATAAAACGTCTGTGTTGATCTGACCCAACTGCCTTTCCAGAGAATGTCTTTGATAGCACCATCCTTGCAAATCAATTGACTGTCAAAAGCCGCATCAACGTTGGTTTGAGCTATTGACTCAAGAGCTGCGCGAATAGCCTGTTCGTTCTCTTTTACTTGCAGCGAGATAAAAGATTCACCGAGCAAATCGTCCGCTTCATATCCCCAAGAAGGCAATGCCGCCGCACCAAGCGCCGTGAATCGATAGCGTTTATCAAGAGAACAAATTACGTCAGTTGCCACGTCTAGAATCGCCAATTCTTTTCTCCGAGTTTCAGTCAGAACATGATTGGCTTTTTCAAGGGCCAGAGCCACCTCACCAATCTCATCATCGCCTGGAGACATAGTCTTGAACGAGGCTCTCATGGCTAAAAATTGAGCGTTCTCCTCAATGAGCTGCAACCGTTTCAATATATTTTCCGAAAAGACCTTAGCAGCCACAAAGGAGATAATTGCGCTGAACAATATTCCAACAACCAAAATGGCAATGATCGCCTCACGAATCAATTCCAATTGCCGGGGCGCGATGAGCCGCATGTCATCTTCAGAATGGATCAATCTAACGCCGACCGGCTGAAATTCAATAAGCAACGGTAACAAGTTGGCGCGCATATACGCGGGGCGTTTTTGATAAGGTACGTTAGGGTTGGTAAATATTTCCTTTCCTTCAATAATCAAATCGATGCCGCGATTAAGGATCCTAGGAATCGGAGCAATCGCCTCTGCCAGCTCCGGTCTAATTTGAGCTGAGCCGGCGATCATGTCGCGACTGTCGCGCATAGCTGTAACAGCGTGGTCGAGTTCAGTCTTTAAGTCCGCAGTACCTTGAGTGAGACTGGAAGCTACAGCAAGAAGACTGTGAAGAAGCGCACCCTGAGCTTTATGAAATCGAAGCACGACCTCTTTTGATTTCTCATACTTATCCGTCTGCTCCTCGGCGTAACCCAGCAGCAAAGCTAACGATGAAACAAAGATGAGTTCAAATACAAGTGGAACCAAAACGAGCAAGAGCAGTTTGTGCCAAACTGACAATTTTAGGCGCAAGCTTAGAATCTCCGAAATCTCGCTAAAGACACTTCGCTTGTATTTTAGCAGCGATGCAGGTGCCACGCGTTGCTGTCACTTCATGTCGCTTCAACCGTGAACCAAAAAGCACTTCCATTCAGAAGACGGGATGACCTAACGCCAATTTCGCCACCATGTCCTTCGACAAGCAGCTTGCAGATGGCAAGCCCAAGTCCAGTTCCCAAGGCTGCTGTGGAGCGATCAGAAATTTGTTCAAATGGAGCAAAGATTTTGTCGACAAATTGATCGGGCACACCTGGTCCCTGATCATGGACAGAGAGTTCTAACATTTTATCGACCAAGCTTGTTTGGACTTTAATCAGTCCACCTTCGGGCGAGTGCTTGAGTGCATTTGAAAGTAGATTCACCAATACTTGAATCAATTTACGTTGATCACCTGCGACTGCGAAATCCTTGATCGAAGACTCAATGGTGACTTTTCTCTGATCGCTTAGCGCTCGAACCATTCGCACAGACTCGTTCACGACCTCGCTGATTTGAATAGGAACGATGTCGAAATCCATTCTTCCCGCTTCAAGTTTTTCAAAATCGAGCAAGTCATTCACAAGTTCAATCAGGTGATCCACACTTCGTTCAGCACTGTTCAACTCACTTTCTACGGGCGCGCTGATCTCACCCGTGGCTCCACTTTGCACCAAGTTTATAGAACTCAAAACTGACATTAGCGGAGTGCGCAGATCGTGGCTGATCATGGCAATGAAATCTTGTTTCAAACGCTCAACATGCTTGCGCTCAGTCACATCGTGTGCAACGCAGAAAAAACTATCTTCTCGTTGTGACCAGATCGCAGACCAAGACGTGTCGATCACTTCCTGATCTCTTTTTTGCATCTTGATTTCGAAAGAAAGCGTCTCATTCTCTTTGTCGTAACTGCTGAAATATTGAGTAGCCGTCTCGCGATCCTCTTTAGGAATCAACAGTAAAACCGAAGTGCCAATCAACTGTTCATGCTCGAAACCAAGCATCGTCTTGGAATATGGATTCACGCTTTGAAAAATGCCACTCCGATCGATTGAAAAAACCAAATCCGCGGCATAGCTGATCAAGTTTCTTTCGCTGGTCAAAGCTTCCTCGATCGCCAAGTTGACAGAATGTAAAACTCGATCGAGATTGGCCAACTCATCATTGCCATCCATCAGCGGCTCAAGTTCTTGTCGTTGAGAGATGCGCTGCGCATTTTTAACCATTCGCTCCAATGGTTTTCTAATCGTCATCGAACTGAAATAGGCCAAACCGAGAGCGGCGAGTGCACTAAATCCAACAGCTGCAAGCAGCCAAAGGCGAATCACTAAGCGCCCTTGTTCTCGTTGCTTCGGTTGTTCAGGATGTGTTTGGTTTTCGATTGCAATCATGTTATTGAATATGTCGAATAGATGACCTCCAGTAATAAACAGTTTCAGTTGCAGGAGGTCTTGGCTTGCGTGAAGATCTGTCTTCGCAGGGTCGCCAGCGTCCTTTGCCGCCTTTAATTGGCGAATGAATTTTTCGGTAAATTGAGAAAGACGTTGTACATTTTTGGCTTCTTCCGGTTGATCCAACAATTTTTGTTGCAAAGCCTGGACGCTGGTTCGAATAAAATCGAAATCAGATTGTTCCAATGGGCGTGTTAGAGAACCAGGTTGGCTATTGGATGAAAATACAGATTGCATCGTCGAACCAATATTGGTGGCTACACGATTACACTCAGCAATGATGTCTTTCGCTCTGGCTTCTCTGGCAGCCAGATTTTGTGCCTGCCAAAGAAGCACCGCTAATACAGAGACAATAATCAGCTGAAAAATCAGAGGGAAACTTACTACTAACAGTCCTTTTGTCGACAGCTTCACGGCTCTTCCTCTTCGTCTAAAAAGTTAGGAATGCGAATGTAAAAGCGACTGCCCTGCCCCTCAACACTATCAACACCGATAGATCCGCCATGAGCCTGAGCAATTAATTTGGAAATTGCCAAACCCAATCCAGTACCCTTAACGGCAGTGCTGTTGGTCGACTTTGATTGCCTGAATTTCTCGAAAATAAGTTCTCGATCTTCTTCTGGAATACCGGGACCTCGATCTATGACACTTATTTCCGTCATCGCACCCAAGTTTTCAATTGTCAACTTTACAGTTGAGCCACGCGGTGAGAACTTGATGGCATTGGATAGCAAGTTGATCACTACTCGAACCAGGCCGCGCTCATCTGCATATAAAGCAGCATCCCCAAATGGTCTAGCGACCTGTACACCAAGCGACTTAGCGAGAAATTCTAACGAGTCACAAGCGGCCGAGCAAACATCCATCGCGCTTACGACACTCATACTGATCACAACCTTCCCGGCTTCCAGCTTTTCAAGGTCTAGAAGATCTCTGATCAAGTCCATCAATCTCTCAAGACTATTGTCTGCTTTCTGCAAGACCTGCTTAGTATTCGCAGGCAGGTCTCCTTTTCCGCCAGCCGTCAAAACGGAGAGCGTTGCCGAGATCGAAGAAAGCGGAGTTCTTAGATCGTGGCTAGCTATTGCAATGAATCGCTGCTTCATTCTCTCTGCGGCTTTTCTTTCACTTATGTCATGCGCAACACAATAAAAAGACTGACCGGATCGAGCCCAATTTACTTTCCAAAGAATATCTTTAAAACTGCCATTCTTACAAATCAATTGACTGTCAAACTCCGCATCAGTTCCGGATTGAGCAATTGCTTCAAAAGCAGCACGAATTGACTGTTCGTTCTCTGCTTCGTGTAATGAGAACAGCGACTCCGCCAGCAATTCGTCCGGCTCATACCCCCACGAAGGAAAGGAAGCAGCACCAACTGCGGTGAATCGCAGTCGTTTATCCAAAGAGCAAATGACGTCAGCTGCCACATCTAGAATAGTCAACTCCTTTCTCCGAGTCTCAGCAAGAACATAGTTGGCATCTTCCAATGCCTGTGTTAATTTTCCGATTTCATCGTATTCAATTGAAGTTTCTTTAAATGGTGCCCGCATAGCGAGGAGCTGCGCGTTTTCCTCAATCACCTGCAGACGCCTCAAAACATTTCTCGAAAAGATCCTTGCCGCAACTATAGAGATAATTATGCTGAACAATATTCCAACTACCAAAATGACAATCACCGCAAGACGAATCAACTCCAGCTCGCGCGGAGCAACCGCACGCATATCGTCTTCAGCACGCATCAAATGATTGGCGATCGGTTGAAATTCAAAAAGCAGCGGCAACGCAGCCTCGCGCATAAATTTGGGACGCTTACGGTACTCTACGTTAGGATTAGTAATTATTGCTTTACCTTCGGCACTCATCGAAATAGCACGATCAAGCAATTTTGGTATTGGAGCAACTGCGTCTGCAAGCTCTGGTCTAATGTCGATTGTGCTAGCAATCATGTTTCGGCTTTCACGAATCGATGCAATTGCGCGATCAAATTCAACACCGATTTGGCTAGAACCTTCATTAAAACTCGAAACGACCTTGGTCATGCTGCGCAGAAGCGCAGCTTGCGCCATGTGAAATCGCAAGAGAACCTCTTTGGATTTCTCATACTGGTCCGCCTGCTCTTCCGCGTAACCCAGGAGCAACGCGAGTGATGCAACGAAAATAATTTCAAATACAAGCGGAATCAAAACCAGTAGAAGCAACTTATGCCAGACTGATAATTTTAGGTGCAAGCTAACAAATCTCCGAAATCTCGCAACAGGCGCTTCGCTAGGCAATTCTAGCAGGAGACGTCACTCACCGCGCTTTAACTGTAAACCAAAACGCACTGCCATTGAGCAGGCTCGATCGCCTGACGCCAATTTCGCCTCCCTGTCCTTCGATAATCAGCTTGCATATTGCTAGTCCTAAACCAGTTCCCAGTGCCGCTGTGGGTCGATCAGTGATTTGCTCAAACGGCGCAAAAATTGATTCGGCGTATTCATCTGGTATACCTGGACCTTGATCATGCACTGAAATTTCCACCAGATCTTCAACTTTCACACTCTCCAGTCTAATCAAGCTGTTGTTAGGCGAGTGTTTCAGAGCGTTTGAAAGTAGGTTGACGACAACCTGCACTAATTTTCGATGATCACCAATAACTAGAACTGTCTGATCGGGGATTTGGATCTGAACCTGGCGCTCGTCACTCAGTGCTTTTACTAATTGTACGGCTTCATCGAAAACCTCATTGAATGACACAGCTGTCAGGTCAAAGTCCATTCTTCCGGCTTCCAATTTTTCAAAATCGAGCAAATCATTGACTAAATCAATTAGGTGCTCTGCACTACGGCTGGCACTATTCAACTGGCGTTCAGTCTGTGGTTGAAGAGGACCCGTGGCGCCACTTTGAACAAGATCGATCGAACTGTTTACGGACATGAGTGGAGTGCGCAGATCGTGAGAAATCATGGCAATAAAATCTTGTTTCAGACGTTCCAGATGCTTGCGCTCTGTAATATCGTGAATGACGCAAAACAAGCTGTTGTCGCGCTCGGACCAAATAGCTGACCAAGAGGTTTCGATCACGAGTTGCGTGCTTGATTGCATGCGCACTTCTAATGTAGTTGTGCCACCATTTTGATTGCGCGCGGTAATCAGCCTATCGACTTTATCGCAATCATCCGAAAGAACTACATCGAGAACTGAAGAACCGATCAGATCCTCGGGATGGTAACCAAGCAATGAGCTAGCGAAAGGATTTGCGCTTCTAAAAATTCCATGTTGATCAATCGAGCAAACAAGATCACCGGCGTAGCTAATCAGATTACGTTCGCTTGTAAGGGCTACATCAATTGATTCGTCAACCTGATGCAACAAATTATCCAAATCGGCTAGTTCGTCACGTCCGTCGATTGCCGGCTCAAGGGCAATTCGTTTGGAAATATTAGCCGCGTTTTTAGCCATTAATTCAAGCGGTTTGCGAATACTAATGGAAGCGAAATAGGCCAGTGCCAAAGTCAAGATTATGCTGACGATAACGAAACCGATTAAAGAATATTTGATTGCCTCCGCAGCTCTAGCCCTCTCTTCTGGATCATTGCGGTGCATAGTATTTACTGATGCAATAACTGAGCCGATGCTAGAGTATGTTTGATCGAGGGCTCTAAACAAATATTTCTCAGAACGAAATTTACTGCCTTGGCTTTCAAGTTTGTGATCTCTGGCTGCGTATAAAAGAGGAATGAAGGTAGTGCTGAGCTTTGTCAACTGCTCCATAGCTGCTGTTTGATCTTTCTCAGCGCCTAGCTTTTGCTTCAGCTCTGTCACATTTCTCTGAAGCAGCGTGATGTCATCATTAGATAAAGGAGTCGAATCACCATCTATTCCGTAAACATGCTTGACCAGTTGGAATGCATTTTGAGTTAGCAAATTGCAATCAGCGATAATATCCTTGGCGCTGGCTTCTTGAAGAGCAAGATTGTGTGCTTGCCAGAGCAGCATCGACAGCGTGACTATTAAGATCACTTGCATAACAACTGGCACACTGACCAGCAATATTCCTTTAGTAGCCAATTTCATTCAGGCTCTCCCTGATCATAATTCGGAATGCGAATATAAAATCGGCTGCCTTTTCCTACTGCGCTTTGCACGCCTATTTCGCCGTTATGTCCTTCAGCGATCAATTTAGCAATTGCCAGTCCTAAACCAGTTCCCTTTACAGCGGCGGTGTTCGCGGATTTTGATTGTCGGAACTTCTCAAATATCAGCTCCTGATCCTCAGGAGGAATTCCAGGACCTTGATCGCTGACACTAATTTCGCTGACAGCGCCTAGGTTTTCGATCAACACAGTGACAGAGGATCCACGCGGGGAAAATTTGATCGCGTTTGAAATCAGGTTTATTAAAACTCGAACCAGTCGCCGTTCGTCACCCAGCAAAGCGGCGTCTTTATTTGAACGAACAATTTTTACACCGAGCGATTGAGCCAGGAACTCAACTGAATCGCAAGCGGCTACACACACGTCCAATGCGCTTACTGCGCCAAGATCAAGAACTACTTTGCCAGCCTCCAATTTTTCCAAATCCAACAAATCCCGAATCAAATCCATCAATCGCTCGAGGCTTGCTTCAGCTTTGCGCAGAATTGATTGTGCCTGTTCAGAAAGACCGCCGGCTCCAGCAAGAAGCACCGAGAGTGTTGCTGAGATCGAGGACAGAGGTGTGCGTAAGTCATGGCTAACAATGGCTATGAAACGTTGCTTCATGCGATCTGCGGCGCGTCTCTCGCTAATATCATGAGCGACGCAATAGAACGATTGGTTATCGGGTGACCAGTTTACTTTCCAAAGAAAATCCTTAACTAATCCGCCATCGGAAACCAACTGTGATTCGAACTCCGCACTCTGCTTCGAGCGTGCAATCTCTTCAAGAGCAGCACGAAAAGCCGGCTCACTCTCCTTTGTTTGCAAAGAAAGAATAGAGCGTCCTAATAATTCTTCGGTCGGATAGCCCCAGGCTTGAAGCGAGGCGGCACCAGCGGCGGTGACCCTAAATCTTTTATCGGCGGAACAAATTACATCAGTGGCCACGTCTAGAATTGCCAATTCTTTTCTTCTTGCATCGTCAAGCACACACTCAGCTTGTTTCAAGGCTGTGTCTAGACTGGCAATCTCGTCATCGCCCATAGGGAAATTTTTTAGGGGCGAGCGCATCGCTAACAAACGCGCATTCTCTTCAATCACTCCCAGTCGTTTCAAAATATCATTCAAGAAAAACCAGGCAGCACCAATGGAAATAGCTATGCTGATCACGGTTCCGAGAACGAGAAGCCAGAATACTGAGTCTCTGATTCTTTCTTGCTCTTTGGGAGCAACTGACTTCATCTCCGACTCAGCAGCGAGCAGATTCTTTGATAGTTGCTCAAAATCAAGCGATAAAGGCAACCCCGCTTTGCGCATGCGCACCAATTGAACTTCGGATGGCTGCCCACTGAGAAAGTCTTGCTTGCCTCTCTCAACCATCTTGATGGCGGCTTCGAATAGTTCTGGAGCTGGCGCTATTGCTTCTCTCAGCTCGGGGCGCAATTTACTCGTCTTATACATGATGGCAACGGCCTTGCGCACTTCCACAACGGTAGCGTCTACACTGCCGAACCTATTAGGATCATGACTGCCGCCCATCACGATACTACTCATGGTGCGCATGACGGCAGTCTGAGCAAGATTGAACTGCAGGAGCACATCTTTAGACTGTTCGTACTGATCGCTCTCCTGTTCAGCATAGTGCAAGAGCCCGGCCAACAAAACAACGAAAGAAATTTCGAACAATAGTGGTATCAGAACGAGCAAGAGCAGCTTATGCCATATCGACAATCCGATGCTCAAAACGATGTCTCCAGGCCAGGCAAAAGAAAAGCGCCGGGATATTTCCCGACGCTCTCTGATAATTACTTTCCTTGCTTTTCTTTCAACTCAAGCTTGTAGGCTTTGTTTTCTAGCGAGGTGATTTTCTTGTTCAATTTTTCCAGCTCTTTAGGCGGCAAATCGGGAGAGAGCGCAATATAAGCGCGATATTGAACAATAGCTTCGCGCAAATCTTTAGACGCGGGTGGTGACAATTTTTCTAGCGTCTGTCCAATACCAAGTCTGGAAGCGGCAATTTTCGGATTGCCATAAATGGATGAATGATACTTATCAATGGCACTAGCTAATTGCTTCTTACGAGACAAATCATCAGCCAGGGTAAGGTCTTGCTTAGCAGCATCTTGGGCTTTAGAGACCAAATCCAAACCGCGTTTCGATCTTTCTTCGCCACCAGGATAGGAGCCAGCCTTCTTATACGCAGCCTGTGCATTTGGCAAGTCCTTAATCATCAGTGCTAAATCGGCAACTGCAAAAGTCTGTTTTGCATCGGTAGCGCTGCCTATTACTTGATTGAGCTGTGCGTCGGCATCTTTAAACTTGTTCTGAGCAAGGAGAGCTTCTGCATACGCAATGCGCTCGCCGTTATTTGTTGGAGTGCCGATTGACGCAAGGTCTACTTTCTCGCCTGACATTGAACGCAATTTTGCTTGAGCCAGACGCAACTCCATATCATTTGGATTCATTTTGACAGCTTGATCGATCATCTTCTTTGCAGACTCGTACTCGTTTGAAACAAAGAAAGCGCCCGTGGCTTCTTTATTTGCCTTCAGGTAATACGCGCGCGTCAGTCCTTTTGCAGCCATTGAATTGTTTGGATCAGTATCGAGTACTGTGCGATATTCTTTGATCGCGTCATCCAGCTTTTCTAACTTGAGACTTTCGTCTGCGACACGAGAATGAAGCACAGCGTTGGTCGGCATCATTTCTAAACCAGAGCGCAAATCGGCAATTGAATGTTCGAGGTCGCCGCGTGCTTCGCGAATATCTGCGATACCTAAGTATGCATCTGGATTTTCAGGCTTGATTCGAATCGATTCCTGAAACTCTTTTATGCCGGCGACAGTATTTCCTTGCTGTGTATAAGCTTGTCCCATGGACAATCTTGCCGGTGCACTGTTTGGATTTTGATACAGCGATGTGTTCAACTCTTTGATTGCATCATCAAGTTGACCTTGCCTGAGATAAGTGGTGCCCAATCCGTAGTGAGCAGTTGAATTGCCGGAGTTAAGCGCAATTGCTTGTTTGAACGCAGTCATTGCGTCGACCAAATTGCTTTGTTGGAGTTTTACAACACCTAAACCGGCAAAAGCCTCGGAGTACTGCGGATCGATCTGGGTTGCTTGTTTGAACTCGTTTACGGAATCATCAAGGCGTCCCTGTTCTTTGTAGATCATACCGAGGGTATAGTGCGCTTCCGGCATACCTGGATCGATTGCCAATCCTTGGTTGCACTCGGCTTCAGCGGTTTTTAGCAGAGATTCTTTGTTTTTGATAATTGTATTTGACGATGACTGCAAGCGGTTGAACTGCACCATAGCTTTGCCACTATGTGCCATGGCATTGCGCGGATCCATGGCTAATGCCTTATCAAACTGATCCGATGCAGCATCCAATTTAAACTGCTTAGCGTATGCCATTCCCAACCCAACTAAAGCGGGCACGCTTTTGGCGTTCTTGCCGACGACAGCTCTGTACAAATCTGCGGCGTCAGCGTACTTTCCTTTCAACATAAGATCATCTGCCATTACAACTTCGCGATCGATCTTTATCTTCAGTAATTTCTTTGCGATCAAACGACCGTCATTATTTCCAGAAGCGATTCCCGGTAGCGCCGCTTGTCCTAAACCGAAAGTACTGGCAACTACAAGACCTAACTTTAGAAACGAAATTCTAGACTTCATAAAATCTCCCGCAAGGTATAACTAACATCCGAACTTTCTACAGGCGTCAACAATCATATAGTTGTACCTTATATTGATCGCTCCGTCGCCTTCAGTTCCTTCGGCTCCTCCGCTCTGACCCGTTCGCTGCGCACGTCACGCCGTGCTCCGCTCTCTACAGCTTCGTTACTGTTTTATATTGATCGCTCCGTCGCCTTCAGTTCCTTCGGCTTCCTCGGCTCCTCCGCTCGCTACAACTTCGTAAATGTTTTGTATTGAACCCACGCTCCGCTCTCTACAACTTCGGTTTCTGTTTTGTATTGAACCGGTCGCCTTCGGTTCTGTCGGCTGTTCCGCTCAGATCCGCGCGCTTCGCTCGCTACAGGCGGGTTGGTCCTATAATTAAATGCATCCATACTTCTAGCGAGTCTATCTATATATAGAGGGGTTTATTGTGTCCGGTCATTCCAAGTGGGCAACTATCAAAAGGGCCAAGGCCGTAACTGATGCCAAAAGAGGCACCGTTTATGCGCGCATGGCGCGCGAAATTATCGTCGCAGCAAAACAAGGCGGTGATCCGACGGCAAATTTTCGTTTGAGACAAGCCATCGAGCGCGCCAAAGCTGAGGGTGTTCCAAATGACAACATCCAGCGAGCAATAGAAAAGGGCACAGGCACAGGTGCTGCAGATGCCTATGAAGAATTGACATATGAAGGATACGGACCCGGGGGCGTGGCGGTGATGGTGCGATGCACAACTGATAACCGAAATCGCACCGCCGGAGACATCCGCAGCTATTTTTCAAAGTACGGCGGCAACCTCGGCGACACCGGATGCGTCGGCTGGAATTTTAAAGAACGCGGCGAAATTCAAGTCACGAAAACCAAAACTTTAGATGAGAACAACCTGCTTGCTGCGGCTGTGGACGCGGGTGCAGAGGATCTTGAGACCGATGCTGAAGATTGCATATTAGTAGTATGCGAACCTTTCCAACTCGAACCCGTTCGCAACGCTTTGGAAAAATCCGGATACGAAATTACCTCAGCACAAGTTTCGATGGCACCAAATTCGACTGTCGAGATAGCAACTGCAGACACCGCAAAGCAGCTTCTCAGGCTGCTCGACGCGCTTGAGAATCACGACGACGTGCAAAATGTGTACGCGAATTTCGACATGGACGAGAAGTGGCTTCAGGAATTAGTTAGCTAAAAATGGCTTGTTTAGCCTGTCGCACGCTGCATCGATAAGCTCAAGTAATTGCAACGAAACGTTACCTGAATTGTACGTGCACTTGGTAACGGGCATATAGCCTGAAGCTTCAAGTGGATATGCAGATTGCGCCGATCGCAAGTCACGCGAATACGTGAAAAGGGACAGAATTAGGCGCAGTTAAGAGATCTTTTTACACAGCGTTACCTTCCCTACATGACTACCAACTCTTGTCATTCTTGTGAGACCGGTTTCATGTTCCAAGGTTGTGCTCAGCACTATCGATATACAGAAAACATAGTTTCCACGCCGGTTTCGAAGAGCTGTCAACCCCTCGGAATTTAGAGATTTGCCATAAACCAGCTAACCATCACAGACTCAACGAAATTCGATTTGTCAGGGGATCTTTGACGCGCCACCAGAAGGTTTGGTAACGTACGCCTGCTTCGAGACCCAACTTGCAAGTTTGGCGTAAGGGAAGCAGATCAGCTCTAGTACCACTACATAGTGCGTACTAAAGAAGGTCCTCTATCCAGAGAAATCGGTGAAATCTGTGAATTCAGGAAAAAAGGTTAGTCTGTCCGTTGCCGCCTTGGCATTTACCCTTGGCTGTGGTTTTCTTACACAGCCGGCAAATGCGTTTCAGGCTAGCGACATACAACCAGAAGTAGTTTCGAACGTCTGGGAGGAAAACAACGCTGAATACGCGTCTGTTTCTCTGAACGGCAAAGACCTCCTTACCTATAAAGCGAATATTGATAATCATGTCGCCGAAGAAAAGGCTGAAGATTTGGCCGACAAGATCAAAGACATGATGCAAGAAGACAAATTTGATGCCACCAAGTTGCTGCCTGCCAAAGAAGGCGAAATGGCTGCACTTAAGATGGATGGAGCTACCGTTCTTAAATTTGACGTTTCTCAAACAGTTGACGGCAATAAGCCGAGCTCGGGTTCGGCACTAGAACAAAGCTTGAAGATGGTAAATGTAATTCGTGTAGCAATGGGCGCACCGGCTTTGCCTAGCTCATTCTTGAAAACGGGCGAAGTTCCGGCGGCAAATGCTACTGCTGCCACTTCAGCTCCTGCCAATAAGTTAGGTATGCTCCGGTTTGCCAAGGCAATCGGAAGTAAATTCAGCGGTCATGCTTCCTGGTATGGTGGCAAATTCCATGGTCGGAAAACATCTGATGGAAGTAGATTCGATCAAGATGGCTTGACGGCCGCACATAGAAGTTTACCTTTCGGCACAAAATTGCTGGTCATGAACAGGAAGACCGGCGACTCATGCGTCGTTCAAGTTAACGATCGCGGACCTTTCATCGGTAATCGAGTGATCGATTTATCAAGAGGCGCGGCTCGTCGATTGAACATGCTCGGGTCCGGAGTTGCAGTCGTAGACTGTCTCGTGCTTCGCCCAGACGGTACCGAACTTTAAGTTAGAACCTGAGAGCAGCGCATTTCTGTTAGAATTCAATCACTTTAGGCATTCCAAAACGTAAATCGCTCCTTGAGCGCTGCCAGCCTGGCGGCTTTGCGGACAAAAGAGTGGTTTTCAATGCCGGCTGAAAACCGGCGCTCAGGAGATAACCGTGTCCAGCTCCGTTCGAGTAAGAATTGCGCCCAGCCCCACTGGTACTCTGCACTTGGGCACAGCAAGAACTGCTCTTTACAATTTCCTGTTTGCGCGCCGCCATGAAGGTGCTTTCATCTTGCGTCTTGAAGACACTGACGAAGAGCGTTCCAAAGAGGAATACACCGACGACATCATTGCCGGTTTGAAGTGGCTTTGCATCAATTGGGACGAAGGACCGGACATTGGCGGCCCGCATCCACCTTATCGTCAAACGCAAAAAATCGATCATTACAGCAATCTCGCCAATAGCTTGATCTCAAAAGGCTTGGCGTATCTTGCATACGAAAGTCCAGCTGAACTTGAAGCATTGCGAGAACAACAAAAAAGCACTAGTCAAGCTCACCGCTACGATAACAGTGGCCGTCATTTAAACGATGCTGACTTGAAAAAGTATGAGCAAGAAGGTCGCGCTCCGATGATCCGCTTTAAGGTCGAGGAACCGCGGATAGTGTCATGGAATGATGCGATAAAAGGCGAAATATCCGTCGATACCGCGGACCTTGGTGGCGACATGGTGATCGTCAAATCTAACGGTGTTGCGATCTACAATTTCGCAGTTGTGATCGATGACATCGATATGAAGATGACGCACGTCATCCGCGGAGAAGATCATATCCACAACACCGCCAAACAAATTCTTTTGTACGAAGCACTCGGATACGAACATCCTGTCTTCGGTCATACTGCGCTAATTCAAGACACAGAACACCGCAAGTTATCTAAACGCTTGCATGGCGAATCTGTGCACATCGACAATTATCGGATATTAGGTTACATGCCTGAAGCGATGGTAAATTATCTCGCGCAAATGAGTTGGACACCACAAGTGGAAACCGGTGAAGCAAAAGAAATATTCACCCTTGAAGAAGCGAGCAAGTTATTTGAGCTCGAGAGAGTCAGTAAGAGTGCAGCCGTGTTTGATCTGCAACGATTGAATTGGTTTAACGCCCACTACATTCGCAGTTTGCCTTTGTCTGTAATCACTGACAGAGCGGCACCATTTTTGGAGCAATTCAATCTTTCTGAGTACTCGCGTGAGCAGCTAGAACAGCTAATCGACACAGTTCGTTCTGGATTATCCGTATTAAGTGAACTACCCGATGCTGTGCGCTTCTACTTCGGTGAAACTTTGGCGATCCCGCAGGAATTGAAAGACGAACACTTATGCACCGAGTCAGCCAAGAAAATCATGTCACAGACTTTAGAGAGTTTGAAGGACGTTCCGTGGAGCGAACCTGCTGGCTGCAAGAAATTCGTCGACAAGGTGGGTAAAGATTTGGCAATCAAGGGCAAGGATTTGTACTGGCCATTGCGTGTTGCGTTGTCTGGCTCGACGCACGGACCCGACATGGGCTTCATGATTTCAATACTCGGTGAAAAGCGCGTCAAAGCCAGATTAGAGTCGGCTTTGAATCTGTGTAGTCAGGTCTGATACCAACAGTGTCACTCCCTATTACGTAGATAACCTTATGACTTCGCTTCATTTATTCAACACACTTTCAGGCAAGAAAGAACAATTCGTTCCACTCGATGGCAAGACTGTCCGCATGTACGCTTGCGGTCCGACAGTCTATGACTCAAGTCATCTAGGTCACGCTCGCATGGCAATAGTGTGGGACGTAATTCAACGTTATCTGCGCTCAATCGGCTATAACGTAATCTTCGTTCGCAATATTACCGACGTCGACGACAAGATAATCAATCGTGCAAAAGAGCTGGGCACAAGTCCTGATCAGCTTTCTCGACTGTACACTTATGAGTTTTGGCGCGACATGTACGCGTTAAATGTTATGCCTCCAGATTTTGAACCGAAAGCAACGGAGTTCATCGCACCGATGATTCAATTCGTCAAAGAATTGATAGAAAAGGGTCACGCTTACGAAGCGAATGGAGACGTTTACTTTGATGTAGCCTCGTTCAAAGAGTATGGGAAACTAAGCAAACAAAACCTTGAGCAGCTACAAAGCGGAGCGCGAGAGCAAGTTCGCGCGCAGGAAGATCTTCAAAACGTGAAGCGAAACCCAGTTGATTTCGCCTTGTGGAAAGGTTCAGACAAGAATGAACTCGGCTGGCCAAGCCCCTGGGGATATGGTCGTCCAGGTTGGCACTTGGAGTGCTCGACAATGATTCGCACGGTGCTTGGCGAGACTATCGACATTCACGGTGGTGGCGAGGATCTAGTTTTTCCACACCACGAAAACGAAATTGCACAATCCGAGTCACTCTTCAACAAGAGTTTGGCGAAGTATTGGATGCATAACAGTTTCGTGCAAGTCAGCGCCGAAAAAATGTCAAAGTCACTAGGCAACTTTAAAACGATCAACGATTTGCTGCAAAACTACTCTGCAGATACGTTGCGCTTGCTGGTGCTGCAAACGCATTATAGAAATCCGATCGACTTCACCGCTGAGAGTCTCGCAGGCGCTAAAACTGCCGTGTTGCGGCTAGTCAGAGCTGCCGCTTTGGATGTACAAACTGATGACAATTCCAGCAGCGTTCCCACAAAAGTAACTGAGGCCATTGCCGAGGCTCAAAAGCAATTCACAGAAGCGATGGACAACGACTTCAACACCGCGATTGCCATCACTACGCTCTTTAGCCTGGCTGATAAAGTGTTCCAGACAAAGGATTCCGCTGAGCAAAAGGCCTACGCCAGTGCGCTGGTTAAACACGCAAAAATTCTTGGTTTTACGCTCTCGGATACTCGCACCGAAGTACAGCCAGAAACGGCGAGAGGCGTAATGGCTCTTGTTCTCGAGTTGCGGAAGAATGCCCGAGAGAGCAAAGACTATGCAACTTCAGACCTAATTCGCACTCAGCTGGTGCAACTTGGCATTAATGTCATGGACAGTCCGGGCGGAGCCACCTGGGAAAAGACTTAATTTAGCGATTTTTCCTCGGTTCATACGTAGATTTCCCACTATTTCTGTGGAATTTTCGTGTTTTCCGGTTTTCAAAGCGTGCACAGAAGGGTATTGTTTGAGTATCGAGCACTTGTGCTCTCAGATCCCTGCTTCAGCGTAACCAAATTCATCAGCCGACTGACTCATCATCAGTTTGTCGAAAGCTTGCACAAGAAGTGCAGTCAAATCCCCAAGGAGCCTTTTATGAGCGACCGTGAAATTTCCAGATTGACTCGTGATCTTCAAACAGGCAATGCGGAAGATGCGTCCAGTGTCATTCGTCATGAGATCCAGGTTAATCCGCAATCCGCCTTGCAAGAGGTGCGTCAGGCAAACCAACTAGCCGGGCCCAATGCTCGCCTACACGTCGGCCATAAGCAAGACGGAGACATGGCAATCGTCGACCACACGGGCCGTCCTATAGTTCAGCTAGGTCACTTAGGTCAGCAAAATCTAAATAATCAGAACGGTCGCTACCAAGACCAGTCCTATCTAAACGGTCAGAACGGTCGTCCACAGGACACGTCCTATCTAAACAACCAGAATGGTCGCTATCAGGACCAATCCTATCTAAATGGTCAGAACGGTCGCTACCAAGACCAATCCTATTTGAATAATCAGAACGGTCGTCCACAGGACATGTCCTATCTAAACAATCAGAATGGTCGCTACCAAGACCAGTCCTATCTAAACGGTCAGAACGGTCGCTACCAGGACCAATCCTATTTGAATAATCAGAACGGCCGCTATCAAGACGGTTCCTATTCAAATGGTGGTCAAAGTCAAGTCGTAGGCAGACTGGCTAATGACTTGAGTCGTGGCGACGCCCGAGATGCTTCAAACGTTTTGAACTATGTTTTGCGTAGTGGAGATGATGCCACCCGAGTTATTCAAGAAGCTAATCGTTGCGCCGATCAACAAGCCGCTCGCATGGGCTACAGGTCAGCAATGGAGCACATTGGAATCAATAGAAGGGGAGACATCGCCATAGTTGACCAATACGGACAACCAATTGAACGTGCAGGCAACATCAACGACAGCCGTCAACAAAACAATAACTCTAGCTATTATCAGGATCGGCAACAGAGTAACTATTACGACAACAGAAGCACCTACGCTCCCCAACAAAACGGCAGTAACTATTACGGCGATCAATATCAACAACAGCAACAACAGCAATGGCAGCAACAACAGCGCTACGGCAATATGAATGGTGGCAACGCTGCATTGGGGATCGGAATTGGAGTAGTTAGCGGTTTGCTCCTGTCCAACATTGGCAGAAACAACAACAACAACAATTTCCATCGCCATCGTTAGAGGCGCAGCAACGAACCCGTAGCTCGTTGGAAAACGCGAAGCGACGAACTTGTATGTCGTTGCAACCGGCAGAATCTGGTTACCGAGCCTAACAAACACATTTGCGTGATGAAGGGATACCCTTCGTACTTTTTGCTCAACATTAATCGGTAAAGCAATATTACATCAAGGTTTCCGGACTTCCCGATTTTCCGAAAGCATTGCTACGCAAGCATCGATGGCACCACAAAAACCCGCGATTTTTGCTTAACATATTAAATGAGGGTGGTCTGAAGGGACATACCCCACCCTTTTAATCTGGCGTCCAGACCGCGTTTAGGTCCAAAAATTATTTAAGTGAAAACGACTGAAACTTACTTTGAAATGAGCTTTTGCGCATCAGCGATACTTGAACTGGTCGCAGAGACTCTTCCGAAGTCACCCCTGTAGGTGATGAAAGCATTCGTGTAACTCGAATTGAATGAAGGATCATCCAAAAACAAAATCCAATCCGAGTCAATTTTCGGCATTTTTGCGTCAGAGAATTTCCAGTTCTGTTCGGCTAAACAAGCCGAACCGTCGTGAAATGCATACGCGACATTTATGTTCGGATCCTTGACCTCGGGACCTTTCAAAATTTTCGCTATTTTGTATTGCGCCATGACGCCATTGAAGTATGTGACTGGCAATTGGAACGGTTTGTAACCCTTATATTTGGCCACCAAAATCCATTTGCTTTGCGCTGCTTCTTTTTTAGTCGGAGCCATCATTGGTTCAGCGGCACAAGGACGGAGGGACGTGCTAAGGCAAAATGCAATGGTGGCAATTTGGCCAATTTTCATTGTTGATATCGCTCCAATTTTTATAAATCGAATGAGTGAAATTGCCGATAGGTTATGTTTTTGATAAAGGGAAAACGGCATTAATGCAATCAGGGCTCTCTTTTATCGTATATTACAGGGACTTGTAGTCCTAATAGTATCCATTCGTGTCGACATGATCGAATCGTTCCTTGGAATCTGTCTTGTAACTCTGGTTCTCTTCGATGTTTTCCAGACGATCGTCGTGCCGCGTGTTACCCCTCGCTCCTTGCGGATCGCCCCATTTTTAATCGGGGACATTCTTTGGCCGCCATATCGCAAGCTTACAAAGTGGAAGCCACTCCGAGCATATCAACGTGATCTTTTGGATCTGTTTGCACCCGTTACTTTCGTGACGATAGTACTTACTTGGCTCATTCTCCTAACCCTCGGGTACGCGCTAATCATCTACAGCTTACGACTCAATGTCACTCCAATTATCAATTCGTTTTTTGAAGCATTCTACTTTGCCGGATCCTCGGTGCTTACACTCGGCTTTGGCGATGTCGTCGCGTTGGGTGTTCGAGCACGTTTCGTTGTGCTTTCTGCTGCCACCAGCGGATTGATATTTATGGCACTTGCCGTGTCATATTTATTTTCTCTGCAAACTTTGGTGCAACAAAGAGAGCAACTTGTAAACACGGTTATCAGTAGAGCAGGCGCTCCCGCATCGGGACTAGTTCTCATGCTGCGCTATAAGGAATTGAACATTTTGCCAGCTTTGTACACCAATTTTTTGCAATGGGAATCTTGGATTGCAGGCATTCTGGAAAGTCATCGAGCATATCCAATGCTCTTATTTTTCCGATCCTCTAATAGCACCGATTCATGGATAAGCGTGGTCGGAGCGATGCTAGACGCCTCATCTTTAATAGTCACCACAATCAAAGATGTCTCGCATGGTGAAGCTGAACTCTTCTACTGGTTGGCGTGCAGCACCGTCAAATCAATGTGTAGTTATTTGCGCCTGAAGGTCGTCGATGGAGAAACACTAACGGTCGAAGAATTCAATGAAGGCATCTCGCTGTTGCGTGACGCAGGCTACTATGTCGCAGACGATGATTTAGCCTGGAAATTATTCAAAGTTCGTCGCACTGGCTATTTGCCATATCTGCGCGCACTGTCTGACTACTTCTTGCTGCCAAAGCAAACATGGTTGCACGAATTAGCAATTAGTCAAATATCGATCAAAGATAGCGTTGAAGATTCCGTATTTCAACCACAAGTTTAGGCAGACCACGCGCTGGAGCGATCTTTCACTCGCCAGATGAATCCATCCAAAAGGTAATGTGTCGACTGTGGCAAGGCCAGGAAAGGCACCAGAAGTGCCAGAATGGCAGCATCCCCAACGGACGGCAACATGGCAAATGGGGCAAATAAATTCAAATGTTCACGCCAGACAAGACCGTCCCAAAGACCTTCTTCTAAGTAAGCGAGCACTGCAAGGAAGGCAAAGAATATCAGAACATTGGAAATTAATACTTTTTTCCAAGCACCATTACTTACAAGCTGTTTTGTGCTTTCACCGTTCTTCTGATGGTGATATAGCCAGATTAGAGCTATGTATGGAATGCCGTGACTAACGACATTGGTAATTGTAAAAGCCATGTCCGAATTCAAAGTTATGATTCCAGTCCACCAGCTTAGAGCCGTTCCGACAATTAGCAAGTTGCGCGGAACGTTGAAAAATCGCGTTGTTTTTGCTAGCGCAATCTCCTTGACGCCATACGAGACTGCCACTAAAACGTAACCCCACAGTGCGATTTGAGTAATGACCGCAGGCACAGATTCGATGAAGTCACCAGCGACAAACCATGAAAAATTCCGAGGCATATTCGTGTGCCAAAACAGCATTGGATAAATTGTCGCCATGTACACCGCAGCACAATCTAACCATTTAAACCGCTTCAGCGCGGGTGGATCTTTTCTTGAATAGAGAATTACAAATCCAAATTGCTGACGAATAAAGTGGAAGACCGCTAGATAAGCAAGAGCGCGCCAAAAGAAAAGTCCATCAAGCGAATAAAGGAGACTGCCGCCGATCCAAGCGATAGCAGGTATAGCCAGCAAAACCGACCTGTTCTTTTCGAAGGCTTCGGGGTTAAGATATGTACGAAAAAGAGTAGCGTACACGTGAGCAACATCTATCAGCAGAACGAAGCAAACCCACACCCACAAAGGCACGTTCTGACTTGCCGCCATCTGATTCCGGAATAGCAGAACGAAGGCAGAAGATATAAAAGCAGGCGAAATTATCCACAAACAGTCCCATCCGGCCGAGGAAAGCCAAGCCTGTGATGAGGTCTTTGTGGCTATTGCAACAGTTGGATGACTAGTCTGCATACACTTCCATTATCATGTACTTGGCGCCAGGGACCTATTCACAACATTTGCGGTTTCCCTTGCTGGATGCTTGCGAGGATTACTTTTGCGGCTTCAACACCGTGGTATTGAGCCTCTTCAAAATTGGACATGCCGCTCATGTCGGAGTGCGCAAATATTATATTCCCGTCGAGCTCCTTCATTTGTCTGCGTGTATCACCCCAGATGAAGCCGACTGCAGGGCGAATCATGCCATGCCCCCAAGGCCACAAATCCATGGAAATAATCTCTTCTGCAATTGATGGATGCATTTTTTGTAGATCGTTAACTATGATTTGAGACCATTGTTCTGGCGATGAACTGTAAAGGTTCTCCCTGGCAGCCTTAGGCTCACTTTGGGAGAGTGGATAATAATAGGTAATGACGTTCGGTTTTTGCCTCGTAGTTATGTCCTGGTGGTTTGCCATCACATAACCGAGAGAATCACTGTAGTAACTTACATTATCCCAAGCAGGAGCGAGCCCGCGCGCATCAGGCAGGCTCCTCAAGCTGATGTTCGCCACCATCCACGGTGCGTAGCTTAAATCCTTGATCGTTGTAGCTGACGTTTGAGGGACAACTACATGTGCGGCCACAAATCTTGGCGCAGCAAATATGACGAACTGTGATTCAAAAGCCTTGTATTTCTTGGTTTGTGAGTTCATACAGGTGGTAATGACTTTATCTCCATCCTGTCTGACCTCAGTCACTAGTGAGTGCACCTGGATTTGATCTTTCAAAGGCTGTTTCAACTTTTCTACCAGAAAACCATTGCCTTGTGGCCAGGTAATCACCGAATTCGGCTCTGAATTAGCCGCCAGCCCGCGGCGACCGGCAAAGTAATGAATGCCAGCCCAAGCGGATACGTTTTGGAGCGTGGAGCCGTAGTCGTCTCGACAGCAATAGTTCACGTACCAGAGTATTGGCTTTGATTGGAAGTGATTATCTTTCATCCATTGATCCATCGAAATGGAGTCTAGGGAAGTGTATTTGGAATCACAAGAGCTAAGATCTAGGGGGATGGCGAAAGCAAGTTTGCCATCACGGCCGGTGGCGTTTCGAAAATCCACCATCGTCTTGAAAAATCGAGCCACGTCTTCGTTCTCATTCTTTTGCAAGCCTCGTTTTGGAACTAACCCATCATGAAAGGACCCGTCCTTAAACAAGCGCTCCTGTGGCTCGTGACACAGCATCAATTCGTCGTAGATAGCCAGCCCATCTTTGTTATGACCCTGAATGATGCCTAGCTCTTGAAATAGTTCACGAACGTACTCCGATTCCGGATTAGCAATAGGAACATAGTGCGCCCCCCAGGGATAGGCGCCGAATTCGTTTTTACCCGAAGATGAATTGCCACCCACATCCTTTTCCAAATCCAACAGAACAAAATCAGTTACACCGTGCTTCTTCAGCCACCACGCTGCGGACAAGCCTGCCATGCCGCCCCCAACAATCGTTATTTTCGTCGCAACTGAAGGCACATTTCCTTTCGGTCCAAGAGCTTTAGGATCTCGCAAAAGGTGTCCAATCTCTCTTGAAGGTCCCAGCATGCGACAAGGGAATTGTGGTGAGGGATGAGTCCACTCGATATAAGTCTTGCCAACCAGCGCCGCTACGCCACAGCCGGCCAACCCTTTCAGGAATGTGGCCCGACTAATGGGCGTCGACATATTCGCTCCACTCTGACTCGAATAGATGCACCAGAGATTGATTGTTCAATTTATTGATCGTGCTAACGGTAGGCAGCATATCCTTCGCGAAACAAAGCATTTGTGTAACAGTGGCATCCGACACGTAGCGCAGCCCGGGTGGATAGCTCTTCTCATCTGCAGGTTTAAAAGGCTCCAACGAGCCGATCACATAACCCCAGTCACCGAAAGACGGTACATAAGCGTGATATGGTGTAGTCTGGAAACCAACTGATGCCAAAGTCTTGTCGACACACCAGAATGAATTCTTTGCGTAGTAAGGCGACGTGCTTTGCACAACGACCATTCCATTTGGCTTCAGAGTTTTCTTCAAAGCTTTGTAGAAGGTGTCGCTGTACAATTTTCCAAGCGAATAATTGCTCGGGTCCGGAAAATCTACAATTGCAAGATCAAACTTCTGGGGTGTCGTTCGCAACCAAACAAACGCATCATTGATTATCACCGCAACTTTCGGATTATTTAGAGAGTTCTCGTTCAGCCTGGTAAGCAACACCTGCTCCTTGAACAGATTGATCATCTGCTTATCCAAATCGACGAGAGTGATCGATCGCACTGAAGGATATTTGAGAAGTTCGCGCACTGCAAGCCCGTCGCCACCACCCAGGACGAGGATGTCTTGCGGATCTTGCATGCTTGCCATGGCTGGATGCACAAGAGCCTCATGATAGCGATACTCATCGCGTGAGCTAAATTGCAAATTGCCATTTAAGAACAAACGCAGATCTTTGGTATTACCTGTAATGACAATGCGCTGATAAGGCGTTGTAGTTGAATAAATAATAGGATCGGGATAAGTCGATGCTTCAGCTATACCCGTGAGCTTATCAGCAAAAGCAAAACCGCAAACTAGCAGGAAGACCAACAGATAGGCAGTTGTCTTCAAAGAATTCTTCCAAGGCAATTGCTCACGGAATAAGTGAATCGTCCAGATTGCGACGCCCAAATTGAACAGTCCAAACAGAAAGGATGTTCGAATCAAACCCAGATAGGGAACCAATACCAAAGGGAAGAGCAAAGATGCAAGAAGCGCACCGACATAATCAAAAGTGAAGACTTGGGATACCAGATCTTTGAAGTCCAATCGTTCCTTGAGAATTCTCATCAACAACGGGATTTCCAGCCCGATCAAAATACCAATGATCGAAACAAGGCTGTACAGCAAGATGCGAAAGTTGTCGATGTGTTCGAACAATAAGAACAAGAGCGACGCGGACGAACCACCAACCAATCCTATTAAAAGTTCGACCTGAACGAAAGTAAAAGCGATGTTTTTTTCTATGTATCTAGAAAGAAATGAGCCGATGCCCATCGAAAACAAATAAACACCAATCACCGTTGAGAACTGCGTGATCGAGTCTCCAAGCAAATAACTCGCGATTGTGCCGGCAATTAGTTCGTAAATCAATCCGCACGTCGAAATGACAAATGCGGTAATCAGAAGCGCATAGGTCAAGCTAGATTACCCATGAATCGCCGCAGCGATAATGCTACCGACTGCCATCACCATCGCGGCAAGCACTATTGAGAGAGGCAGATTTTTTTCTACTACGATGTCCTTCCACATATCGCCGGGCGTGAGCCAGTCAAAGACTACCGTCGAAAAACAGAGGATACCAATGCCCAGAAGCGAATAAACGACCGCAGCACCGATGTAGTGTAAAGATAAAACTTGTTCCACGAACTCTCCTCCTGATTACTTGTGATAATGCCCGCCCGGGCCTGTAGGTCTTGCTGAACCGACACCAAATGGATCTACAACTTTCCAACCAGTCATTCCTGCATACACAAAGAGCGCGCAGAGAAGGATTCCGACAATGAGATAGAAGCGTACCATGCTAGTTTATACCTCAACTGTCTGCTGTTATGTAGGGACTGTAATCGCTGTTTGCCCATCGAGCCACTTCATCACGTCGCATTAGCGCCCAGCACCACAGGGGCACTATCGAGAGGAAGAACGCAAACCACCAATAATTCGCATAGGATGGAACATCACGTCTGACACTTAGAGTAAATTGTTTTTGACTGACGTCCTTAAAGTCACCGCTTTCGGTATCAATGTTGAGGTAATACTGACCTCCTGGAACAGCAGATATTTCTAGATCTTTGCTTGAGCTACCTTCGCTCCAATAGCCGTCGCTGTCGGTGCCGGAGTAAAACTCGGACGTCATTTCGAATGGATAGCTGGTGCCGTCCGTGTTATTGACTAACTCGCCAGATACATAAAACCAACTATTGTTGACTGGAGCTTGCAGATTGATTAGTACGTTGGCTGAATTTTTTTCCATATTGAAAACAGGAACTGTTATGTCGTTGACCTTGGTGTTCGGAACAAAATTGCCAATATATTGAGTCGCCATCTCGTTTTTCGCAGTTGCAACAAAGAAATATTGAGTGCATGTTAGGAACACCAAAAACAGCACCCATATCACCCAAATCTTTTTCCAATTTGCAGTCGCCGCAGATGGCTCAATTGCACCGATCACAACAGATTGCGGAAGCATTCCCTTTACTTTGAATGCTTCTTCGATCTCCTTCGGGTCAATGTGCTCTGCTAGGCTCCAGACGACCTCAGTGTCATCCTTTTCCATGGATAACATTTCAGGTGGCTCGATATAGTCCGCCATGAGAACTTCACTGCCGACAGCAACTCTCCAATAGAATTCGCCAATTACAAAGTCGACGCGTGCCTTACCCTTGTTATAAAGACGAAATTTTTTCTCGCCTTTATATTCCAAAGATGCGAATTCGAAACTCTTGAAGCCCATGGTCGTTTGTTTGATTTCAGGCTTTCTCTTAATCGTGTTGACGAGAGTAAAGTTGCCCTTGTCTTGGGTCAACCATCTATAGCCGTAATAGGGATTGAACAGCAAATATTCCATCCAGTAATATTTGCTGGCAACGTCCGAGCGCACCATGAAACCAATCACTTCAAAAGTTTTGCCCCGCAGTTTTCCACGCGAGCCCAAAGGGATATTGGGCGTGTAAAGATCAACTTTGCGGAAGTATTCAGTGAGAATTGTATAGTTGGGGTTAGAAACATCGATGATTGAGCTGCAACTGTCGCAGACGATGGACATCGAAGCGCCCGGATACTTAAGCGTTATGGAGGCACCACAGCTGGGGCAAGAAAATGTCTTAACGCGCGGCTTAGTAGGCGGCGGCGGATCAGGCACAGCAGACTTATCATCAGGAGGTTGAGGATCACCGGGATTACCAGCCATCGATATGCCTCAAGTTCTTAAACTGGAAATCGTCGAAGTCTTTATACGCACCTAAAAACATGCGCGTCTCGTTTGCTGCATACTCAATTGTGGCCATCTCGTCTTCGAAGCCTGTTAGGTCCACGCTTGTAGACTCGCGTCCTTGCACGGCGTTGAACGGCAATTCACCTTCGCTAAAAAGACATTTCACTGGTCGAAGATCTTCGATCTCGAAAATTCCTTTAGAGCCAAGGTCAACCGTCTTACCGGGGAATAAACTAGCCTTGCTTGGCACCTGAACCTCAAAGAACGGGAAGCACAAAGCATAAAAACCTTGTGCCTCTGCGAGCCAACCAACTTTTCCGTCACCGAACATGGTGAACCACTCATTCCAAAATCCGTCGGCATAACCGACCTTCAATCGGCCAATGACTTCAAATTTTTCATTGGAAAACATTCCGGATGTACCGATTTGGATCGGGGTTAAATCATCCAAAAGGTCAGCTACAGTGCCAATCTTCTCCAAATCCATATCTTGCCGAACAAGACAGGATTTGCAAAAACTGCAAACAGCATAAACTGATGCTTTTGATTTAAATTCGACGTTTGCCCCACAAGAGGGACAACTCAGGGTCAACATTTACGAAATGCTCTTGAGGAGTTCAGCTTTCTTTTTATCGAACTCTTCTTGAGTGAGCACGCCTTTTGTCACTAACCCATGCAACTTCTCAAGTTTCGCGTAAACATCTTCTTCAGCAGCGCCGCCAGATTGTCCTCCTAACGACTGAGCAATGCTCTGTCCCATTGCAGCGCCAATACCTAGCCCTACACCAGCTCCAGCGAAGCCGCCGGGGTTGTTTGCTGCCGCGGAAATACTGTCGGCCGCCTGGAAGTTGGCATACTTCTTCATGTCGCCAACAAGGTTCATCTGCGATTGCTTGTCCAGGTAAGCTTGCAATTCTTCCGGTAAGGTGACGCTCTGCACAAGGAATGTATTCAACTTCAATCCGTATTGCAAAAAAGGCAAGTCAAGTTCAGCTCTCATCAGCTCAGAGAACTTCTGTTGATTGGCGGCTATGTCCAAAAACGCTGTCTCTGCTTGACCGAGTTTGGTTGCGATTTGCGTGATGATCATCGATCTCAACTGACCATCTAGTTCGCTGGTGGTGTATTCCTCGCGTGTGCCGCTGATTTTTTGATAAAAGGTAGTTGGCTCTTCAATCTGATATGAAAACGTTCCGAACGCTCTTAAGCGGATCACGCCAAACTCTTTGTCGCGGATGGAAATTGGCGTCTGGGTGCCCCAGCGCTGATCGATCTGCTCGCGTGTCGAGAAAAAATAAACTTCCGATTTGAAAGGCGACTTAAACGCTTTGTCCCAATTCAAAAGCGTCGTCAGAATTGGCAGGTTTTGCGTGGTCAGCGCGTAGCGACCAGGGCTAAAAACGTCGGCGACATTGCCTTCATTCACAAACAAGGCCATCTGCGAGTCTCGAACTGTAAGTTGCGCTCCAGTTTGGATTTCTTTATCAAGGGTGGGAAACCGGTGAGCGAGTACACCATCTGTGTTTTCGGTCCACTCGATTACTTCGATAAATTGCTTTTTGAAAATGTCTAACATCGCGCACTCCCGTCTAGATTGGAAGGAACAGAACGAACTTGTCTAAACTGTAAATATGATAGACGGTCGAGCGCATCACTCTAGTTGAAAAGCACAAATTAGTTTAGGTTCGGCTAGCATTTGGAAGAAATAAAAGGCATTTTCGCACCCAACCATGAGATATCAGTATGCTTGGTAGGGTGAGCAAAAGTGGGGAATCAGATAAGATGAATGCCCAAGGAGACAACAGGTGCAAGTAAGTTCGACACCGAAGGTCACGAATTCCAGGCAGCATAGCTTCTCTGGGCGCCACATGCTGGCTAGTTACTTTGAGTGCGAGCAGTCCGCGATTACGGATGCCGATCATTGTCTGACAGCCCTCAAAGAGGCTGCCGCCTCCAGTGGCGTCACGGTCGTATCTGAGAACGTTCATCGTTTCCCGAACGGGGCGATTACCGCAATCTTACTCCTGGCAGAAAGTCATGCCAGCATCCACACTTATCCTGAACATCGCTCCTGCTTCATCGACTTCTTCACCTGCGGTGCAGGCGACATTGAAACCTTTGATTCAGTTTTAAAAGCGGCACTCAAACCGACACATGCGGAGATAAGCATCATCGAGCGCGGCGGCAAGAAAAACTCTAAGTAGCACCAAGCGCGGTGTCAAAGAAAACTTAAACGAATGAAAAATTTTGATGAATGACCTGAGTTTTCGTTTTAGCCTCGATGCAACGAAGCTCCAGCAATTTGATTAGCATCAGAGAGCGACTACACAGCGAAACGTAGACACGCATATTTTGGTGTCGGTAGTGAGTCAAAGGCGAAGTTCGTCTGGTTGAGAGATTGGGCTATGCCCACTTGTACAGCAACGCCAAAATAACGGACAATGTCTATGGAAAGATTCTAGGAGTCTCTTCGAAGAAAGAGGATACATCTGATGCGTCTATTCAGAGTATTTGCTGGCCGCTCAATGGTCACCATACTTTCGCTAGCATTGAGCGTCTGGCTCAGTGCTCAACCCTCGTTTGCGCTCGAACGCACTCGCCGAATTCAGATTGCCGAGAACAAAAATAGCGATGCGTCCCTTGCTTTGCAGTTATACAACCAGAAGGCCTATGGTCCGGCTACAGACGCATTCGAAAGATTGATCCGCACATCGACCCCGGAGCCAAATCTTTATTATTATGCCGCCTTAGCGAATCAAGGCAGCTTGCAGGAAGCACGAGCAAAACAGCTTTTTCAGTACATCGTGACAAATTTTCCTCAAACATTGTGGGCAAGATATGCCAAGTTAGCGTTAGCTTCTCAACCGTCTCAAGCATCTAGCGCTGGATCTTCTGCCAACTCAATGCCCGTTTCAAAAGATTCGGCCATTAGTGAACTGCCTGATGCAGTTAGAGCAAAATTGCCTAAAGAAATGCAAGACATGTTGCATACTCCGGCGGGACAGCAAGCAGTAAAGGAAGCTATGTTACAAAATTCCGGTAAAGTGCAATCGATCCAGCGTGGAGTCCCACCTCCCGCTGGAGGTGGCTCCGAGGCGAGTGTATCGGTGACGACGGTTTGCGATAACAAAGCTCCCAATCAGATCCGAATTCTTTTCATTGGCAATAGTTTTACGTCAACATACGAACTACCGGGAATGTTTGCAAACTTATGCGGCAACACGGCAAAGCTAAAAATCAGCGAAGTCATCTGCTGTGAAGCGAGTCGAGTCACCGCTGGTGGCTTTACACTGGAAGATCATTGGCACTCCGGTCAAGCTATGGACACAATCAGAAATGGCGGGCCATGGGATTATGTAGTGCTTCAAGAGTCAAGTATTAGACCGATAAGTGAACCTTCATTTTCCCTTGATTATATTGCTCGTTTCGATCGAGAGATTCGCAACCATGGAGCCAAAACAGTACTCTATGAAACCTGGGCCAACCAGAAAGAACAGGGTAAGCAAGATTTACTAAATCAAACATATCGCACAGCTGCTAATGATAGTCGGGCGATACTGGTTCCAGCCGGTGAGGCCTGGCATGCACTGACTGAAAACCACCCTGAAATAAATCTCTATGGTCCCGACACGCATCACCCGAGCGAGGAAGGTGTTTATCTAACTGCCTGCGTTTTTTACGCCAAACTCTTTCACAAAAAACCAGAGGATTTGCACACAAGTGCCGGACATATTGAGTCGACTACGGCAGTGATATTGCAGAAGCAGGCATGGGAGACTGCCGCTTCATCGCCATGATGTCACACGCGCTAGGACAAATGATCGCAACCAAATGTGCTTGTCTGGCACCGGTCGCGAGCATGAATACGATGACACCACGGATGATGTCTTTAACGTTGTTCGATGTACTGAATGTGGATTGGTCTATCTCAACCCACGCCCGAAAGTTACTGAGTTGCGAGAATCAATATAATGAATAGTTCTGATGAAATAGAAGTTGCTCAGCGCGTAGGTCAAACCATGATGGCCAACGACAAAGCGGCACACGCGCTGGGTATCAAGCTAGTCGAAATTCGCCCCGGATTTTCAAAAATGACTATGCTAGTTCGGTCCGATATGCTAAATGGATTGGATATCTGTCACGGCGGCATGACCTTCGCGTTAGCTGACACGGCTTTTGCTTACGCTTGTAATTCACGCAACAAAAAGACAGTCGCACTTCATTGCACAATTAATTATTCCGCCAGCTCTGTCGCGGGAGACGAATTGACCGCAAGTGCAGAAGAAAAATCTCTCAATGGACGGACTGGCATATACGACATCTCAATCGTTAATCAGCACGGTAAGACTGTCGCGCATTTTCGCGGCACCTCCTATCGAACAAGCGACTCCGTTTATTAAGGCTTGTTGTACGTTTTGACAACCGGCTCAAGGGAATCGCTATGCTGGTAAAACATCTTACTACGAGCGATTTCCAATGAAACAAGCACCGTTTAGCGATGAGGCTCCAGGAAGCACCAGAAAAGCGAGTGAAACCGTTACTCTGTTACCTGGCAAAGTTCTACGAATAGTCCCATCCGTTTTCATTGGTTTCGTTCTCCTCTGGATTTACGCAACAGGAATGATTCCACTGTGGCTAGGACTCTTTGAATCGAAGAAATACGAGCAACAAGCGCAAGTGCAAGCGATCAAATATTTCACTTGGGCAATTGCGGCAAATCCCAGATTAGCAAAAGCATACGAGCAACGAGCTGCTGCTAAATTCGAACTTGAGAAAAACAAAGGCACAAAAGCCGATTACACCGATGCTCTCAAAGATGTCACAAAAGCCATCCAACTCGAACCCCGAGCTGAGTACTATCAAACCCGCCAGTCGATCAACCGCGCGGCAAAAAAATACCGCGATGAGCTTGCCGACGTCGAACATTTGATTGGCGAGACGACGTGGCAAAACTATCCGCAATTAGACAATCGTGCGTATATTCATGAACTACTGAATGAACCTGGGCTGGCTCTAGCAGATAGAGAAGCCATAATTGTTAATGCCACCAGGGAGATTTCTAAAAACAAAGAAAAGCCCTGGTCGTATGACTATCAACAAAGAGCAGAACAGTATAAATTCGTCGGTCAAATCGACAAGGCAATTGCAGACTACAAAAGCGCGATCAAACTGCATCCAGACTCAAATGATGAGCTTGCTCTTGGACATTTGTTAGAGAACTCCGGCAGAGAATCTCAAGCCATCGCCACTTACACAAAGTTGATAGAGTCCTTTAAAGATTCCAATGACAACTCAGGCTTTGACGCATCCGACGTAGACCAAGCTCGCTGGCGGAGAGCAAACTTTTATCTCAAACATGGTCAATATGCGAACGCACTTGCCGACGCTGACGAAATGATCAAATATTCCGATAGTGACCTACGACATGCTTTCCGCATCAAAATTCTTAGATTAATGGGACAACAAGACAGGGCGAAAAGCGAGATTCAATCGACGCTGGGGTCGTTCAATGAATATGCGAATGACACTGCTGAAAATAAAGCCGATCGGTATTCAGCTCGAGCGAACTGCTATGCCGAACTTGGTGAATTTAAAAATGCCATGAGAGACTACTCTACAGCATTTTCACTCGATCCAAAACCAATGCGAAGTTCAGATTGCGCGCAGACGTATTGCAAACTGGCTGACTACAACAACGCAATTAAGTACTACAACAAGACAATCACTGACAGCACTGACGAGAGCGAGTTGCAGACTGCAGCAGATGGACTAGCAGAAGTCCATCTGCTGCTCAATAAACCGGAATTGTCAGTGCAAGATTGCTACAAGGCGATCGGGTTCAACAACACGGATCCAAGAAGCGGTGCACCATACTATTGGCGCGCTCTTGCATACAAAAAGCTTGGGCAAAGTGCGCTCGCCAAGTTTGATCAAGATCAGGCAATTGCTTTGAACTTTTCTCCTGAGCCGGAGCTTGAGTGAACGTGACGTCAGAAAATAATACTCCCATTCTACCGGTCTAGAGTGGGGAAACACGGTTGGCGGAGAAGGTCTTTTGGAGCTACGATGAGAAAGCTCCAATCGAATCAAGATCAATCTTATGAACGTCCAACGCACAATTCTCCTAGTCGTCTCTTTAGGAGCACTAATAAATAGTTGGGCTGCGTCTGTTTCTGCAGCGAGTCTCAGTGTCGCTCCAATGGAAGCGCGAGCACAATGGAATAAAATTGCAGTATGCAACGAAGCGCTAGCAACCGATCCCGGAGATGCTACAGCCTACAGCACCCGCGGAGATGCATACGCCAAGCTGGGACAATATCAAAAAGCCATTTCTGATTGCAGCACCGCGATCAGCCTTGATCCGAATTGCGCACCGGCTTACAGAAACCGGGGTTGGGCCTATGGCGAACAGGGACAGTTCTGGAAGGAGATCGCTGATTGCAGCAAGGCTATAAGTCTGAATCCATCATACGAGCTGGCGTACAGAGGTCGAGCCTATTCGCTAGGAAACCTTGGGCAATATAAACAGGCAATTGTTGACCTAACTACAGCAGTAACGCTCAATCCGCAGGATCCGATCGCTTACTCTAACAGAGGATATATGCACGGCATGATGGGGATGCCGCACGAGGCAATCGATGACTTCACTCACGCGATAAATTATGAGAATCGTGGAGCAGCATATCTCCTATCAGGAAAAATAAGACTGGGAATCGCGGACTGCACTAAAGCCATAAACCTCGACCCAAACAGCTCCCTGGCGTACTGCAATCGCGGTTGGGGCTATGGGGAGCTTATGGAGTACGAAAAAGCAGTTAATGACGACGACAGGTCGATCTTGCTCCAACCGAATTGTGCGCCTGCTCACTATAATCGTGCAAAAGCCTTTGCCGAAACCGGACAATATCGCAAGCAAATCGATGACCTCGACACTGCCATTACCATCAGTCCGAGCTGCGGGACGTATTACAGTGACAGAGCCCTGGCCAATTTTAATTTGCGGTTGTATCAGAAGGCCGCTTACGACTGTATAAATTTTGTCGGCTTAGAAATATCGAATTACTTAAGATCCGAACTAAGATAGATAAATCAAAGCCGTCTGCACTATTCGTCACCGACTGGCATCTCTGACTGAACATATGTGCTCAACACAATCGACTCGCTTAGAGGTTCCTCGCTAGAATCAAATCGCGAGCGGATCCTCTCCGGCGCTGCTCTTCAATGAGGTCAGATGCCTGTCTTGTTTCGCTGAAAAAACATACCGCAGCGCAAGAGCAACATAGAAAACCAGACTGGCATAAACGTTGACGAACGACACTGCAGCCGCAATTAAGTAGCCGCAAGGCACCCACAAGAACGTGCCGTTCACCTCTTGGATCAAGTCTTCGCTCATAGAGGGATCGACAAGACGATGACCATCAGTTGCGTAACGCCAGTGCCAATAACGAATGAAGCCGAGAATGGATAAATGGACGCCGTAGAAGGCGTTTGCTAGAGGCTGTGTCAGGTTGTTTCCAAGAAAGGATGCGGAGAACGGCAAGAAACTAATCCCCATCATAAACAGAAGATTCAGCCACAGGTGAGTGCGATCGGATCTCTTGATGTAGTGGAACTCCATGTGGTGCCCAAACCAGAAGATGCTAACAATGCCGAATGTAAGCGCAAACGAAAGGAACTTAGGACCGAGCTCCGCTAACGCATGCAGCAGCTGCGCGGACGAACCACCTTCCGGCGCTTTTAGCTCCAGCACCAATAGTGTAAGGACGATAGCAAAGACGCCGTCAGCAAGAGTCGCTACACGGTCACTTGATAGTGCCTGATTGTCAGTCGGCTCTTCCGGCACAGCATTCTCCATAAATCACCGTCTTGTGAAAGAGAATATTATCATTCCCGTCCGCAATAGCTGTCAGGCTTGTTTTCTAGAGGCGCCAGTTCCATCAGCCACTCCTGTCAAAATCCTATTATAGCGACTGTTTTAAAAGCACATCTTCATTCTGGTACCATAATGATTCGGCAAATCTCAGGTGGCGATGAAATCGGATATTCAGAAGGTAGAGACAACTTGCAATAACTGCGGGTCAGAGAAACGCGAGTTGATAACAACCGGCAGCGAGCACGAATACGATAACACCACGAATGATGTCTTTAATGTTGTTCGATGCACTGATTGCGGATTGGTTTATCTCAATCCACGCCCGGATGTTAGCGAGTTGGCGACGATTTACCCGCCGAATTACTATGCCTATGCAATTGAGGAAAATTACGACGCGTCGCAAAGAGAAAACCTCTATTACAAATTTCGATATGCGAAAATTCTGGCGGGTCTGGAGTATGTGCTCAGTTTTTGTAAGGGGGAAAAGCTCAAAGTTTTAGACATAGGATGTGCTGATGGTCACATACTCAACTGGTTTCGAAAAGTGCGGACCCACGATGTTGAAACATACGGAGTGGACCTCAATGAAGCGGCAATTGAAAAAGCGCGGAAGCAAGGTCACACCGTATATGCCGGACGATTTGAAGATGTAGACATACCAGAAGCAACCTTCGATTTTGTGTGGGCCAGTCACGTTATCGAGCATGTCCCCGATCCGAAAGCATTTACGGAAAAAGTATATCGAATCCTTAAACCAGGAGGAATCTTCTGGTTTTGGACACCAAATATAGGGTCACTTGATGCGCGACTATTCAAAAATAAACATTGGGGTGCTTATCATTTTCCGCGACACTGGGTTTTTTACGACGAGCGATCAGTCGCGAAACTGGCTGAGATAACAGGTTTTGAAATAGTAAAAATCGAATACCAACCGAACGCGATTTTTTGGGTGTGGACATTTCATTCAATGCTCAAGAGTAATCCATTGTTTTCTAAATGGGCAGACGCACTTTTTCCTCCTGTTGATTGGGCGAAAACGAATATTCCAAATCTCATTCGGAATGCCTCCTTTGCCGGTTTAGATACGGCGATAAAAGCCGCCACAGGACAAACCTCAAATATGGGTGTTGCCTTTCACAAACCGGATCGAGGTTAGCGTGATGGACTCCAAGCAAGGTGGTTGGCACGAAACTTCAGCAGGAATTTACTACGTGCACGCTGGTGCGGTGCAGTTCTACGATGATTGGGACCACTGGCGCAATGGCTTTTGCCGTCTTCTTGAGATGAGCGAGTCGGACGCAAAAAGGCTGATCCAAGAAATTGTAACTACGCACTCACAAGATTCATTTCAAAAGTCGAGCACTGAGGACAAAATCGAGCGCACTAAGCAAGTTTTCCGAAACAACGTGGCGAAAAACGGCGGAAAGCGTTCAGTTGATTTCTCGAAGTGCGGCATGGCGTTCGATGGCAGCCCTCCTGACATGGCATTCGCTGGCTCAATCAGCGGCAATCAAGAACGCGTCATAGTGGGGAATTCGCATCTGCAGTATGCCTGGCAGGTCGATGCGGCTACCAACAAATTGGTTCGAGCTGACTCCGTTAACTACGACGAACTGTACTTTCAGGATCCTCAACAGCCGCATCTCGGGATGCGCAATTACATTGCGGACCAAGATTGGAGACTTGAAAAAGCGCATCGGCAACTTCGAATAGTACTGGCTAATTGCAATCTCGGAAATGACAAGAAGACAGCCCTGGATGTCGGTTCAGCTGTTGGCTATTTTAGAAAGGCTCTGGCTGAATCAGGGTTTACGCATTACGGGCTAGAGCAATCAAGCGATGCTATCAAAATATGCGCAAGTAAATTTGGATTCGAAACAATATTCGGAGAAATCGCCGACCTGCCGGCCATTGCGCCACAGTTGCTCGGCAAGATTGATTTGATAACACTGTGGGACGTTATTGAACATCTGGACGACGGGCTTATCACCGTCAACATCCTCAAACAATTTCTGTCGGAGAAGGGAGTGCTGGTCATTCGCACACCGAATTTGGTATCACTTGAATATGAGATTTTAGGCGATTACTACTACAGCTTTAAACTGGATCACATCAAGTACTATTCGCCACGTTCATTGGACGCATTGGCAACGGCATGTGGGATGTGCCAAATTTACCTTGAAACAACTTCGCACATTTTTAAAGGATTGTTTGGCATCGATTACGTGCATCAGTGCTTGTTGGAAGGTAAGGGCGCGGATATTATTGCGATTTATACAAGAGGATAGCCGCCACCGTGGCTGCTTCGTGTGGTTATGGGCACGCTGGAAGCGTGCGCTCCATTTCTTCCCTATGACTCCTTCGTATGGCTATAGGCACGCTGGAAGCGTGCGCTCCATTTCCCCTATGACCTTCCTATGGCTATAGGTACGCTGGAAGCGTGAGCTAAATTTCTAGTCGGAAGGAGTACCTGCATATTGCTGCGAATAATATTGAATCGCTTTACTGTAGCGTGCAATGGATTCGTCACCAGGCTTCTCGACAAGGCAGTGCAACAGCAATGCAGTCGCCAAATTGTGCTTGCCACTTTCGTGAAGCGCCATCGCTTCGAACACTTTCATGGCCAAATTGTGCGGGAATTGCCTGCTGCCCTCGATAAGAACTTCGATGGATTTCGCGTATTCACCAATACATCTATAGGTGCTACCTAAGCCAAGGAATGCACCTTCAAGATTTTCGCCCTGCAATCCTAACCGAATTGCTCTTTCGTAATACGGACGCGCATCTGCTTCCATTCCAAGATTGTCGTGGATCGACGCGCAACGATAATTCAAGAGAGCATCTGTGGGATGGTCGTAGCAAAGCTTGACTAAAACCTGACGAGCTCCTTCAAGATCTCCCATTTGAACAAGTGTGTGAGCTTCGTCAAATTGTGAACTCAAAGACTGTACCCCCAAAATGTTAGACGGCAAATCTGTAGTTGATGCAATCGCCATCTTGAACTTTGTATTCTTTGCCTTCAAGTCTGACTTGTCCCTTGTCCTTGGCGCCGTTCCAAGTGCCATGCTGCTTGAGTGTGTCGTATGCACACACTTCTGCCCGAATGAAACCACGAGCAATATCAGAATGGATTTTTCGAGCCGCTTCTTGAGCAATTGTTCCGCGCGTAATCGTCCATGCTTTTACTTCGTCTTCACCGACAGTAAAGAACGCAATTAGCATAAGAAGTTGATAGGCAGCCTTGATAAGCTTATCTCGGGATGGTTCCTCAATACCCAAGGCAGAAAGAAATTCAGCGCGCTCGGCTTCGTCCAATTGGGCAATTTCCATCTCTGTTTTGGCACAGAATGCGATCAACGGCATGCCTCGGTCCGAGCACCATTTTTCCAACCCAGGCACTGCATCTGCGCCTTTCGGGATGTCAGCTTCATCGACATTAGCCACCACAAGCAATGGCTTTTGCGAAAGAAATGTGTAACCTCTGATTAGCTTCAATTCTTCTTCAGTTAAAGTTTTTTGACGCAACGGCTTCTCATCGGATAGATCCTTTTGGAATTGAACCAATAGATCTTTTTCTGCTTCCAGTAATGATTTGTCTGGTCCCTTCTTCTTCTGAATCTCAGCGTCCAACTTGGCTAAACGTTTTTCAACAACGCCCAAATCAGCAATAATAAATTCAAGTTCCAGTAGCTCGGCATCATTCAGCGGATTCACTGCTCCACTTGGGTGAGTAATCGCCGGATCAGTAAAAGCTCGAACAACGTGCACAAGTGCATCCACCTGGCGGAGATTCGTCAACATCTGAGGGCTGAATCCCTCAGTCTTTGCTTGTCCCGGGATGACACCGGAAACATCGACTAGTTCGACGGTTGCATAAGCAGTTTTTTTAGGTTTATACAGCCCCTTTAACCACTCTTGACGGTCATCTGGGACGGGCACAACCGCCATGTTCGGCTCTGCGCTACTCGCTCCAGAAAAGGAATGCACTTCAGCATTGCCACCACTGATTGCATTAAAGACTGTTGTCTTTCCGGAGGACGGAAGTCCGATGATTCCAACTTTCATAATATTTCGCTTTCTTGAATGAACGGTGAGAAGTCGAGCAAGACCACTGGCTGCACCGCTTCCGACAAAACTTTTAGGTACTATATCAGCGTGCCGAGCTAAATATCAACATTCACCGAATTTGACCGCCGTTTAAAAACCCTTTAGCTGCTCTTTAACTTAGACCGCTTTGGCAGTATGGTTGAGTCATGGAGTACCAACAGGCTGACGAAACACAGTCGCCCAATCAACCGCCAACATTGGAAAATATAGCTGCCACCCCAGTGCCAGCTGTATTAGGCAATGGCGCTCCATCCAGGCAAGACGCGGACCCTCTTACAACTCAAAAACCCGGAAAGAAAAGCCTCAAAGAAACGATCCGCAGAGAAGCCAAGGAAATCGCCGCAATTATCGTTTACCTTGCGATCAGCATGTCGGTTTTAGCCACTTTGAAATGCCTTATTCTCTTGCAATATGGAGTTAACGAATTCAAAAATGCTTACATTATGGCGATTGTCAGCGCCTTGGCTCTAGGCAAAATTATTGTTCTGGCTCAAAAACTTCCGATAGTCAACCGCATGAGGCACAGACCGATCTTCTGGGCGTGCGTTTACAAAGCTTGTTTCTTCACGATACTAATGACTTTTGTCCATCACGCAGAGGAAAGATTTATTCACTCTTCAGTCGATCCAAACGACGTATTTCCAATTGCAGGGGTGGTTTGCCATGTACTTTCACTGTTTGGCATTTTCTTTGCCTTGTTTTGCTACCGCGACTTGGACCTAGAATTAGGCGAAGGCAATCTAACAAAGCTTATATTCAAGTCGCGAAAAACGTAGAATTCGCGGCACCATATCCGGCACCACGAATTCAACTCCCCTAAAATTTTTGTATGTTACTTCTCGCGGTGAGAACTCGCCGATCTACGCAACTTACTTATGAGTTCCAGCGGCTTTCCCTGACACACTGTATCCGAGACCAATGACGCCGCTAATCAATCCTACTGAAGCCAGTGGCAGCGCATCAGCAGAGTTTAGCCCAACAGCTACTGCCGCAGCCGCAGCCTCTTCTGGAGCAAATAAGGCAAAAGCAAATCCCCCAACTGCCAGAGCACCAGCCGCTGCAACTCCTACCTTCACAGGATCATCGCCACATAAGTCATGTTTGATGTAGTGTAAGTTTGGATCCTTGTCCATACCTTGCATAACTGCTTTACCAGCTTCATTGCCCATCGACGACAATGCTTGTCCGGCCTGGTGAATTGGAACTGAAAGGTCGATATGGGTAAGTCCTTGCGTGGCATCTTTGACAGTTTTATCTAGGAAACTCGCGCCATGCATAATGTCCTGGTACTGTTTTTGAAACGGATTACTTCCACCATTGTCAGTGTGAGCAACGGACTTATCTGAAGGTTGTTCGGCTGCTTCGTGGTGCGTAGTCATGGAGTAGTTCCTCGTTTGCTGTCAACGAAGTCATTATGCGCATCGAGTTTTGGCAAGTTGTTGGCAACGCAAAATGAATTTATTAAATCCAGAACGAGAGTAGACCGCCCCAAGCATTAGGGCGGTTAACGGCTGACAGCGTCCATCTTGAAGTCCGCACTTGAGTCCGTACTTGAGTCCGGTACTTGACTCCTTACTTGGGCGTCCTTAGTTAGTGGCGTGCGCAGGTTTAACCGTATGATGCACAGGTTTAGCGGAAGCGTGATGCGGTCCGTGGTGCGAGGATTGCACCGTGGGCGGTGAGCTGACTGATTGCGCCTGTACTGACTGTTGTGGTAACTGTAATAGATCGATAGACTTCCAATTATGGGTGTGCAACATGTTAGCCATCAAGTAGGTGCATATGAGGGCTCCAATGCCGCCAAAGATGACACCGCCCGGATAATCATCGCCTTTGCAAAACCCAAACAACCAAAACTCCGACCAATTTTGAGAGAAGAAGCTCTTTTCGTTAAGATTGCGAAAGCTTGTGGCAACCCAGCAACAAACTTTAGTCGTTATTAACAATCGAGCTAAAATGCTTAGACGAAATCCAATCGTGTCCCAAACATTTAAAAGAATGCGGTAAAAAAATGTCTACCAATCCGCCACTCCCACCCTTCACCCGTGAATCAGCCATACAGAAAGTGCGTTTAGCAGAAGACGGCTGGAATTCACGTAATCCACCACGTGTATCACTGGCTTACTCGCTCAGCTCGAAGTGGCGAAATCGTTCCGAATTCTTGACTGGCAGACAGTCGATCATCGAATTCCTGACCCGAAAGTGGGAAAAGGAATTGGATTATCGGCTGATCAAAGAACTGTGGTCTTTTGACGGAAATCGGATCGCAGTGCGTTTCGCTTACGAATGGCGCGATGACTCCGGCAACTGGTTTCGCTCCTACGGCAACGAAAATTGGGAATTCGACGAACTTGGTCTTATGACTTCTCGCCATGCAAGTATCAATGACTTACCAATTAGCGAGACTGATCGCAAATATCACTGGCCATTGGGTCGCAGACCGGACGATCATCCGTCGCTGAGCGATCTTGGACTGTAAGCTACTGAACCAATTATCATATTGTAATGCCACCATTAATGATGGCACCGCAAAAAAATAGAAACCGAATTTGGATTCTCTATCTCCTGAACCTTACGAATGTCGTCTGCCAAGTTCAAGCCGTGCGGTTGTAGTGGGCTTTAACCCTACCAGGAAACGCCCACCAGTTCACCATACACGCCAAAATGGCGGAGAGGGTGGGATTCGAACCCACGTGGCTTGCGCCCATCCGCTTTCGAGGCGGCGCCGTTATGACCGCTTCGGTACCTCTCCTCAATAGCCAGCATTCTATCAAACCGAAGCGGGATGGGAGAACATCAGCTTTTCAAAAGGTGACATTGCTCAAGGCGCCGCGAGCGCTGTAAAGAGTGTTTGGGACACGGGCGATGACAAGGCTCTGCGCGGCGATGGACGAGGCTGTGCGCGACTCCAGGAGAAGCGTCAGGCAGAAGTGACATCTATTACGAGGTTATTGCACGTGAGGAGCGGTAGGGCGCCCGGCAATTTGAGTTGACGCCTCAGATTGGGCTCGCAAGGTCGCCATGATTTGAGGCATGTCAATCTTGCACTGGCGCTTGATTAGCGGTTGAGGCATAAAGAAGCCGCCATTAACGTAAGCAGAGTACGTCACAAGAGTGCTGCGTCCACCATCTAACGGCTCAAGCTTCCAAAATCCATCAACTTCTTTGAAAGCGCCACTCATACGGTGCCATTCCAGCGCCTTTGGCGCAGTTTCCTTCAATTCAATAGTGTATTCGTACGTACCAAGAGCGCCGCTCGGTGCCACCTGATGTCTGAGAATTTTCGTTGTGCCGTGATCAGCAACCACGTGACACTTCTTCAACTGTGGAAACACCTTGGTGGCGTTTGAATAGTCTGTTAGGACTTGCCAAACCGCTTCTGGCTTAGCTTTCATTACGGACCTAATGACACAGAAGGTCTTGCCGTTAATTACTTCTTCCGTGACCTGCTGAGTGCCTGCGTCGGAGGACTTGGCAAGAACCGGAGCCGAAACAAGAATCGGCTGCAAGAACAAAGTTGCGCAAAGAAGCCGGCCGAGAAGGTCTCTTCTCGCCGCCTGGGGGATAAAATTCAATGACTTCCGTCCTTTCTGCAAAGAAAAGGTACTTTTCTTTAATAAGTGTGGTGTCGAATACAATACTGAAATCAGTTTAATTGTCAACCAATAATCTCCATATTCCAGCGGATATAAAGAACCGCACAACGTATATATCGGCTATCCCCTGCCATTTGCTATAAGGTGAAAAGGGGTCTCTAGAACACGAGCGAAGATTCTACAGCCTATTGACTTCCTACTCAAGAAAAATTGTTCTAACTGTAAGATTTCCTCTGATTTCACGAACTCCACACATCCCGAAAGTAAAGCCCAGCCACCGATGTCAAGACATGCCTTAGTTGTTTACAATCCCACCGCTGGCTCAGCCGCAGGCGCTGATATGTGGCTCGGTCCAGTTGTGCACCGATTGGCCGCGCAGTACACCGTGACGGTACTACCAACGGTGCAGGATATGCGACCGGCTGATATTCTCAATGCCATCGGAAAGCCAATCGATTTGCTGGTAGCGGCCGGTGGAGATGGAACATTGCGATTTGCGTTGGGTGCTGTCGCTGAGGCGGAAAGCGACGTCCCTGTAGGCATTATCCCCCTGGGTACCGGCAATCAGCTAGCAAGAAATTTGTTGATCTATGAGGAAAACATTCTCAGCGATCCACTCGATGAAGCGATAAGTGTCATCCTGGATGGAGTGGCAATGAAAATGGACCTGGGCATCATGAACGGTGAATACTTCTGCATCTGCGCAGGCGCTGGACCACTCTCAGATGCCATTTTGATGCCTGATCAGAAAGACAAAGTCAATTGGAAAATGCTTGCCTATGCAAGCTCGGTAATCCAAAACTTCGCTATGCCGCCTGTCATGTTCCAAATCACTTTGGATGAAGAGAAAGAAACATTTCAAGTCGCTGCTTCCGGACTATTCGTCAGCAACATTGCTGATCTGGGAGTGGGCACTCTTTCAGAAACCGCACAAATAAACGATGGATTGCTTGATCTATGTGTTCTCAATCCAAGTGAATTTGGTGACTACCTGCACATGGGATTTCGTTTCGCTGGCGGCTTTGTTGGCGGAGAGGCACCATACTACATCCGCAAAGTCAGATCATTGACAGTAGAAGTTGTTCCCTCACGCGCAAAGCTGTCTCGCTTTCAACATTTGGGTCACAAAATCCGTAACTTTATTTCCGGCAGCACTGACAGCAGACCACCAGTTGCACAACAAGCCACGGCCATGATTGATGGAGATGCTTGTGGCGTGACTCCAATGAAAATCAAAGTGGCACCACATGCGGTGAATGTATTAGTGCCGAGAAGATTCGCCACAAAACTCAGAAGCAGTGGAACTATGGAAGCTGAACGGATAGAAACTGAACGGACAGGACGGTTAGAAACAGAAAGAGCACGCGTTGAGACGGAACGTATTGAAACTCAGCAGACCGCAAGGGTTGATTCAGAACATGAAAGTGGTGCCACAACAAATGCAAGCGCCGAAAATTCATCAACACAGCAAAGTGTCGAATTAGATTGAGGTCAGAGGCCGCAAAAGCAATGACGCTGGCTACAGCCCTTTGACCGACGAAATCAGGGTTAATTTATAGAGAAAAGTCCTAAACAGGTTTCTTAGAGATTGTCGATTGAAAGCGGTCATAGACGAAATTCAGTTCGTCTTGCTTTGACTTGATGATGCCGTCCAATCGTCTTTCAAGAATCGCATCCAAAGCGCGTCCAATCTCGGGACCCGGTGGAACACCTATGTCAACGAGATCGGAACCGCTCAGTTCTATTTGCACTTTTTCAAGATGTTCGAGGTAAAGCCTGATCATGCGACGCAACGGCGCTCCCGGCTTTGCCAAACAAGCGGCTATGGCAAGCGATTCTTCAGGCTTGCCTTTTAAAAGATAGTAGATCTGACTATTCTTGACACCTTGCTTGTTTAAAGTTTCGACAATTTCAGGTAGTTGACGAGGAATGGCTAAGCCCTTGCGAACGATTGTTTTTTGCTCGTTGGTCAAATGCAAGCGGTCTAAGACAGCATCGATGCGGTGTTCATCAAGTTCAGACAACAGCAACGCAAGATAAACAACCCATGGTTGAGTAAGTGAATATCTCTTCAACAAACGTTCCGCACGCCGAAGTAAGGTGCGAATCGAAAGTGAATATTCCAGCTCAGCATCCAAGTATCGCAGCTTCGCTCCTAGTTCAGCCAACAGATCAAGGGCGCGAATTCGTCGGGGAGATTCCAAGATCGAGCGCAGTTCATCGCGCATCCTGTTGCCGCCAAGATTGTCAAATATTCCCATTGCTACAGCGCGTTTAGCCAACTCTTTAGTCTTCGGTTCAATGTTGAATTCAAGACGACTGGCGAATCGTACCGCTCGAATAATGCGAGTCGGATCTTCAATAAAACTAAAGGCATGCAACACTCTTATGATTTTCTTTTTGATATCCTCCAGTCCGCCGAAATGATCTACCAGCGTTCCGTATCGACCGGGATTGAGACAGATGGCCAGGGCGTTGATGGTAAAATCGCGGCGCAATAAATCTTGTTCGAGTTGAGATGCTTCAACCGTGGGAAGGGCAGCTGGAAACTCGTAGAATTCAGTTCGAGCCGTAGAAAAATCAACATCTCGCCTTGTATCCGCAAAGAACCAAAGTTTCGCAGTTTGAAATCTTTCGTGTCGTGCCACCACTTCAAGACGCGCCGGATATGCGGACTCCATCGCACTCGCAAGCTCTATTGCCGGACCCTCAATGACAAAATCAAGATCGAAATTGGGAACGTTGAGAATCAAATCACGAACTGATCCACCCACTGCATATGCCACCATATTCAGCTGCGCGGCGACAGTGCCAGTCTGAGTACAAAGCCATGATGTCGGCGAGTCAAGCTTACTCATTTGCGCCTGCAGGTTTACCGATCGGGGCTCAACCTGAACGGTTTGACCGGAGGCAGCGAAGTCATTTTTTAGAAGAGTTGCCCATTCAGGCACCAAAAATACTTTCGAACCGTTGTCTCCGTAGAGTGTTTTTAGAACATCGCCGCGCGAGACCAGGCCAACTAGTTGTTTGTCATCATCTAATACGGGCAGCCTGCCGATATCCTCAGTGACCATGATTTCCTGAATTTTACTGAGCGGCGTCTGCTTCTCGATTGAGATCACCGGTTTACTCATGAAACCGCGCACGGGAGCATGTCCTAGTTTGTGGTGAGTAGCCTGATCGATGTCTCTTCTGGAAACAACACCGACAAGATTGTCTTCCTCGGCGACGAGCAGACCATCCAGTCCATAACGCAACATGATTCTGCTAGCCTCGTCCATCGTGATGCCTGAGCGGATTGTGCGCACAGGTGACACCATGATTTCTTCGGCAATCACTTCTGGTTTTACTTGGGTGCGCAACAACTTCTCAATTTCAGCGGACAATTCCTTCACTGTTCCTTCCCGAGTCACCGCTGAACCAGCACCGTGGTGCCCGTCACCGCCAAACCGGCGCACTACCAATCTGACGTCGATCAACTGAGAGTCACTTCGCCCTACGATATGAATCCGATCGCGCATATAAACAATCGAAAAGGCGGCGTCCGCGGATTCCACTTCTGTCAACTTGCGAGTTAGAGAAGCTAAACCATCAAAATATTTTGGACGCGTGGCACAAGCCATGACCACCTTGGCACCGCCAACGGTGATGGTGTGCGCGTCCTTAATCAAGTCTTCCAGTAAACCAACTTGATCATCATTCATTTTGGGTCGAATGTAATCGTTAATAATAGCCAAGTCCGCGCCGCACTTGAGCAAGAAAGCTACACAGGCAGCGTCCTTTTCGGTAGTGCCACTATAGGTGAGGCAACCAGTGTCTTCATAAATACCGATCGCCAAGAGCGTCGCCTCAAAGGGAGTCAAGTCCATCTTGCTTTTTTTGATCTTGTCGACAACGATTGTGGTTGCCGCACCAACGCGCTCGATGACTGAGTCTCCGTGTGCAGATGGACCGAGACCGTTGGGATCGAGTTGATGATGATCGAAGATCACGTGAGGAATTTTTTGCTCAGTAATTAGTCTCTTGGCTATTTCATCCAACCGATCAATATTCTGACAATCAACTATAAAAACACGCTTAACGCTGTCCAAGTCCACATATTTCATTTGAACAACCGGCATCGAACTTCGGTAGAGGGCCACAAAATTGCGCACGTTACCGACCAACGGATAGCCTAAAACCATCCGAGCCGATGGATACAATTTCGCAACGCCGAATTGAGCGGCTAACGAATCGAAGTCCATATTGTTATGAGTGAGGATTATTTCCACTTGATTCGTGCTTTGCTCAAAGTCGCCATTATCAGACTGCCGGGCACCATTGCCTAGTTTATACCTTACCCAAAGGCTCAGGTTGCTCTCTTTTTGAACCCACGTTAGGAGTAAGTGAACATGCCAATCTTAGCCATTTCGTAAGACTTTCCGGGTTTATAAGTCGTCTGCTAAGGGTACTTCTGATGCTAGGTGACACAATATTTTCAAGAAAATAGAATAGGCGATCAAAATGATTCCTCTGGGAATGCTCGGTCAAATTTATGCCGTCTGCGCGGGGATTGGTTCAATCTTCGTCCTCGGCAGTTTCCTTCTTGGACATATCGGCGAAGAAGGTCATGGCGGAGACGACGGATCTGATTTCAACGCAGGCGACGATGGTGGTGGCACAGACTTTAGCGCAGGCGACGATGGCGGCGGCGGCACAGATTTCAGCGCCGGTGACGATGGCGGAAACTTTAGACTAGCGCCGCTTGCTGGACACAAAATGACGGCTGGTCACAGAGTGGCAACAAATTCAACAATGGCCTCAGGATTTCTCGGTTTGATTCTCACGCTACTTAGTCCAATGACAGTCTCAGTTTACCTCGCCTTTTTCGGCTTAACTGGCTTGGTATGCGCTTTCAACGCACCCTGGATGGGTTATTTCTCACTCATACCAGCGATCACCGTGAGCGTCCTCGTATCGGCTGCTTTCAAGGCGATGACACAATGGATGATCAAGAACATGTTCAGCTCGACGCATCAAAAAGAGTCGGACCTACTCGGGCAGATGGCAGAGGTCAATGTTCCAATTCATGATGGACGAATAGGAGAAGTGACATACGTCCTCAACGCCAAGAGAATGACGTCCACAGCCAAGCCTGCTAAGCCAGGTGTTGACTTCAAAAAAGGATCGAAAGTTTTGATTGTTGGCTCTAAAGAACACATTGTTTTTATTGAGCCATACGATCCGGATCAAGAATTAGAAGAACGTTTCATCAGTTAAAAAGGTGAGAATATGCCTTTGCCGTTAATCACGCAGTTTTATATAGTATGTTCAGCGATTGGTTCGCTGTTTCTGATTATGTGTGCGTTTATGGGTGCCACTCATCATGGTGGCGGTGGCGGACACAGCGGCGGTCATGTCAGTGGCGGTGGCGGTGGGCACGCAGGAGTTGGCCACGGCGGTGGCGGACACACGGCAATTGGGCACGGGGGAAGCGGACACACAGCGATTGGGCATAGCGCTGGCGGCGGTCACGGAACTGCCGCTGGTCATTCAGCAGCTGGAAATGCCGCAGCCGGACATTCAGCTGCTGGTCATTCAGCAGCTGGTCATAGTAGCACCGGTGGTGGCACACATTCTGCTGGTGGACATGGAAGCACCAATGCCGGTGCAAACGAATTATTGCAGATCCAAAGTGCGCAACTACAAGCCAGCACTGGTCCATTCCATGCCCCAAGTCGCGAAGAAGATAAGGGTGGTCCCGTAGAAGCATTGCTGGGAGCGCTCAACCCGACTATTTTGACGACGTTTCTGGCGTTTTTTGGTCTAACAGGAGTGTTCTTTATATCGAGTTTTCCGATTTTGGGCTGGTTGACACTGGTGCCAGCTTTTATCGCTGGTTTTATCGCCGTGAAAGTGATGACAAGTGTGATGAATGCAGCATTTGCACGAATGTATTCATCCTCGGCCGCCACCGAAAACGATCTTATCGGACACATGGCCGAAGTCACCGTGCCAATTACAATTGGCCGAACCGGTGAAGTTACTTACATCGTGTCGTCAAAACGCTACACATCACCAGCTCGGGCCAGAGATCCTGAACTGGAAATCCCAAAAGGAACCAAAGTAATCATTTACGATCATCCGGAAAAGTATGTCCTGGTTGAGCTTTGGACAGATTCGTTTATAGATCCGGCATTCGATGACGACGCTTTGACACCACAAGAAAAGCTGGCGAAAAAGCGATTTGAGAATCTACACTAACGCACACTAAATTTGTCCGCAACGGTCGCTCGGTCCCACAATACAGTCGTTTGCTGAAAAGAAAATTCACAAATATTGAAGTTGTTTTTTCACGTACTGCCGTCAGCTTTAGGCAAGAAATTGTTCAGAAAAAATGACGAAAAGCCTGAAATAATAAGGAATTGATGATGCTGCCAAGAGGCAGTCTTGAGAGCGTATATGATGTTCTCACGCAGTACTAATGAACATCAAAGAAAGAAAACTGTCTAAAGAAGTCTAATTTTTGGGAATGATAGGGAAAAGAGATGATTCTCGATTTCCAATTGGAGGAACATATATATGGAGCTTGGTTCTTATTTAGCCATAGGCGTTGGAGTCACGTTATTCTTTGTCATAGTCTACCTGATGGTTAATCTATACCAAAAGTGCAGTCCAAACGAAGCGATGATCATCTCCGGGATGTATGCGGGACGTGACGGCAGAAGTTACAAAATCATCGTTGGTGGTGGCGCTGTTATGCTGCCGATGGTGCAACAAAAAAGCGTTTTGAGCCTTGAAGTCATGACGATTGACGTGCACTCCCAGGCGCCGATGATCACCAAAAACGGTGTGCCGATTTTCGTAGAAGGAGTTGCTCAGGTAAAGGTTAAGGGCGATGAAATTTCAATCGCAACCGCTGCTGAACAGTTCCTTGGCAAGACAGAAGAAGAAATAAAGAACATCGCTCACGAAAGTCTTGTTGGTCACTTGAGAGCCATTTTAGGCACAATGGCTGTTGAGGAATTGGTACAAAACAATGACTCATTCGCACAACGCGTTCAAGAAGTGTCGCTCGGTGACCTAGCAAAAATGGGATTGACAGTCGTATCATTCACGATCAAAGAAATCAAAGACACAGTCGGATATTTGGAATCCCTCGGTCGCCAACAAACGGCTGAAGCGAAGAGAAATGCTGATATAGGTGTGGCCCACGCAGCTAAAGAAACTCAAATCCAACAAGCACAGGCTCAACGAGATTCACAAATTGCTCAAGCGCAAGCGGCAGAAGAAGGTGCGAAAGCCAAACTGTTAGCCGACACCAGAGTAGCTGAAGCTTCGAAAAACTTCCAAGTCAATCAAGCTCAGTTCCAAACTGAAGTCGCAGTCAAGAAAGCTGCGTCAGACATGGCATACGAAATCGTCAAAGCACAGACGCAACAAAAACTTGTTGAAGAAACGCAGAAGATCAGAATCGTTGAAGCGCAGAAGGAAGTTGAACTGCAACAAGTCGAAGTGCAAAAACGACAAGTGTCACTAGAAAGCGAAGTGACTAAACCAGCCGAAGCAGAGCAAATGAGAATTCGCTTGATGGCACAGGCCGAGCAAGAGAAGCGCAAGTTGCTCGCAGAAGCTGACGCACTATCTGCAAAACTGCAAGCACAAGGTCAAGCCGATGCCACACGCCTAAGAGCGCTGGCTGACTCCGAAGCCACTAAAGCGCTAGGTCTTGCCCACGCCGAAGCAACAAGAGCACAAGGTCTGGCCGAAGCAACGGTAACAGCTGCCAAAGGTCAAGCGGAAGCTGAAGCGATGGCCAAGAAAGCCGAAGCGTTTAAGCAATATAATGACGCTGCTATGACCAGCATGATCATCGAAAAACTCCCAGAAATGATTGCCGCCGCTGCTTCACCTCTCTCCAAGATTGGCAGCATGACAGTACTTTCCTCTGGCAACGACGGTGGCGCCAGCAAAATAACCAACGACGTCCTCAACGTGGCTACTCAAAGCATGATGATGATCAAAGGTTTAACGGGAATCGACATTGCAGACGCACTCAAGCGCGATCGCAAAGTCATTGATGGTGGGAATGCTCGCAGTCAAGCAGTAGAACCAACGAAAACACTGAACAGCTAATTGGATTCGGATAAGAGGATCATTGTTACTGGTGCGAGCGGGGTCGGCAAAACCACTCTTGTGGAGATGCTGGCTCCGCTCCTTTCTTTATCAGTCATCCCGGAGTTAGGCAGAAAACTTTGTCATGACCTCGGTTATCAAAAAATCGGCGACATTCCAGACCAAGAAGACTTCAAACGGAAGGTTCTGGAGGCGCAGATAAGCGCAGAAAACGCCGCCGGATCTTTTATTTCAGACCGATCAACTGTTGACTGCTGGGTGCTGTGGCAGAGGTGGAACATGTGTCAGGCAATGACATTTGACAGCGAAGCCTATTACGACCAGTGCCGCAGACAAGCAGAAAAATACACTCACATCATTTATGTGCCGCCAATGTTTCCGCCTGTTGAGGACGGATTCAGGTGGACAGAGCTTGACTATCAAAAACAGATCGATCGACTAATGCGCATGACGATTTTCGAATGGCAGTTGTCACACATCACATATGTGGTTCAATCATCAGATAACGAATCACGCCTGGAAGAGATCAAGCTTTGGCTAAACGAGCCGCGCTCTACATAGCAATCTGCCTGCCCTTACTTACTGGTTACGCCGCGATCTCCGCAAATGGATCAGCCGACGCCAAGAAGCCAGCCTCGCGCGTCGTTTCATTTGCACCGTCAAACACCGAGCTGCTGTATGCAATTGGTGCATCAGACCGGATCATCGGTGTCTGCTCCTACTGTGATTATCCCACCTCTGTTAAAAGTAAGACTCTGGTTGGCAACTTCATCTCGGCCAATCTTGAGCGGCTGGCTGGCTTGAAGCCAGACAAAATTGTTTTGGTCAGCGGTCAAGAATCGCTGGCTGGCATGCTCTCTCACAATGGCTACCAAGTTTCGATTCTAAAAAATGATCACCTCTCTGACATATCGAAAAACTTGCGCCAACTTGCCGCTCTCACTGACAACACCGCCCGCGGTGAACAAGTAGCAGCTACGTTCGACAAGTGCCTTCTAGATTTCAAAACGATAACTTCTCGCTCGAACAAGCCCGCGGTATTTTATTGCGTATGGCCGCAACCGCTTTTAACGGTGGGGAAATTTAGTTATCTCACTGAAGCGATCACCGCATGTGGTGGCGAAAGCATTTCTCAAAAGATGGAGGCAGGCTATCCTCATTTTTCAATGGAAAAACTGGTTCTGGCAAATCCTGACGTGATTGTCATGCCTTATGAGTGCAAAGACCACGAATTCCTCAAGAAACACCCCTGGTCATCTCTTAAGGCAGTCAAAAACGAGCACGTCTATTTTTTGCCCGATCCGCCCCACGATGGACTGGCTAGACCGACACTGCGTCTGGCCACTGGACTGAACTGGCTCGCTAAGAAAATCCATCCGGAGTTAGCCGCTCAGCTCGACACTTGGTACTCCCATACTCAGTCTTCGTTGACCGCTACTTCAACTGTTTCGCCTACTAAGATCTCTGCGGGCAATAAATAGCCTGACTGGGATAATCTTCTAATAAATATCTTTATTCAGACGTCCGCGCCCGGTAAGTCAAGCGGCCGACCCAGCCCCGCCCACAAAAGGCGCTTCGACGCTGCGAATTTATCGCAACAAACATAGTTGTAGTTTCGTTACGCTGACCTAAAGTTCAGAAAAAGTGCCGATTAGCGTGGATATAATTGGCGGACATCAACTGCACCGATCATCAGTGGCTTTTGGAGTCTTATCGGTATGCGAATTACAAATCAATTGCTGTCCGAGGATCTAGTGCACACTTGTGGGGTCTATCCTAGGAGCGCCTATGCACACGAGTGGGGTCTATGCAGCAAGCTGCCNNGCCCGACTCCGCAAGCTGCCCGGCTGCTGCAGCAAGCTACCCGTCTCCGCAAGCTTCTCGACTAATAATTATCACTTTGGAAACCCTGGTAACATGACTCATCTCGTCGTCTGCGGTCTAAATTATCACTCCACTCCGATTGCCATTCGTGAACGATTCACGATTCCGAAATCCTGCGTGAGCCATGCCCTCCTAGCTCTTTCGCATTTACCACATGTGAAGGAAGCGGCAATATTGTCAACATGCAACCGCACCGAGATATACGCGGTCGTGTCCAACGTCCAAGCAGGTTGGCAAGAAATCGATGCTTTCTTCGCTTCTGCTCAAGCAATTAGCGACCATGGCGCCCTTAAGCCTAACTTCCGACTGCTTCGCGAAGATGTGGCATTGCACCTTTTTCGGGTGGCCTCAGGGCTCGACAGTATGATCCTGGGCGAAGGCCAAATCATGTCGCAGGTTAAAGCAGCTCATCAAGCGGCACTGGAAGCCAAAACTGCCGGACCAGTGCTGGATTATCTGTTCAAAGTCGCCCTTCAATGCGGCAAGCGGGTGCGTTCCGAAACAACCATGGGTCGTCGCGCAGTTTCGATTAGCTCAGCAGCGCTCGAATTGGCGCGTGACACCATGGGCGATCTCAAAGAGAAAAGAATTGCTGTTATAGGCTCCGGCAAGATGGCGCAAATCTGCGTCAAGCTTTTGCTGTCAGATTCAGGGAAAGGAACAGTTTTTCTGCTCAACCGCAGCAAAGAACGCGTCAATCAATTTCTCAAAAACAATTTGCCAAACGTCCATCGTTTGGATACTGATTTTGAATTTGAAGATCGACACAAATTGGCTGCGGACGCTGATTTGGTTGTAGTCTCGACGAGCGCACAATCCTTTCTCCTGGAAAGAGAAGTGCTGGCCTCAAACCGATCCAAAGAGCAAAAACCACTGTGCATAATTGACATATCGGTGCCAAGAAACGTGGAACCGACAATAGGCACGTTACCGGGCGTCAAACTTTTCCACGCAGATGATCTGGCAGATGTGGTGACTAAAAATTTGGCGGAACGCGAAGCGCTAGTCGCCGAAGCTGAAGACATTGTATTTGAGACACTGGATGAGTTTCATGGTTGGCAAAGATCACTTCTAGTAGTACCGACTATTGCCGGGCTGCGCGAGAAAATCGAAGCCATCCGCCAGGAGCAGATGGCCAAAACACGCGGTACAAATCTCGCTGATATGACAGACCCGATGCAGATTGAAGAAATCAGCCGGGCCATCGTCAATCAAATTTTGCATTGTCCCACCGTGCAGCTCAAAGCAACGAGGGACTATGAAATTCTGCGGCAACAAGCCGAAGCACTGCGAACGTTGTTCAATTTGGATCCCTTAGGCGCCCTCAGTAAGCCCGGCAAAACCCGCAGAGCCACTGTCGCCGGCCCGGATGCAGTCTGTACAGAAAAGTGACAAAAATTGTTTCGAGTTCAAGCAAGCAAAAGTGCGTGCGAGTCGGAACGCGAGAGAGTCAACTAGCCAGACTCCAAACCGACATCGTCATTGCGGCGCTATCTGGTAAGTTTCCTGAGCTGAAATTCGAAGTCGTGCCGATCACCACGGGTGGTGACAAAGTCTTAGACAGACCTATTGCAGAACTAGGTGGTCGTGGAGTGTTCGTCAAGGAATTGGAAGACGCTCTTTACGCAGATCGTGTTGATTTTGTAGTTCATAGCCTCAAGGATTTGCCAACAGAACTACCAAAGGATCTCATCCTGGCTTGCGTTCTCGACCGAGAAGATCCACGAGATGTCCTGGTCAGCAATAACGACACTTTGCTGAAAAAACTTCCAGAAGGTACGCGAGTTGCCACCTCGAGCCGCAGACGAACAGCTCAGATCAAAGCGCTGCGAACAGACCTTGAATTTTGCGACATTCGCGGCAACATCCCGACCAGGCTGCGCAAACAAGAAGAAGGTCAATGCGACGCCATGATTCTGGCAGCGGCAGGATTGCTTCGCTTGGGCTTAGCCAGTCGAATCACTGAATATTTGGATATGGCGATTTCAACGCCGGCGGTCGGACAAGGCGCGTTGGCTGTGGAATGCCGAGAAGGTGATACTGCGGTCTTGGATTTTTTACGAATTATAGAAGACAAGCAAGTGCGCGCCGAAATTACAGCAGAGCGAGCTTTCTTGGACAAATTAGGGGGCGGATGCTCAGTGCCTGTCGGCGCTCTCGGTCAAACGCTACGTGACGGTCGACTGCGGCTGACCGGCTGCGTTGCCGCTTTGGATGGATCAGAGGTAATTAGAGTTTCGCTCGAATCAACGCACGAATTGGCGGCAGAACTTGGAAACACTCTAGCTGAGCGCGTGGAGGAATTGGGAGCAGACAGAATTCTTCGCGAGCTTAAGCTATCGGCACCACCAGCGATATCACCTCCATAGAGAAAACGAGTAGACTCGGTGATGGATAAAACACATCCACTGACCGGAATCAGTATTGTCGTAACGCGTGCTGGCCATCAGGCAAGCGGCCTGACCACAAGACTTGTCGCTCTGGGCGCCGAGGTGGTTGAATTACCGACGATTGAAATAATCCCACCTTCCAACTGGGAGAGTGTAGATCAAGCGATCGCCAAAATCGATGAATACGATTGGATGCTGTTTGCTTCGATAAACGCTGTTCAGTACTTCGTTTCACGATGGGCAGAAAAAGGTCGGGGGAAAATGTTCACTGGAAAATACGCCGCAATTGGTCCTGCCACCGCAGAAGCACTGAGGCAGAACAAAATGCAACCCTCGTTTCAACCAACCGCAGCCTGGATCAGTGAAGCTTTCGTAGATGAATTCCCAGGCTATCCGAACCTGCTTGGGCAAAGGATCCTCTGGCCCAGAACATCCATTGGTCGTGATCTAATTGTCGAGAAATTTCAGGCGGCGGGTGCGGAAGTTGACGTCGTACAGGCGTATCAAACCGTGCCGCCGAGCAGCATGGACAAAACAGTGGGTAAGCTTACGGATCTGCTGACCAAGGGATCGGTCGATATCATTACTGTGGCGAGTTCTCAGTCTGTTCGCAACTTGGCGAAGATATTACGAAACACCTTTACTATCCCTGAACACGATGACACATCAAGTGTTCGTCTGATTCTGCGCCAAACAGCAATCATCTCGATTGGTCCACAAACGACAGCGACTGCAGTTGAGTTTCTTGGTAAATGCGAGGGACAAGCTGAAGAATTCAACATCGACGGTCTCGTAGAAGCCATCCTGAATTACGTACAAACCAATGCCAGCAGTTAAAACAGTTCTTGGCAGCATTAAATCTCTGCCACACAACACCCTTAGCCGCTCGGTATACGCCATTAAAACGATATATTTAAGAGCTATGTGCTGGCCAAAAACACCACCAGCTTGAGATCGCCCGAATCTGCACTGTTAGAGCGAAGCTCTCGAAAGTGCGGATCGATTCCTTTTTACTGTCAGGATTCCAACTATGAATGATATGAAAACGCTCACCAAAGATCGCACTGCCCAAAGCTCGCCAAGTTATCCGAACATGAGAATGCGAAGATTGCGTGCCACTCCTGCAACTCGCAGCATGGTGAGAGAAACGCATCTTCATCTTGAAAAATTGATCTATCCGTTTTTCATTGTTGAAGGCACAAACAAAAAGATGCCAATTAGCTCCATGCCAGGTATCTTTCAACAAAGCATCGATTCGACGTTGCAAGAGGTTGATCAGGCCGCCAACGCAGGAATTACTTCTATTCTGCTGTTTGGAATTCCTGATAAAAAAGACAGCGAGGCGTCAGGCGCATGGAAAAGCGATGGCATAGTCAACAAGGCAATTCGCGAGATCAAACAACGCTTTCCTGAGATGGTTGTGATTGCAGACACCTGTTTATGCGAGTACATGGATCATGGGCATTGCGGCATCGTCGCCGATGGACGCGTCTTAAACGACCCTTCTTTGCAAACACTAGCTCGCTCCGCAGTAGCCCAAGCCGAAGCGGGCGCCGACGTCATCGCTCCTTCGGACATGATGGATGGACGCATCGCAGCCATTCGCAATGCGCTGGACGAAGCTGGATTTGAACACACACCGATAATGGCGTACAGCGCCAAGTTCGCCTCTGCACTTTACAGTCCATTCCGCGAAGCAGCCGAATCAGCGCCGCAATTTGGCGACCGCATGTCATACCAAATGGACCCTGCCAACGGCCGCGAAGCGCTCAGAGAGATTGAACTGGACATTCAAGAAGGCGCCGATATAGTGATGATCAAGCCCGCTCTTCCTTACCTCGACATCATCTCCAAAGCGAGAGATATGACCAAACTGCCAATCGCGGCATATAATGTGTCAGGTGAGTACTCGATGGTCAAAGCGGCCGCAGCGAATGGCTGGATCGATGAACGAAAAGTAGTACTCGAATCCTTAACTGGCATTGTGCGCGCAGGTGCTGATTTGATCATCACTTATCATGCGCGAGATGTAGCCCGATGGCTCAAAGGGTGACACTGTCTAGAGCACGGAGGACCTGAGGGACACTGGTAAATGAAAACAAGTACCGCATACCAGATAAGCTTTGCTAATGCTTTCGCAGATTTATATCTCGATAAAGAAAATGGCGAGTTTGCACTAGACTTCCGCAGGCAAGAAGTAACTATTTACTTGAACAACACGCAGTATCAGGCGCTGGTATTGCTCATTCAGCAAAGCTTGGAAGACGATCAGTTTTTAGATTATTTGAATTGGCAAAAAGATCCGCTGCAGTGTGATGAGAATCAACTGTTTGAGGTTTGCGGACCGGAACACATTGTTTGCATGGCATGCACGCCGAACTGCGAGCGCGTCAAGCTGACGTTTGATCTCGGCATGGCGATTGATTTATCATTCGCTGATTTTCAGGGACTGGCCGGTTTGATCAAAGAAGCACAAGCAGATTTGGAATGGCGCAGAGAGCTATTGCGCTGGAACATGTCCGACAACGGCCCCGACTTCGCGAGCGGCGCACAGGATTAGAGCAGGGCTATCACTAGCCCGAGTTTCTCGCGCACAAGACGAGCTAGCGGGACGTATTTCTTAGCGCGGGCATAATCATGTAGTCAACTGACTGTTTTAAGTCAGCGCAGACGAAACAGAGTGGAGCGCTCATGATTGACTGGAACAGCAGTTTCAAAATTGCCAGACTTGCAAACATCGATATAAGACTTCATTGGGCAATGGTGCCTTATGCTGCGTTCGCGCTGGCGCCGATCATCGCAAGAGACACGATATACGCGCAGCTACTCTTCGTATCAACCCTTTGTATTCTGCTGCATGAATTGGGACACTGCTTCATGGCCAAGCAGCGAGGTTTGCTCGCCAAAAAAGTTGCTTCACTTCGTTCCGATCAACACCGGTTGGTCCGCAATGTTGGCCGAGTAATCGACGTGCGTGAATCCAGCTTCGTGCAACATGTCTTTCAATTCGTCAACTGCAAACACGCAACCTTCTGTTGTGTGCAAAAACATATTCAATTCAAAAATCAAAGCGGCTGTAGGACCACTTCTTTTCTCGTTGCATAAGAACTCTGCGACCACAACCACGCCATCCGGTTGAAGTGACTTAGCGCACTGCTTGAGCAGCTTTTTGCTTTCTTCTTTGCCTTCAGAGTGGAGAATATGACCAAGCACAATAATGTTGTACTCGCTTGGTTTCCATTTTATGTTGCGCCAATCTCCAGCTAAAAAATTGTATCTATCGGCTAAGCCACGCTTGGCTGTAATCTTCTTGGTCACTTCCAAGACAGCAGGAAAATCTAACGCGTCTACAGTTGCAGATTTGTTAGCCTCTGCAAAAGGAATGCTCCACACACCGCTACCAGCAGCCACATCGAGGATCCTAGCCTTTCCATGATTAACATCGCTGAGATCGCGTGCCACCATCTGCGCTATCGCATAACTCATCGGAAAGATTCCTTCAGCTAAAGCTGGAAAAAATTCTTCGGCCGTTTTTTGAGTATTTACTTCTTTGATCGGCTTGCCGCTGCGAACTGCATCGCCTAATTGCGACCATCCTTTATCTAATTGCTCGGCATGCTTTAAATACAATCCCATGTACAAATCACTGCTTTGCAAAAGATAAGTGCGAGAAACTTCGATGAGTTCAAACATCTTGTCTTTGTGAGCGATGAAGTTCAGCCCTACGAGCGCATTCAACAGACACTCGGTACCGCGCTTATCCAACTTAAGATCTTTAGCAATTGAATCTGCTGATTTTGGAGCTTTCTCCATCGTCTCGAAGACACCCAACTCCATGGCCGCTTTGAGAATTTGATAGGCTCGTGGTGCGCTTTGCACTAACATGATTTGATCGGGAGGTGCAGGTGCTTTGTGCTCGAGAACTGTCATGAACATTCCTCCCAACAGTGATTGATACTATATGCGGTGCGACAAGGCAGCCTCAGCAGCGAGGCAACCCGATACACTTCTTATATTCCTGGCCAACCCGTCCTTAAATCATAAAATTTGGAAGTTATCAAGTTTCCACTTACTACTGAGACCATGCAGACTTACAATGGTCTATAATTGCAAACTAGATCGTTGGGTACGGCGGAGACCAACGAACCTGGTCAGGGGGGAAACCCAGCAGCCATAAGTTGTAAGCTTCGGGTGTGCCCAGCGGTCTACCCTTTTTATAGGTCAAAATTTCCGTTAGACCTCAAGCGTAGAAATAGGACGCCAGCAAATGAAGACACGGTCATCAAAGTCACCAAAAGAGCCCAAACAAGAACAGAATAAGACTCTGTTGGGGCAAATTTTAGTTGAGTTGGGCTACATCACGATTTACCAGCTCGACGAAGCTCTGCACATTCAGAAGGGCGACTCCGACGCTGGCAAAGAGCAGAAGCCGTTGGGTCAAATTCTCCTTGAACTCGGATATTGCGGACCAAATCAACTTATTAGAGCCATCCAGGTTCAAGTAGATTACAGAAGAGCTCAAGAGTCCAAGCAGGACTAAACTGTTTTCAACCTACTTGGTAAGAGCGGACTAGGCTCTCCAGAAATGTTTGGTGAAATGAGCCTGTATGGCGCTACCAGTTTGGAATTGTTGGAAAAAAACGCGTTTTTCTAACAACTTATTGGTCCGACTGAGTTTGCATCTCTATACTGCGCCAAACCTACTTCTGCTTAACCAATTCCACAGAACACGGTGAGTTCAGAACAACCGCTGAGGCAGTGCTACCGAGCAAGCGCTCCAAGAGACTTTTGTCTTTGGAGTGCGTTCCCATCAGGAGGAGATCCGCGCCCCAGTCCTGAGCGACTTGAAGTATTAAACTCCTTGGGCTGCCCTGAAGAACGTGATTGGTAATGTTCTTAAGGCCAAACTTTTCTTCCAACTTCTTAGAAGCAGCGGCAACCAATTCTTCGGCCTGGACCTTAGCCGCGGCTTCCACTTTCTCAGAAACATCTTGCCAATCTTTGGTCTTGCCGAACCGATCGTTATTGTGAAATGGCGGTACGACGCTCAGAATCTGAACCCGACTCTGTTCTGGCCAAGGGCGGTTCAGGGCTGTTGCCGTAATCAACTCACTATCGTCAGCAGTGGAAATCGCTAGCAATATCCGAGTTTCATCCGGGTTTTCATGCTTCTCTTCCTTCTTCATGGATCCCGAAATGTCGGGGTGAACGATCTGAACGGAGCAGGGCGCATGAATAGTAACGCCTCTAGCGACGCTTCCGTACCAACCTTCTTCGGCGTTGAAATGACCACCCATAACAATCAAATCTGCGACCCAAGTTTTCGCTGCTTGGATTATTTGCTCGCTGGGATCCCCTTCCAAATATTCGGTCGTCACTGCATCTTGACCAAACTTTGCCGCTAGCTTGGCTTTTGCTTCCTCAATCACATTCTTGATGTCTGCAACGAACGCCGTTTGAGCTTTGCGAGACATGTCTCCTAGCCCGCCGATGAACAATGCATCGAGCTTAGTATGCAAAGGCTCAACGACACTAATTACGCGAAACAATGCATCTGAGGGCCACGGCTTGCTGATAATTACATCCAAGGCAGAGTCTGAGCTAGCTGAACCGTCCGTCGCAACGAGTACTTTCATTTTGCTCCTCCGAGCTGTGCCCAACCAAACACCAAAGCGTGGGGCCCGCTTGCCCTTGACGTCTCGTCAAACTTTGCTAGAACAGTTTATCAACGTTTCCCAGTCGTAGAGTGTCTCTTGAAAATTGAAAACGATACTAAATGTGTCAGTATCTCCTCTCTATTCGTTCGACCAGCCCCTGGTGAGTGGACACTATCGGTGGTGCCAGATTGAAGCCTGTGATGATCGATCGCCGTTCCCAAGCATCAAAATCGCGACTAAAAACTTTCCTTTTTTCGAAGAGAGTCCCTTGTAAACCCTATAGGAGTCCGAGCCACATCCGTTTAACATCTTGGTGAATCCAAAGGGTACGTTAAACTTCTAGTGGACACCTTCAGCTCAAACGAAAAGAAAATTGGGAATCGGCGCAAAATTAACGTTCGCATTTTTCACCGTCATCCTCGTCGCAGTGCTGGGGAACGCGGTTTATGGACTGTACATGGATTTTCAAGCCAGTCATGAGGCTGCCGCTAAGCGCTTGTACACAGCCACTGAAAAGCTAGGCAAAGATTTTGAAGGCATCAAGATGACCAACCGGGGCATTGCAGCAGCGGTTTGTCAGGACACTGTTGCTACACAAGCCCTCGCCGCTAAGGACCGCGGAGCGATGGCTGCTGAACTGAAAGTTGTGATCAACAAAACGTCGTTGATTGGATTCATCACGATTGTCGACCAGAATGGCGTGGTCTTCTACAGCACCGACACTCCCTCCAAGTTTGGATACTCCGCCAGGCAGCGCAGCGCAGGCGTGGATTATGTCATGAGCAAAAAATTCATGTACTTGGGTCCGGCCTGTTTTAGCCCCACCAACATGTTAACGCTGAGCAGCATCTTGCCTATCCTTCAGAATGGTCGCGTTATGGGCGCGGTCATTGTCAGCCAACCTTTAGACACCGAATTCCTAACTGGCTTGGTAACACAGTTCTTCCTCGACTCCGATCACTTGACTAACGTCGACCTGGCCCTGGTCTCGACAAAAGAAAACAAATTGGTGGCAATCACACCTAACTTGATGAATGACAAATCGGGAGAGCTTAAGTCATTCATTGCAGATCTGGAAAAAAGAGGCGTCAATGCCATTCCGCCTCCGACGTTCGAAGAGCATCTGGCACAGTTCCTGCGTTTACCTCCGCGCGGATTTGAAAAGGGTCAACGCTGGTGGAATCAAATCAATATAATGGATGCTGGACCGCAAGATCCACACGCCAAAATCAACTCTGACACCATTGTTGCACTTCTTTTACTGAGCACGCCCGTAAATGAATTTGGATCAAGACTAGCCGTAGTAGTCTTGCTAGCGGGGACGTGCGGCGCCGTCGCTCTCCTGTTTGGATTACTTTTCACGGCCGGAATCAGCAAAGGTGTTAACGAACCTTTGAATTTCTTGATCGATCGTACAAGTGAGCTTGCCACTCAGAAAACCACACCACCACCGCTTGAAGGGCTATCAGGCGATTGGCTCGAGTTGGGAGAATTAATCGATACGGCGGTATCATCGATGCGCGGTTCTGTGCAAAGTCTGCGAATCCAACTGAACAAACAAGTCGAAGAAGGTCAAGAACACTCGAAACAAGCTGAAGACAAAGCTTCTCAACTCGAAAATTTGAATCGCCAATTTTCACATCAAGCCAAACAACTGACTGAAGTTTCCAAACAAATCAACAATGCCAACAGACAATCGGTTATGTTGCAGCACAAGCTGGACTCCGTGTTGCAGGTGTCTACAGAAGGATTTTTGGTGCTCGATCAATTCGGAAATATTCTTTCGGCTAATCCAGTTTTCCTAAATTGGCTTGGTTGTTCGGAAGGAGAAATTGCTGGCCGTCTTTGTTTCGACCTTATTAAACGCCCTGGTGAAGCGCCAAACAGCGATGGCGCCGGAAAAGCATTTGCTCGACATGGTGGCAATCCCGGCGAACTAATCAATCAGTTTTATCCCGAAGGCGTGATCTATCATCGCCAGCAGAACAAAGCTGTTGAGGTAATTGCTCACCTGCAGCCAGTTTTAAGTGAGGACAACAGCATTCAAGGTTACATCATGGTGTTGCGCGACAAATCATTGCGCAGTGAAATATCGCACCTGAGAAGCGAAATTGTTGCCATGCTTTCCGAATCAATTCGCGGCCCGCTTTCAGTTGCAGAGCAGCAGTGGCAATACATTCTCAGCAATGCAGCTAAGACCATGCATCCATCTGTTGGACAGCCACTGGCCGAATTGCACGCACACTACGAACAGCTAATCGGTGTAGTCGATAGTTTGTTAATGATGTATGGCGGATACGTGCCGCAAATGACGACGCCGCGGGAACAGATTATCGTCACTCGATTGGTTTCTGAGTGCCTTGAACAGGTGGCACCACTGGCTAGAGAACGACAATTAGCCCTCGATTACAAGAGCGTCACCGGATTACCTAATATTGTCGGTAATCGCGATGCGATGAAAGACATCTTGATCCAAGTGCTCGAAAAAATGATTAGCGTCACCTCGGCAGGTGGTCGCGTACGCGTTGAAAGTTCTGCGCGCGGATCGGACATGCGCATCGTCGTTTCCAGCTCTGGTCCTTCCTTGGCAGAATTGGAAATCGCGGATATGTTTGCCGGATTCATTGAAGGCAAGCATGCTGAGGCAACTTACAGCAGCAGGTTATCCATGTATCTGGCAAGGAACAATCTAGAACGATTGGGCGGCAAAATCTGGGCTGAATCCGAGGCTGGACGCGGAACGGCGATTATCTTCACGCTTCCGATGCAGTAGTCGCTTGCTCTTTTGAAAATATCTTTTGCGCTCGCTCTTCCATCGCCTTGGCGTCTTCCGCCCTCTCCATGCGCTTTAGACAGAGCGCGTAATTATTCAAAAGCGTAACAAGATCAGGATGCTCAGCACCCAACAATCGCTCTCTCAAATCCAATGATTGTTTGTACAACGGTTCTGCTTGCTCAAAACGGCGCTTCGCCGAATACAGCACCGCTAAGTTATGCAGGTTAATGGCCACTTCAATGTGCTCGTCGCCGTGGATTTGCTGCTTCAGCTCGAGGCAACGCTTGTAGAGGTCTTCAGCCATGCTGTATTTGCCTTGTGTGTGATACAGAGCGGCCATATTGTTCAAACTTTTGGCTAATCGAGAATTAACCGCGGCTTGCTCACCGGCATCAATTTTTTCCAATTCTTCTGGAAGTGCCGCCTTCTCAGCGATTCTCAAAGCTGCGGCAAATTTAAGTTCCGCTTCCGTGTAACGTCGATTGGCATATGCGTCATTGCCCTCTTGCACAATGCGTTGCCATTCGGCAATATGTTCTGAGAGCTGTTGATTAGTCATGCGGAATCCTTCTGCTTGTGTCAAGCGCGGCTATTAGAGAGGGTTTAAAGAGTACAACGAAGACGCGTGCTCGGTATACACCTTGTCATGCTACCATATATATGTATGACCAAAATAACTGAAATCACCGCATCCTCAATCCTCACGCCGCAAAAGGTTGGTTCGCTAGCCTCGTCGTACGATTTCTCGCTCAATCCCTATGCAGGCTGTGCTTTCAGTTGCTCCTATTGTTATGTGCCGAAATTCCCGAACGCCAGGCATGAGTTCAACGAATGGGGCAAGTGGGTGGAAGTAAAAATCAATGCGCCCGAGCTTTTACAAAAGGAACGCACCCGAATCTTCGGCAGCAGAATATTTTTCAGCTCCGCCACTGACCCCTATCAATACTTAGAACTAAAATATCGGCTGAGCAGGCGCTGCCTGCAACAATTGCTTACGTACCAACCGCAAAAGGTAACGATGCACACTCGCTCGCATCTGATTTTGCAGGATCTCGACCTACTTCGGCAGTTTGGCAAAAATTTGAGCGTCGGTGTTAGCCTGACGACAGACGATGAAGAAATAAGGGCCCAGTTTGAACCGCATGCCCCCAGCATTGGTCGCCGTCTTCAACTAATTAGAAAACTTCGTGAGGCTGGTGTTGAAGTTTACGTTTCGATGTCACCGCTGCTGCCTTGCGACCCCGATCGATTGATATCTCTGGTAGCGCCTTATGTCACGAAGGTTTGGATCGATACGATGAGATGGGTGGAAGTAAACACGCATCCGGAACTGCTTGAAAAGTACAAAGAGTTTTTTGCCCAAAGCAGTTATGAAAGCACAGTAAATTACATCGCCTCGCACTTCCCACGACACCGAATCTCTGAGCCGGCACTTAGTCCGATCTCAGTGCAATCGGCGCTCGAAATCCTTGAGGCAGCGGTAATCCAACCGGAAAATTCCCAAGTTGTGATCGGTGCATTCGACCCCGCAGGCGATTATTTGGATGTGCCAGAAACGGAAAAAGAAACGATAATAATAGTACCAGTTCCAGAAGATCCCACAACTAGACCAATCAGAGCGGCCGCCTTAGCACCGCATGCCACGGCGGCTAAGAAGCCTCAGAGAAAATTAGTAACCTCATCGGCAACCCAGCTAAAACTCCCATTCGTATAACTTTGCACCACATTCAGTGCCTCTGGCGTCTCACCATATTTCTATCGTGCTCGGTAGTGATAGTTTTGAACACGTCGGTACCCGCTCAGAGTTTGAATTACAGGTTGCTGCTGCCGCAGAAGCAGGATCAGAGCAAAGGCACACCAAGTGCCTATAAATTAAAGGCAACCAACAAGCGCTACAAACAAACATCCCAATACGTGCAGCTGAAAGATGGCACTAAATTAGCGATAGAAATCTATCTGCCTGGTTCGCTCAAGCCTGGCCAAAAGGTTCCCACAATTCTCGAACTGACACGTTACTGGCGTGTGATCGAACCAAAATTTCCATTTAATAAGTTGTATTCCAAGCCGCTCAGTCCCTACAGACTAGAGTTCATCACGCATGGATACGCTTGGATCGTTGTGGACTCGCGGGGTGCGGGATCCTCATTCGGTGACCGCCCGTGGGACTTGTCACCGCTCGATCAATCCGATGGAAAGGAAATGACGGATTGGGTCACTTCGCAGCCCTGGTGCGACGGCAAAATCGGCACCATTGGTCACTCATTCTCGGGCAACCTTGCTGAACTCTCGCTGATCAATAAAAACCCAGCTGTAAAAGCCTGCGCCATTCTATCAAGTCCTTTTGATCTTTACACAGACGTAATGCGTCCAGGCGGCATTCCTAATCAGCCCTTCATTCATGATTGGGGCGATCTCTCAAAACAATTCGACAGCGACAGATTACCGGTGCGGTTGCAAAAATACCAAATGTTCTTGCACGGCAGCATGCCTGTCGATTCCGACGTGCATAGCATCTTAAAACGGGAGGCGATTAAACAACACGCACTAAACACCGATGTAACCGCTATTGATAAGATCAATTTTCGTGATGATTCACTTCTGGCAAACGAAGCGGCGATCAAAAAGACTCCAACGTTCGATACCTGCTTGAGAATGGTCAAAGAACGTTACGGTGATCAGTACTTGGAGCGTGGACTCGAGATCGCGAGCCCGAGCGGTTATTGGAGAGATGTCGATCAAGCCCAAGTGCCGATTTATGCCGGATCAGGATGGGAAGAAGGCACCAATGCCGATGCCGCTGTTAAACGTTTCTTGAATTACACGGCACCAGGAACCAAACTGATACTCGGTCCCTGGGAGCATAACTACATGAACATCAGCCCCTATACGCACGGCGGTCCAAGCAGATTTCGGATTGATTCGGAGATGATGAAATTCTTCGACAGATATTTGAAGGACGCGAAGGGTCCGCTCGACTCGGACAAGCCAGTCAATTACTACACTCTTGGTGAAGAGAAGTGGCATGGCAGCGACACCTGGCCGCCGAAAGGCAGTGAGAAGGAAATTTATTTGGAGAGTGGACACGGTCTGTCGTTCAAGAAGCCTGCTACCGCAGGTAGAGACATATACAAGGTTGATGCAACCGCCGGCACGGGTAAACGAACGCGATGGGACTGCCTATTGGGACAAATTATTTGGACACCTCATCCTCAACGGAAGAAGGATGACAAAAAATTATTCACGTACAATTCAGCACCTCTGAAAAGTGCGCTTAAAATAACAGGACACCCAACACTCCGGCTGTACATCAAGCCCAATGCGCCTGACGCGGCTATATTCGCCTATCTTGAAGACGTCGCTCCGAACGGTTTTGTACGATACATAACAGAAGGTCAATTGCTGTGCGGCAACCGCATCAATACGCACAAGCCACCTTCTTACAAAACTGTGCACCCTATTCCTTCCTTCTTAAAGACAGACTATAAAACTCTCAATCCAAACGAAACAACGGAAGTGAATATGACGCTGCAGCCTGCGTCATTCATGTTTAAACCAGGGCACCGCATTCGGTTCGCCATTGGTGGATTGGATAGGGATCACTTCATCGCTCCAAACTTCACGAAGATAGCCAGCGAGTTGGAAATTCATACGGGCGCGTCCAATGCATCCAAGCTCTCATTGCCTGTGGATGAAAATCCAGACTAATACTAGATCCTGGGAGCGCCGGTTGCCAGCCGGCATCACAATCGAAGTGAGATGTCAGTTGAGACAGATCAACTACTCAATGTTTTCCAGTAATTATCAAATTTGGGATGTTGCCCGGACGAATCGTCGCTATGTCGGTGGCGCTCTTCAACTTTCTGGCCGCTTCACGTTGTTCAGGGGGAAGGTTCTCAATAACTATTTTCTCTCCCTTATCCTTCGCGATCATCAAAGCAGCGGCGCCTGGACCCATCAATGCTTCACCGGCAAGCGGTAATCCTTTCTGAATAACCCCGTGCACATCACCATTTCTACCGGCAGCGATAACGCCGTTAAAACTATTGACGTGCTCTTGTCCTACTTCTTTGCCGGCAATTACAGCCTGTCCAACTATTCTTTTGGTGGTGGGATTGTGAGCAACTTCTTGCCCATAATGCAACACCTCCTTTCCCGCACCTGCAACCTCTCCCGCTATTTTCTGGGTAGTTGGATGATGAACTATTTGATCGCCTTTTTCAACGCCCTTGTGGACTAGATCCACAGTGGTATCGCGCACCACGGAGGCACCATGCTTGATCTTATCCATGAACCCAGAATGTCCGAGTAGTCCACTCGATTCTCCAGATGGTTGCGCAGTTTTTTCGCCCTCAGTAGGTCTGTCTCCAGCCATGAAGTATCCTCACAAAAAGTTTTGACCAACTATCTTTTAGATTGGTCGACTATGTCGCCAACAACACCGCCGATAATTGCCGCCGCGCCTGCATTTCTTAGCCGATCGTTCGGATTCCTAGTGGCAATCGCAGCTGCGGCTGCTCCAGCAATGGCATATGGGACGACCCGATTTGGCTGTTCTTCCCCAGTCCTATATTCATCCCGCGGTCTTGTTTCGAAGTTTCTGTGAGCATCTTCTCTGTCTCTGTACACCACAGGAGGCCTCTCTTCAGGTCTGCAAGAGAATTGAGGATCACAAGGTCTCTGGTCTGGTGCATATGGCTCTGAACGTGTTTGCACTGCTTCGGTAGTTTGAGAATAAGGATTAGTGATCATAATCCGACCGTCTGGCTCAATTACCACACGATCGTTTGTGTGCGCACCATTACGCTGGTTCAATGCTGTTGCTGCGCCGAGCAGTTCCAGAGCTCGCCCAGTTGTGGCTTCTTGACTTAAGGTAGTCGCCGCGTCATGCACAGCGCGAGGGTCATCTGTTCTCAAGTCTGCAGCCAATCTTTGAACTCTGTCTGACATAATGCTCTCCTCTGTCGGGACTCAAAACTGCTTGCTTAAACAGACTAACTTTCATATCGGGATTTTCCCGTGACAAGCTCGTGACCGTTCCGTGACAACACTGTCTACGACGTAGTATTACGAATCTGTTCAATGAAACGTGCGTTCCATTGAATACCTCGTCTGCCTCGGGTTATGAGTTCTGCAACTGGTCTCTACCAACGGTGCGGTACTACACTTGATGCCATTTGCTCCTTGAACTAAGACTTGTGCTGATCGAGAAATGCAGTTAGTGCCCCAGCAGCCTGGTTCATCAATGTCTCAACTTCTGTAGGGTCAGTTATCGAAATGAAGTTCAGCAGGTCTTTACCTTCAAATATTATTCCAGGCTGCCATTGCCCCTTGAAGTAAGAAGCAGCTGCGCCGTTGTGCGTCATTATGAACTTGCTGCCCGCCTCATCAACACCAATTGTCGGAGCTTTCACGACGGAATCTGTTGGGCCCGCGCCCAACGCACTGGTGGGTTCATCTGGCTTTGCTGAATCGCTCATCCTCACGCTCCTTTCGAGAAATGCAGGCACACGCTACGTGCAGAAATGGCAACAATTTTGTGGTGATGCAGAGCGTTGAGACAAATCCGGGCAGTAACACCTGTTTAATTGGTGCGGCCAGGTCAGGGACGCAGCAGCGAGGTCGTATCTACAATAGCAGTGCCGCCTGCAATCGGGATGCTGACTTGCTTTAGAGCATTCAAGCTCTTTAAATCAATTGAACGCAGCGATAAATTATCGTAAGAGCGATAGTAGAGAATTTTGTTCGTCAAATCCTTAATCACTATCCATTGCGTGTAATCGCTGTGATCTTTGTCTGCTCGTGCATCGCCGATCGGGATATCTACAGCATTAAGCGTATGCTCAGCTAAATTAACCGCGTCCAAAGTTTGATTAGGAGGAGCTGCAAAGGCAAGCATCGCTGTTGTACGAACGAACCGAGATGGCGGCGTCCAATCACCAGGAATGCCTAGAAAACCCCCACCCTGTCCCGGAGGTGCAAGAACCGTACCATGCAGTTTTACCGGTTCAGAATTGAATGGTGAGAGCCGAATATAATTTCGCAAGTTGGTCGTATGCCAATCAAAGGTAGGAGCATTTGTAAGAACACCATTTGGATTCTCGAAAATTTTCTGGTGTCCATCCGTAAACTCAATGACGACACTTCGTCCAGAAGCATCATGAAGAGCCAAGTGCATTGTTGGGATACCACCCCATTCAGCCATCAAGCGTCCCCAAACTTGAACATTTCCAATGGCTGCAGTGACCTCATCCACGGTGGCATAATTACCCAAGATCCATGCACCGATATCCACTACTTCCAGGGCGGTTTTTGGGTCGCGAATGGTTTGATAAACGGTCCCGGGCAACCAAAGTCCAGACATGGAGAGCCCTTTCTCATTCATGCCGTCAACGACGATATCCATGCCGTTGCAGTCGACGCCAAGAAATGAATACTTGGAATACCAGACCATGCTTGTCTTTTGATCAGGCGATTCACTCTTTCTATCTTCACCACGCGGATGAAAACGCACATGGGACTTTAGATCAGCTCCCCATTCCATTGACCGGCCTTCGACAATGGAGCCGTCTTTCGCTTTGATTAGAAAGTCGGTACATGCGAGAGCCGAACTAGCGCTGGTTGTTAACACGGTAGCCGCCGCAAGAATTTTTGACAAGCATCGAATATCATTTATTGTTGGCATCAAAAGTTTCCCTTTTCGGTTAATTCCGAATCCTCTTGTAACAGTAGTCAAACATAGCTCCGTGTAGCGCGACCAATAATATCAACAAAGTATCCGCTCACTTTCGAAATTCAACTATAATCCTGACATTCACGACACCTTTTTGGTGCACAGGAGAGAGCCATGGCCGAAATGTCCAATCTGCAAGCCTTGCTGAACATCATGACCAACGGCATGGAAATTGCCGGCTTCGCAGGAGGTGGCGGGATGCTCCTCACCAGTTTCATTCCATTCGCGAGCGGACTTAAAGGCTATTCAACTAAAATCGCGATCATTGCATTGGGCATGATCGTGCTTGGCTTGGCCGTTCCGGGTGTAATCGGCTGGATTACTGCGTCAGCGCATGATGCCAACACAGTGGACATGGGGTTATATATCTCATTATTTGTGGGCGGCATGGTCGGGCTGATCATGGTGTGCGCCTCGGTTGGAGCATATTTTCTACCGACTATCATCGCCCAGCGCGAAAACAAGAAAAACAAAATAGCCGTTTCGATCTGCAATTGTTTTGGGTTCGTACCGTTTGTATGGCTGGTTTCCTACATATGGTCGTGCATTCCTGAAAAGGTTACGCCAGTAACTGTAGAATAGATTACGCTAATAACTCAGAATGGGAGAATGCACTGGCTTCTCCCGTCAATGGGAAATCAGGGTAACGTATTCTTCTACAATCCAGCCCTCAGGTTGATCCGCGCAGCATCCAACTGCGCCAGTTGCGACTTCAAAATTTGCGCTGGACGCTTTTCTTTTGGCAATCTGTGCCAGCGCACCTCAGAGGCAAATTCGCGGCGCAAAGTCTCCTCTTCCGCCACAGCCACACCAGCACCGTATGCGATACCACCTGCACCCAAGTTTTCAAAACGTTTTTGAGCATTACGCGGATATTTATAACTGCCGACTAAAACTTCGATACCATTAGTAAGCTTGCCACCACCCCCGACGGCTGAACCAAAATTCCCCACCACCCGGCCTATAGTGCCTTTCGGAGGCATTGGGCGGCTCGAAAAGTGCTGGGCAAGTATTTTACTTTCCACTTCGTAAACATTTTCGCGACCAGTTAATCCCGATTCTGCTCCGGCCGATGCTGTCGATCTAAATGCCTGCAGATCGGAACCGAACTTTTCGACCATCGAGTCCTTTGCAGTAAAAGATAGTTCTCCGACTAATGGATGACCCGCTGAACGCGCACCCAACAGACCTGCATATCCGATCGCCTCCGGCGTCACCATATTCATAGAACCCGAAATCGAATCACCGACACCACCGGGCCACGAAAAACGTGGGGGTTTGTTGTGAATCGACGAAACGTTATTGGCCAAAGTCCCCCCACCGCCTATTGCATTGCTCGCCGCAACCCATGAATACTGAAAATAGCGCGAGGCACGGACAGACTTGGCTCGAATATAAGCTTCCTCGAGGTCGTCTGCACAACACTGACGGACGTCTTGCAATATTGAGTTTTCTTGCATCAACAATTCTCTCCTCGATGCGTCCTTTTCAGCCGAGATCAACTCGGACCTTTGTTTTATAAGATCATCAATGGTGATCAAACTTTTCTTTGCGTGCTTGGTGTACGACACCAAATCAATTCCAGAGGCGCGCTCATGTCTTTGTGCCGCAAGATCAATCACAGACTCGGCAGCGCAGCCGGCAATACTGACAGCATTCGCCACAATGCGTATCCAAGAAGCGTTTACAAAAAGATTTTTTGGAGCCTTGTTTGGTGTATGGCGATACTGAAGCCTGCCGCAACCATTCATCAACGAACCGATAACGGTCAAGGTTTGATTTGTAACGCTATAGGCAAACCATCGACGTTCTCTCCATTGTGATTGCGGTGCGGTTTGCAATTTCAAATTGGTTGCCATCTGCAGTAGCTCTAATTCTTTGTCAATGGCGTTTTGTGTCACCTTAGACAAGGAGTTAGCGCCAACAGGGTCTCCGGGTGCGGCATAGGACGCGGTAAAACAACCGGTCAACAGTGGCATCAGCATAGTGGCAAGGATGCTCGGGAAATAACGTCGCACCAGCAATTTTTGAATTAGCATTACAGCTCAGCATTGTTAATGATTGCAGAATAAAGCATAATCGCGTGACAAGGCACATAGACCGGTTTCAGTGGATCAATTTACTCAATTATGAGTTTCGAGAGTAAGGAAGAAGTTGAGAGAATTAGCCATTTCCTGATTCAGGCAGGTGTCGTTTGTGGCGCCCTATTGCTTTGGGAGCTACTAATTAAAATCAGCGACCACAACCTCATACCTGCTCCCTCCGCAGCTATAGCCGCCCTAAATGAACTTATTATCAAAGGTGTCTTGGTTGACGATTTGACCGAAAGCTCACTCCCATACTGGAGAAAGCACTGCCATAGGCACTGTATACGGTGCGATAGCTCTTTTGAGGGACATACAATTGTCGTACGGTTGTTAGAGTCATTTTTCGTTGGCGAAGAAGTTGCACTCCTAATCGGCTAAACTGGTTGGCATCACAGCAGCCCCTTTGGGAGTCGTTTAAATGCACCTAATCGCCGAACCAATTCTGCAAGCTCGTGCGGCGTTAGGAGAGGGTTCAATCTGGGATTCCCGACTGAATGTTTTGAACTGGGTTGACATCGACAAATTCCAGATACACACATACGATCCTGCCATCAGTCAGGACAAATTTATCGAAGTCGGTTCACACGTTGGTACTGTGGTTAAGCGATCCCCAGAGCACGGCGGCGGATTTATAGTGGGGCTGCCAGACTCATTTGCGCATGTCGATTACTCAGGCAAAGTGACGACCATTGTGCACTTGGTAGAAACGCCAGGAAATCGCTCGAACGACGGTAAATGCGATCCAGCGGGTCGATTCTGGTGTGGCACATATAATTTTGCGGAGAAACCTGGGGTTTGCAATCTCTGGATGCTGGATGTCGATCACACCTTGCATCACAAATTAGGCAACGTCTCGGTTTCAAACGGCATTGTTTGGACGGCAGATACTAAAATCATGTACTACATCGATTCATTGTCCGGCCACTTGGACGCCTTCGATTACAACCTTGAGACAGGAAATATCTCGAATCGCAGAATAGCAGCCAAAAACATTTGGGGCGGCTACTTCGACGGCATGACAATAGACAAAGATGACAACGTCTACATCGCGATCTGGGAAGGCGGCGCAGTCCTCAAAATCGATCCAAGATCCGGACACCTTATTGCCAAAATCGAGGTTCCAGGAGTTAAGAACGTGACTTCATGCGCATTTGGCGGTCCAAAGTTAAAAGATTTGTACATTACCTCTTCGGGCAAGAAAACTAATCCAACTGACGAACCTAACGCCGGAGCGCTTTTCAAGATTGTGTTGAGCGATACAGAGGGTTGTAAGTCGTTTGAATATAAAGGTTGAGAAGCGCACCGGAAATGGTGACTCTTGGGTTATAAAAATTGGTCACCCTTAGTCTTCAGAAATTGGCAACACCTCGCTTCAGAACTTGGTGACTCCTCGCTTCAGGAATTAGTGACTCCTCGCGTCAAAATTGGCGACTTTCCTGAGATTCGAAGCATGCGGGACGCATGCGCTCCAGTTATGATATTGGCGAACCGAGTGGCACGTCCTTATCCACCGAAAGCAAGATGATGCTTCCGTCTTCCGCCGACGAGCCTAACACCAAAACCTCCGAAAAGAAGTCGGCGATTTGTTTGCGGGGAAAATTGGTCACACCGACGATCAGTCTATTCAGGAGTTCGTCGGCGGTATACTGGACAGTTATCTGCGCCGACGAGCATTTGACGCCATATTGTCCGAAATCGATCCAAAGTTTAAATGCAGGTTTTCGGGCCTTGGGAAAATCCTCAACCTTGATGATCCGCCCAACGCGCATCTGCACCTTTGCAAAATCTTCGTAGGCTATGACGTCTGCGGGAGTTTCTGATGGACTTTTCATGGCTGGATATCTCTCTTTGGACACGCTACTGTTAGCAGCTTACATTCTCCAATAATTCAAAAAAATTTGGTTAGAATGTGCGAGCTCTGGGGCACATAATCGGTAACAACACCGACACTGCCTGCCGCCAAATCAAAATTTAAATCTCGGCCCAGACCTTCTGGGCTAGTCGTTGTAGCGGAGGCACTCAATGGCAATAACGAAATCTCGTAAGCGTAAGCGTGGTCGAAATCGAAAGGGACAGGGCATCACAGAGTACGGTGCAATCATTGCGTTCGTTGCTCTCCTCGTTTCTCTTGCTTTCGGATTTACTAAAGGCAGCCTTGCACCAGCTCTTTCAGCAGCATTCTCGACTGTCCGCCAGAACATGAACAATCTCTCCGGAGCAGCGGGCTCGGCCTCATAGTCGGGCATTGTTGCACAGTCATGATTTTCATTCTCAAATTTACTAATTCAACAAATATTGTTAGTAACCGACCCCAGACGAGACAGCGAAAGGGCAAGGGATTTTTATCTGTAAATGGCGGCACCTGAGTTTAAGCACGCTTCCGGCACCGGCTGGCAGTTTTGGATAGACCGCGGCGGTACGTTTACCGACGTAATCGGATTGTCTTGGGACGGAAAGCTGGTTACCGAAAAACTATTGTCTGAAAATGAGCATCAGTACAGTGATGCCGCTACAGCCGGAATTAGACGCATACTCGGTCTCAATCCCGGAGAACCAATACCGTCACAAGACATCGAATGCGTCAAGATTGGGACCACCGTAGCCACCAACGCACTTCTGGAGCGGAAAGGCGAACCGACGGTTTTGATCACCAACAAAGGCTTTGCTGATTGCCTGCGCATCGCGTATCAAAACAGACCTGATATTTTCGCGCGACAAATAATTCTGCCAGAACAGCTTTACTCTCATGTAGTTGAAATCGACTGCCGATACGATTTCCAGGGACGTGAACTGACGCCTCTAAATGAGCAGGAAGCGCGAAAGAAAATTAAAGCCGCGAACGAACTGGGATTTGATTCTTGTGCAATCGTCTTGATGCATAGCTATAAGTTTCCGGACCATGAACGCAGGTTACAAGAAATCGCATATTCTGTTGGTTTCACTCAAGTTTCAGCCTCTCATGAAATCAGTCCGCTAGTGAAAATGGTCGGCAGAGGTGACACATCAGTCGCTGACGCATATCTATCTCCAATCTTAAAACGGTATGTAGATCAACTTCAAAATGAGCTGCCTGGGGTTCGTTTGCTATTTATGCAATCGAATGGCGGTTTGGCGGACGCAGCGCATTTCCGCGGCAAGGATAGTTTGCTTTCTGGTCCAGCCGGCGGTGTAGTCGGCGCAGCGGCGGTGGGAACCGCAGCGGGATGCGACAACATAATTGCTTTCGATATGGGAGGCACTTCAACTGACGTATCTCATGTTTCTGGAGCTTTCGAGCGCACAACCGACGCAGTGCTGGCTGGCATCCGGATAAAAACTCCGATGATTGCAATCAACACTGTTGCAGCAGGCGGTGGTTCCATTTGTTCATTTGACGGCTTCCGCATGCGCGTCGGTCCCAGATCAGCCGGTGCAAACCCTGGGCCGGCCTGCTACGGCAATGGCGGACCGTTAACTGTCACCGATTGCAATTTACTGCTGGGCAGAATCCAACCGAAATACTTTCCGAAAGTCTTTGGTCCAGATAACAATTCTGAAATAGACGAAACCTACGTCAAAAAATTATTCACAGAGTTATGCCATACCGTTTCATTAGCAACCGGCTCTCAGGCGACACCAGAAGTGGTGGCAGAAGGATTCTTGGGGATCGCGGTGGCAAAAATGGCGCAGGCCATAAAGCAAATCTCAATTGAAAAGGGTCATGATTTAGCAAACTATGCACTCGTAGCATTTGGAGGGGCAGGAGGACAGCACGCCTGCCAAATTGCCGATGCTCTGGGCTTGAAAACGATTTTGATTCATCCACTTGCCGGAGTCCTCTCCGCCTATGGCATCGGCACATCAAATATTGGATGTGTAAAAAACGAATCGATTGAACTTCCTCTCGCTGAAGAGAGTCAAAGCACAATTGCAGCGTCGCTCAAAAGACTAGCGCAAGCGTGTCAGTCCGAGCTTGCTGACCAATTAGTTTTGGCAGACAAAATAGTCACCACTGAAAAGATTTCGTTGCGCTATCACGGTACCGATTTATCTCTCTCCGTTCCTTTCGCAAACGTTGTCGCGATGAAAGAAGATTTTGAAAGGAGACATTTTGACCGCTTTGGTTTCGTCATGAATGATAAGAACCTTGTCGTTGAGTCGATTTCAGTTGACGCTGAAGCAAAATCACCGTCACCTAAGATGGCATCAGTTGCCGATCACATCAGCCGAAGCAAGTTGCCGAAGTGCAATGTCTATGTCGAAAATCAATGGCAACAGATTGACTTGTGGACGAGCGAAGAAATTTCGCTTTCCTCTCAAATTCATGGACCAGCGCTCATTGTAGACAGGATCAGTACCACAATCATTGAGAGAGGTTGGCGTGCCACACTCGACACGAGCGGTGCTCTAGTGATCACACGAGTGGGCGCAATTGAATCATCGAATCAAGCACAGGACGACTTAGAGAGGCCGAACCCGGCGCGACTCGAATTGTTCAACCATATTTTCATGTCAACGGCAGAGCAGATGGGTGCGGCATTACAAAATACCAGTCAATCGATCAACATAAAAGAACGTCTAGATTTTTCCTGCGCCATATTTGATCAACAAGGCAGACTGGTTGCAAACGCACCGCACATCCCCGTGCATTTAGGCTCGATGAGCGCGTGTGTCCAACACATCATTAAGGATCGTGCGAACACAGTTGCTAAAGGAGATGTTTACGCCTCAAATAATCCTTACGCGGGTGGCACTCATCTGCCCGACATCACTGTAGTCTCACCTGTTTTCGCGGGCGGAACAGAGCCTTGTTTTTATCTCGCTTCGCGTGGTCATCATGCAGACGTTGGCGGCATTACGCCTGGTTCCATGCCGGCCGACAGCCACACTTTGGAAGAAGAAGGTGTCGTCATCGACAACTTTCAGCTCGTTAAAGCAGGGCACTTTCGCGAAGAAGAAATTTCGAACTTGTTGACTTCATCCACATACCCCGCGCGAAATCCAGTTCAAAACATCGCCGACTTAAAAGCGCAGATTGCCGCAAACATAAGAGGCGAGCATGCATTGCTCGCCCTATGTGAAAAATATGGACTGCAGACGGTGCATCGCTATATGCGTTTCGTGCAGGAGAATGCTGAACTGGCCGTGAGAACCGCGTTAACTCTATTGCATGACGGCACATTCACTTGCACCATGGATGGCGGGGCGATAATAAAAGTGTCCATCAAAATAGACCGTGCTAACCATTCTGCGACCATCGACTTTGAGGGAACCTCAGGTCAACTGACCTCAAACATGAATGCCCCCAAATCGATTACAAACGCCGCCGTCATGTACGTTTTTCGAACATTGATCGATGATGACATTCCGCTCAATGATGGATTTCTTGTACCGCTAACCATTTCAATTCCAGTCCATAGTTTCCTAAATCCAAAGTTTCCTGCAGCGATTGTGGCCGGCAACGTAGAAACATCTCAGCAGATCACTGACGCTCTCTACGGCGCCCTCGGTGTTATGGCAGCTTCGCAAGGAACGATGAATAACTTCACTTTTGGCAACGCTCAATATCAATACTATGAAACCATATCTGGTGGCTCAGGTGCTGGACCGGACTTCGACGGAACAAGCGCCGTGCAAACGAACATGACTAACTCCAGACTAACCGATCCCGAGATTTTGGAAATGCGCTTTCCTGTAATCCTGGAAGAATTTTCTATCAGACCTCAGAGCGGCGGGCGCGGCAGGCGTAAAGGTGGTGACGGGGTGATTCGCAAAATCAAATTCTGCCAAGACATGAGCGCATCCATTCTTTCCCAACGTCGGTCGGTATCGCCATTTGGCATGGATGGTGGCGGCGATGCAGACCCAGGCTCAAATTACGTAATCCGGCGCGATGGAGAGAGGATCGACCTCGGTGCGACGGCAACAATAGAGCTTTATGCAGGTGACACGTTTATTATCCAAACGCCCGGGGGTGGCGGATTCGGCGCCGAGTAACAAGTTCGAGGCTTTAAAAGCGGCAAAAGCTACATAATCTGATTAAGCGCATGAATTTGGGCATATCAAAATTATCCGACAGAGGTGAGATTATGAACGCGTGGGAAAAAACTTGCGACACCTGGCGACTTCTGGCTGCAGAGATAAACGGCAGTTTCACGGAAAGCACGGTTCCATTCTCAACCATCCACACTGCATCTGTCGAGAAGCAGTATAAGAATTGGAAGATTTCGTTTCAAACAACTGGACACACTGTCACGGGCAACGTCTCTTACGTTCCTCTGGACAATTTCACCCTCAATGTAAAACGCAAAAAATTCGATTGGACAGATGCCCTGCAAGGTGCCATACCGCCTTTATTCATGATGGGTTCAGAGGTGACTAACACAGGCTTTGCCGAGGTTGAATATTTGTATTCGATCACGTCCAATGATGTTTCGAAAGCACGCAAACTCATGAGCAATGCAAAACTCCGAGATGTATTGATGAATTCTGATGGCATGCAAAACTTTCTCATATGCTCCATGAAAGTTGGTGGAATGCAGGCTGGCAGCATCTTGCTATTCGACCTTGGCAGAGTTTTCGATCGCGCTCAAATGAAGGATCGATTTGAGACGTTTCAGCAAACCTTGGACGAGCTCAGTCGACTAAGGCTCGCCTCGCTGGAGGCGCCACAAGCGTCCATCTCAGAAGAGCCCGAAGACTTGTTCGACCGATTCAACATATTCAAGAAAAAATAGTGTGCGCATATCCGCGCTCACTCGCATTCGGTTTGACCATAATTAATGATCCGACTAATTCAGCCCAGGAAATTCGGCTGGCCCGTCCAGCGAGCGCGGGGATAAATGAGCAGGTTTGCCTGATCAACGCTCTGAGGAGAGGCGCTCTTCGGATAGATTACCTAGGATATGTCGCGATCCCGTACAATAAAACACGTCAAAAAATATGAGGTGAAAAATGGCTGAGCTAAGCACTAAGACTGTTGGTACAACTCACCAACCAATGCTGGCAAATAGAGTCATCCTGGTGACTGGCGCGAGTCGTGGCATCGGCGCAGCTACGGCAAAACTGCTGGCATCGCACGGGGCAAAGGTTATCGTCAACTACAACAAAAGCGTTCGCGAAGCAAACGCGGTTGTAGAGCACATTAGAGAGCATGGTGGGAACGCTGTGGCGATCAAAGCCGATGTCAACAGTGAGTCCGAAGTGAAAAAAATGATCGAAACTTCCGTCGAACATTACAGCTTTATTGACACCACAATATTGAACGCCTCACCCAGTTTTTCAATCAAATCATTCGTCGACTACAATTGGCAAGATTTCGAGAAAAAACTTGTTGGCGAACTCAAGTCTGCTTTTTTGATCTGCAAAGAAGTGGTGCCACCAATGGTGCAAAAACGAAAAGGAAACATTATTGCGATAAGTACCGGGCTTTCACGACATCCCGTTTCTGGATTCATCGCCCACTCCAGTGCCAAAGCGGCCCTGGATGCTTTCGTACGCAGCCTGGCATTCGAGCTTGGGCCGCACGGAATTCGTGTCAACGTGATCGCTCCTGGATTAGTCGAAACGGATGCCACCAAATTCATGTCTTCCGAGCAGAAGGAGGCGTTTGCGCAGGCAGCTCCGTTAAGACGAGTGGCGATGCCTGAAGACATCGCTGGCGCTGTTCTTCTTCTTGCTTCCAGCGAAGCGCGTTTCATTACTGGTGCCTACTTGCCCGTCAATGGTGGCACACAAATGGTGTAGATATCAGGTAAAGTCATGGCCAAGCAAGAAACAGACGCCAAAACGCTAAAGCTGGCTAAGGTACTCAAGAATGGGCACAACTGGAAGCAGCTTGCCCTGTGGAATGACGACGGATATTTTGCCCTTTCGACTGAGGATATCGGCGACGTTCCTGTGCGTTTGTTTCTGACTAATTCTTTGCTAGCAGATCTAGAAGACATAATCTATCGGCAGATAGTGAACGCGACTAGATTTCCTGGTGTGCGTATGGTGGTGATCACTCCGGACACACACTTTGGCTACGGCGTGCCAGTCGGATGCGTGCTGATTACGAACTATGCCGAAGGCGCGATCGCCATGGGACCGGTAGGATACGATATCGGTTGCGGCATGATGAGCGCCCGCTCGGACGTGCTGGCCGAAGCAGCGACGCCTGAAAAACGCCTTGAATTCAATCGCCTGGTCATGCAAGGCGTATCCATGGGCGCGGGCGGCCGCAGTCATAAATTAGGCAAAGTAAGCAAACCAGAATTCGAAAAATTGATTCGAGGCGGCGCTGAGTATTATGTGCACCATTATGGTGCCAGTTTTGATCGCAGCCAGGCGGAAAGACACTGCATTCCCGTAGACGACTCTTGGCAAGTACCATGGGGCGGTGCGGGGCGTCCAGAGCGCGGCATGGACCAGCTGGGAAGCCTCGGCGGCGGCAACCATTTCATCGAACTTCAACACGCCAAAGAAACCGGAACGTTGTTTGTTCAAGTGCACACAGGCAGTCGTGGATTTGGTCACGGGTTGGCCACCAACTATTTCGAGATTGCCAAAAACGAGCGTCAAGACACAATTACAGACATCGACCTTGGTTATTTCACACCTGAAAGTACGCATTACAAATCATATTTGAATGCCGTCGCCGCCGGTGGCAATTTCGCGATCTTGAATCGTCTGGTAATTTTCGAACAAGTCGCAGAAGCCTTTGAAAAGGTTTTCCACTCTCAATTACACTTGTTCTATGAAATTAGTCACAACCTGGTGCAAAAAGAGTGGCATCCGGATTTCGGTGACGTTTGGGTGCATCGAAAAGGTGCGACGCGAGCATTTCCAGCTGGCTATCCCGCTTTGAAGGGCACTCAGTGGGAGTACACCGGACACCCTGTTCTCATTCCTGGCAGTAACAAAGATTGGAGCTACATCCTACGACCGTTGCCTGGTGCAGTTAAAAGCGGCTTCTCCGTTAATCACGGAGCGGGACGCCGGCTTTCGCGCGGCGAGGCAAACAGGCAATTGTCCCAGCACGCTATGGATGAGGCCTATCGAAAAGCAGGTGTGGTGGTGAATACAGATGGCCACGTACCATTGGACGAAGCAGCGCCTGCATATAAATCATCGACTGAAGTTGTAAAAGCCGTCGTCAATGCCGGCCTCGCCGAAATCGAATACACGCTGTGGCCACTTGCTTCTCTGAAAGGCGTTGATGAACGTCGCCCAAATAGAGGCGATAAATCGAAGCAGAAGACGGGCAAGCATTATTAAACTGAGAAAACTCTGTCGCCACCGCGAGCGATGGCAAATTCCAGAGCTTCTGATGCTCTGCCAATTAGATGATCATATTCTTCAGCGTGCGTCGGAAAGGCCGCGACACCAAGGCTTGCCGTCACAGAAAAGCTTTGCCAATTATGCGTGATCGCCTGATTGCCGACACGTTGACGAATTCTTTCTGCTAGTAACGAGGCTCCCGCAGCGTGAGTTTGCGGTAGCACAATGCAGAACTCATGCTCAGTATATTTGGCTGGAATATCTATTTCACGAACAGCGCCGCGCAGCACATTGGCCACTACTTTGAGTACAGCTTCGCCAGTTAGATGACCGTACTGCTGAGTGACTGCGTCAAAATCATCAATAGACAACATGCATAGCGAAACAGCATGTTTGTAACGCGCGGCTCTGCCAAGTTCCGCTTTGAGCTCTTTGAGAAACGTGCGGTAGTTATAAAGCTCGGTCAACCCATCAAGCAGCGCCAGACGCTCGATGTCTTCTCCTCGCGCAGACGACATCGTTGCTGCCTGTTGCTGCGGATTGCCTAATTTCTCAATGTCGCGCACACGATTGAGGATGCTTTGCTCACCCAGGTAGCCGTCTGTCGGTATGCCACGTCGTCTCTTACTGTCCGCAAAAATGCGCTGCAAACGATTTTCTTTTTCGGGTTCAGCAACCGGTTGCTCCGACATGGACATCTCCCTTTTACACGGACGCTGTTCAAGCGCCTATCCCAACAAGAGTAGTGTAGCTTTTCCCAGTCGCTGATTTGAGCTTGGCAAGTCACTTCTTTTTTGTTATCAGCAGACGTTTCAAAGGCTTTTTGTTCTTGGCGTGCCACTTCACAATTTTTTTGCAGTCGTCTTTATTGACCTTGCCATAAATCGAGTCATCGATAGACATAATCGGTCCATACTTACACAGGCCGAAGCATTCAGCCTTTTTGACGTGGTAAAAATCTTCGAGACCGCGCTTGCCGATCGCTTTCTTAAGTCCTTTTATTAAAGCATCAGAATCCCGCCGTGAACAGGCTTTGCCTTTCACGCAGACCAGTAAAGTTTTTGAACAGCTACTCAACGTTATGCGCCTTACCGGAGATGTCAATCGTAACGATGTTTTGCCTACTTTCCTTAGATCTAAAGGCTAGTTAGCGTTTTGTGACTGGCAATAGCCAAGATTGGTTCCACAACGGGAAACAAAACCAATCTTGCAAACGAACCAAAGTTCCAATGTATTCGGCACCACATATAGTGCCTGGACGTACGAGTTATTGGATATGGCGGCGTGCAGATCCGGCTAGTGCCGCGACGTACAAATGGGTACGACGGTGCGCAAATCCGACGACGGTGCGCAAATTCGGCCAGGGACGCGACGAGGTTAATGAGAATGACGGTGGTGCAGATCGGGCAAGTGTGGATGAGAATGCTCCACCGGTTCATGATCATGCCAGTGAGAATGACGCAAAGAAGCTGGCTGCCCTTCATGCTTGTGGTTGTGATGCCCGTCGTCATGACCGTGTTCGTGCGTGTGCGACATAATCTCATGAGCGTGAGCGTGTTCATGACGGTCACGAAGCAAAACAGCTATTGACGCGACCAACATTGCAGCGGCCACCAGCTGCACAGAAGTGAGCCGTTCACCTAATGTCAGGGCGGCGATACCGATTCCCCAAAATGGTGCACTGGCAAAGATACTCTGCGACCGTGTTGCGCCAAGTTTTTGGGCTGCCGCTATGTAACATGTAATACTCACACCATAGCAAAGCACACCAATAATGATGGCACTCAACAACGTAGTTGGTGAAGCATGCAGTGGCTGCATCACACAGCCCAAGGCGAAGTTAACACCTCCGGCCATCAATCCTTTCCAGAATGTGAATTGCACTGGCGAGATGCCGTCGATCACCGCTGTAAGATTGTTGTCGAGCGACCACAGCAAACAAGCCGTCGCTGCGGCTGCCGCTGCAATCCACCCAGCCGTTCCAGCTCCGGCTGACAGCAGGAGTGCCGCGGCTGTTGTGCCGATCACGCCAATCACGCCGAGCTTGCCCAGATGCTCCTTAAAAATCAGTGCCGCCAGAACGGCGGTGAAAGGCGACTCTAGACACAAATACATCGACACTGTGGACGCAGGTGCGAGGCTAAGTGCAAACATGTAAGCAGGTGCCGCACATCCGCCGCAAATTAAGGCGCCCAGAAGCTTAGCTCGACTCGATTTCGGCACACCGAAGCGCTTGCCTTTGTGCTGCCGTAAGACCAGCGGCAACGAGCCCAATGAAGCACCAAGATACAAAAGACCGGCTAGCTGAAAGGGTGAAAATGATGTTACGACAGCCTTTCCAGCAGGCGCCGAAGCCCCAAACAATGCCGCCGAGAGCAACGCTAGAAGAACTGGATTCAAAGCTAGAGCTTCCTCATCAGGCGCATAATCTCTAAAAGCTCACGCGACATCAGACCAATCGCCGCCCGCAGATCGTTCAGCATCGCTACTCGATTATCAAGCATATCAATCGAGACTTGATGGGTCTGAGCAACCGTTCCGGACAATAGCGCGATGCGTCTTTGTCCCTCTTTGCTCTTTGGCGGAGGGATACGCTTAATTTGAACCCAGCGTTGGATAAGGATATCTCGCCGTGACAGCCCCGTGCCCCCGGGGATGGGCTCATTAAGAAAATTCCAAACCGGTGCTGGAATGTCTTTGTCTTTTGTCGTGCTCAAGCAAAAAAATCTGGCGAGCATGTTTGGATCAATGCTGGAGCTTCTCTTTTCGCCACTTGACTGCTTCAGTGCGTATGTTGAGATACCGGTTGAAATAGCACCAGCTGCAACTTCCAGAATGTTTCCAGCATTCTGATAAGGAGTAGTTGTTCCGACTTGAACTCCTGAGCCAATCATTGCAAATGCGCCGCCGCTGACAAAGTTCGTAATGTTGTTCAAACGAATTGCCTTGTCTCTGTGCGATTCGAGCACGTTCTTCAGCTCACCAGAAATTGTCATCTCATCGTCAACGTCCGAGATAACATCTCTGGTTTCAAGAAATGTAGTCAAGAGAATTTCGGTCATCTCTTGCTTCACATACAGAAAATGGGGGTCTCGTTTTTTCGCCTCGTCTGACGGCGATTTATCTCGCAATTCTTGGAGTTGCAAGATATAAGGCGTAATGCCAATGTCTTTGGCGACCTCACGTGCAGCGGGCGACAGCGTGCTGAGCAAATCTGCTGCATTACATTTTTGAGGTCCTAGTGCTAATCCCAAAAAAAGGATAAGAACTGCTGTACGTTGCCAACTTTTCATATCGCCGAAACCTAAGAAAACGCTCAGAATTGGTCACCGGTTGTGACAACACGAACATTGTCACCATAACAATAGAAAAAATCAAATGCTAGGTAGTGTAACCTGGCGAATGACGGGCTTTACGTAGTACACTTGTCTACGTAAAGCTGAAGCTGCAGAACAACTTCCGAAAAGTTGCGAGCTCAGCAATCCGCACTCTTGTACGAAGGTTCAAGGAATTGATCGATGCTTACTCGTAAGCGTGTAGCCGAACTTATGGACGATCCAGCGCTCGACGATACGAGTCATATAGAAGCTTTGCGTGGTCTAGAGAGACTCAACCTGGTCAGTACGAGCGCTTCTTTGCTCTGGTCTCAAATCAAGCCATTGGCGAAACAAAATCTGGCAAAACCGTTGCGCATTCTCGACATTGCCACCGGAGGCGGTGACATTCCAGTTTCGTTATACAAAACTGCAGAACTGGACCAGGTCAAACTCGAGATCGTGGGAGCGGATATAAGCCCGACTTCAATAAAATATTCGACTAAGTATGCGCAACAGAAGCAAGCAACAGTGGACTTCATTGAATTGGACGTTTTGAAAGATGAATTACCTGGCGGCTTCGATGTCGTAATGACCTCTCTTTTCACGCACCATCTTGATCCACCTGAAGTGATCGCTTTGCTCGTGAAGATGGCGAACTCAGCATCTCAAATGGTGCTCGTCAATGACTTGGTGCGCAGCGAAATTTCGTTTGCCTTAGTTTGGCTAGGCACCCGCTTGTTAAGCCGCTCGCCAATTGTTCAATATGATGGTCCCGTATCGGTTCAAGGTTCATTTACCGGCAAAGAATTGCAATCAATGGGTCTTAAAGCGGGACTGGACGGGTGCTCTGTAAAATCGTGTCCTCCGTGCCGACAACTTTTGATTTGGAGGCGCAATGCTTGAGGGCGAAGCTTCATTGAAACAGATTTCGCAAGACTGGGATCTAGTAATAATTGGCGCGGGTCCTGCCGGCGCATTCGCGGCATACCTGTTGGCTCAATTTTCGTCTAAGATTTTGCTAGTGGACAAATCACACTTTCCGCGCCCGAAGGTTTGCGGTTGTTGCATCAACAATGCGGCAATTAGTCTGCTTGAGTCGAATTCCCTGGCGCATGTGTTGGCAGATCAAGGAGCTGTTCAACTCAAACAACTATGCTTGTTCGATGCCACTCAGAGAGCCAGAATAAATTTACCAAGGGGCGTTTCGCTCTCGAGAAATCGATTTGATTCGGAGTTGGTAAAAGCAGCCATGGCAAGGGGTGTAACCTTCGTGCCCGGCGTTTCAGCTCAGGTTCTCGAGGCGTTCCCTGATCACAGATCCGTGCAGCTTCGCGCAAGTGATTGTGAGCAGAACGTAAATGCAAAAGTCGTTTTAGTCGCAGATGGGTTGAACGGCCGTTCTCTTGAACGTCATCCCCACTTCAACTTTGTCACCGAGACAAACTCGAGATTTGGCTGTGGCACAATTATGCAGGACGCTCCTGAATTTTATCAAGCAGGCCAAATATACATGGCGTGCGCCTCCGGAGGGTATGTCGGATTGGTGCGACTGGAAGATGGAAGAGTGGATGTTGCCGCGGCAATCGATCGCAATTTTTCGCGAGCAAACGCGGGTCCTGCAAAAGCTGCTGCCAAAATCTTGCAGCTAAGTAACTTACCTGTGCCAGCTGCACTGATCGATTCTCACTGGCTCGGCACTGAAGCTCTTACTCGCAAGCGTAAACACATTGCAGGCGAGAGAATCTTCATCCTGGGCGATGCATGCGGATACGCGGAGCCCTTCACCGGCGAGGGAATAGCGTGGGCGCTAACATCCGCCGCAGGCGTAGTCGACCTTGTCCTATCGGCGATGATCCAATGGTCACCATCATTGATCACTAACTGGCAGCAAAAACACAAAGAGATGATTCAAGTAAGGCAAGATCGAAGCAAAACAATTGCTCTGGGATTGCGGAATGATCAGCTGCGCCATTTTGCCATGCCAATCATTTCGTCTTTTCCCTTTATTGCAACCTCGATCATAAACCTTATTGCGGAACCGACCGTCGTTCGACATGACAAACCACAAAATGCAGCCTGAATCTCAGCAAGGACGTAACAAGTGTCATCTTCAATAATTGGCTTAGGCACGGCATTACCAACGAATTCGGTAAGCCAAATCGAATCTTATCGCCTCGCTAAGATTCTTTGCTGCCACACGGATAAACAAGAGCGTGTGCTGGAACAGGTTTATAAAAAATCTGGAATCCAAAGTCGTTCCACAATATTACATAAAAAGTCTGATCAATTTGTGGGCGAGAATTTTTTTCGAAAGCCTCTAACCATCTCTGATACAGGGCCTTCGACTGCTGAGCGCATGGCTGTGTACGAACAGGAAGTGGAACCCTTAGCTTCACAGGCATGTCGTGGTGCTCTTTATCAATCTGGAATCGACGCAGAAACAATCACTCATTTAGTGACCGTTTCTTGCACAGGTTTTTATGCGCCTGGATTTGATCTGCAATTGTTTAAGTCGTTGTCCCTTAAACCCACCGTTAGACGCACCCACATTGGCTTCATGGGCTGCCACGGCGCACTCAATGGTTTACGAGTGGCAAACAGTCTGTGCGCTGAAAACTCGAATAATGTTGTACTTATTTGTGCAACCGAGCTTTGTTCAATGCACTTTCAGTACGGCTGGTCAAAGGAATCTCTTGTTTCCAATTCTCTTTTTGCCGATGGATCGGCTGCATTGTTGATGAGAAGCGGTTCGAACAGTCTTAATTACGCAGACGAAATTTCGTACGTGGTTCCAGATTCGGAGGAGGCAATGAGTTGGCGAATTGGCGACGCAGGATTTATTATGAGTCTTGCCAACTACGTCCCTGAGCTAATCCGTAATCACTTGCCGCCGTTGATGACAAACTGGCTATCGTCAAACGGGCTAGCAATGAGCGATGTGAAGGGCTGGGCAGTACATCCTGGCGGCCCAAGGATTTTGGATGCCGTGGAGAATGCCTTAAAACTGGATGCCGAAGCCTTATCCGCCTCCAGAGCAATCTTGGCTGAGTGTGGCAATATGTCATCACCGACGGTGCTTTTCATACTGCAGCGACTGCTCGCGATCGGCGATAAATTGCCCTGTGTAATTTTAGGCTTTGGTCCTGGTCTAACAGTCGAAGCGGCCCTCATCCGTTAAACCTGGCAGCGCCGGCACCCTGCCGGCATCTAACCCGAAAGCGCCATCTAACCTGAGAGCACCAGCAGCTAACCTGGGAGCGCCAGCATCCGCTGGCATCTAGCCTAAGAGCGCCGCGCGACTCTTGAGAAAGTTTAAAAAGATGTGAAGTGGTCGAAGTTGTTGCCGAATGTTCATGTGACTTTTCGGTGCCGCCAAGGATGTTAGTGCTCCCAGGTATAATTGGCAGCCGGATTCTCTTGGTGAACAGATGGGCAGAGTTGTAGTTGGCATGATAGGGCTGGGAACGGTCGGCACAGGTGTTGTGCGCCTCCTTGAGCAACAACGTCACTTGACGTTGAAGAAAGTAGCAGTTAAAGAACTGCAGAAAGAGCGGGCAGTTCGTCCGACATGTCCTGTAACGACGGATGTTTCTGAGGTCATTGACGACCCTGAAATCGAGATTTTGATCGAGGTGATGGGCGGTGAGCAGCCCGCGCTGGATTACATCAAACGAGCAATAGAAAAGAGAAAGCACATTGTCACAGCCAATAAAGAAGTGCTCGCCAAACATGGACCTGAGTTATTCCAAATGGCTAAGCAAAAAGGTGTGGCCATCTTTTTCGAGGCGTCCGTTGCAGGCGGCGTGCCTCTGATTTCGACGATCAGCAAAGGGCTGGAAGCGAACAAATTCTCCTGTGTCACCGGAATTTTAAACGGCACAACCAATTTCATTCTTTCAAAAATGGAAGAAGATAAAGAGAGCTACGCTGGAGCGCTTGAGAAAGCACAATCACTTGGATTCGCGGAATCCGACCCAACAAACGATGTTGACGGATACGACGTCGCTTACAAGCTTTCAATTTTGTCGGCGCTTTCATATCAACGATTTGCAAAACCCGGCGAGATTTACCGTGAAGGAATTCGCAACGTCTCTTCAGAAGACATAGCTCAAGCGCAAGAATTTGGCTACCGGATCAAGCTCGTTGGCAGCACGCGTCGAGCCGATGGCGGAAAAATTGACGTGCGCGTCCATCCAATGATGGTTCCCCTCAACCACCCGCTAGCGTCAGTCTCGGGGTCGAACAATGGCATTCTAGTTTCCGGCGATGCTGTCGGCGAAATCGTTATGGTCGGTCCAGGCGCCGGACAAATGCCCACAGCGTCCGCAATCGTGGGCGATACCATCAACCTGGCGAGCGCCTTGCAATTGCCTGATTTCGCGTCATACTTCCAGCCTGAAATTGAACCGGAGTGGGCAACCACGGCGGACCCTGGGGAATGGAGTTGTCCTTATTATTTGCGATTCGCTGTGCATGATACCCCCGGTGTCATCGGGCGCATCGGCACCATATTCGGTGCGCATAAAATCAGCATTCAAAGCATCTTCCAACGAGGCGTTGAAGAATCAGGAGCACGCATCGTCATCTTCACGCACGAAGTAAAGAATTCTCAAATGGAGAGCGCGCTTGCAGAACTCAAAGAATGCGACTTCTTACGCGAGCTCGAAAGTCGCATTCGAATTTTCCAAACGGCAGGTCGCAATGGCTAAACCGATTCCCCTGATTGAAAGATATCGCGAGTTTCTTCCAATCACAGACGCGACGCCAATTATTTCGCTCGGTGAAGGTGGTACGCCTTTAGTCAAAGCCACCAATCTTCCTAGAGTCTTAGGCGTACCCGATTTGCAAATCCACTTCAAGCTGGAAGGGCTCAATCCCACTGGCAGCTTTAAGGATAGGGGGATGACGCTCGCCATGTCCAAAGCATTGGAGGCAAAAGCGACAGCAGTCATCTGCGCCTCCACGGGAAACACAAGCGCTTCTGCGGCCGCGTTTGCCACCAAAGCTGGATTGCCTTGTTATGTATTGCTGCCGGCTGGACACGTGGCTCTCGGTAAGCTGGCACAGGCAATTTTATATGGTGCGAAAATTGTGCCGATCGACGGTAATTTCGACCAGGCACTAGATTTGGTGCGCGAACTGGCGGAACATTGCCAAATCACGATTGTCAATTCAATTAACCCCTTTCGATTGGAAGGGCAGAAAACAGCCGCTTTAGAAGTAATAGAGCAACTCGAAAGGGCACCAGATTTCCTTTTCATTCCCGTCGGCAATGCGGGAAATATCAGCGCGTATTGGCGAGGATTCAAACTTGGTCAATCTTCCGGGCGATCAAATTCACTTCCTAAAATGTGCGGCTTTGAGGCGTCGGGATCAGCGGCGATAGTGCGTGGCAAGGTCATTGAAAACCCAGAAACAATTGCCACCGCGATCCGCATTGGCAATCCCGCCAGCTGGCAAGAGGCTGAACGAGCAGCGTCTGAATCGAACGGGTTAATTGACGAGGTTTCGGACGAGGAGATTCTCGCGGCATATCAATTAATTGCCCGGACCGAGGGCATATTTTGTGAACCATCGAGTGCCGCAGGTGTGGCTGGACTGATAAAACACCTAAAAAAGGGCACCGTACCTGGTGACGCGACTGTAGTATGTGTCCTGACAGGGAATGGTTTGAAAGACCCTGACACCCCACTCAAAGTCAGCAAGTCAGATTTGACGCCGGTGGCGGCGAACTTGAAAAGTTTGAGGGAGGCGATCGGACTGTGATCGCAGTTGCTTCTAATGTTGAATCCAAAATGACTGAATCAATTGAGAAAGAAATAACGGTCAGTGTGCCTGCCAGCACAGCAAATCTCGGACCCGGTTTTGATACGCTGGGATTGGCTCTGAGTCTCTATTCGCGCATCAAGTTCACACTGTTGAAATCAAACGATAACGCTGTTCCACTTATTTCGTTCGGAAATGAAAACAGCCGAGCCCTATCAACTGATAGCACCAACCTCGCCTATCGCATTTTAAAAGAGTTGTGGACCGATAGCGCGGAAACATTTGCCCGTGTGAGACTAGAGATTACAACGGACATTCCTCTTGGCAGAGGGCTGGGAAGCAGCTCCACAGCCATCCTAGCAGCAGCCTGTGCGGCTCATGTCTTGAACAATCGACCCGCAGACAAATCCGAATTGCTGATCGAATCTTGTCGCTACGAAGGTCATGCAGACAACTTATCCGCATCGCTGTTTGGTGGCATGACCGTTTCGAGCACCCATGCCCGTTCCGGCAAAGTTGTCTTTCAAAAACTGGATTGGCCGCATGACTGGAAAACGACAGTGATCGTGCCAACCTACGAATTATCAACGACGAAAGCGCGCGCCGTGATGCCCAAAAGCATCCCGATGGCCGATGCAGTCGCGAACGTACAAAATACCGCCATGCTCGTCGCCGCGATTACCTGCAAAGATGAACGCCTGGCGCGAGAAGCGATGATCGATACTCTGCACGAACCGTATCGTCTTTCACTCGTGCCCGAGCTTGGGTCAATTCGCAGACACCTCAGAAATGAGCCAATCATCGGCAGTGTTTTAAGTGGGGCTGGATCCTCAGTGATGCTTATCTACCATAGACGTTACGAGACAGATATCGCCGCATCGCTTAAGTCATGGCAATCGACGCAACCCAACCAACCAAGAATCCTCAATTTGGAGGTAGACAATGACGGACTCAAAACCTATTAATGGTCCCTCAATTAAGATAATAGCTGGCTCGGACAAGATCATCCGTCGCGTTAGCAAATTGATCAGTGTGGTGAAATTTGGTGGCTCCTCGGTAAAGAACATTGGTCGCATTCAGCATGTCGCTGAAATTGTCAAAACCAGAATGCAAGACGGACCAGTTCTGGTCGTGGTTTCAGCCATGGGTGATACCACAGATTATCTCGTCAAGCTAGCCCATCAAGCTTCAGTCAAACCAGACCAGCGCGAGCTGGATCATCTGCTTGCCACAGGCGAACAAATTTCCATCACGCTTCTGGCAATGGTTTTACGGAACATGAATATCAAGGCTAGCTCCTACACCGCCAGTCAGGTAGGAATTTTTACCGAGAACGTACACAACAAAGCGCGCATTGTAGACATCAGAAAACAAACGTTGTTGGACTCTTTTCGAGACAATGAAGTGATCGTGGTGGCAGGCTTTCAAGGCGTCACTACAGGCGGTGACGTAACAACACTTGGGCGAGGCGGCTCCGACACGACAGCAGTGGCGCTGGCTGCGGCGCTTGGACTGGCTGAGTGCGACATTTACACGGATGTGGACGGAATATATACGGCAGATCCTAGGGTGATCCCACAAGCAAAATTGCTGGAACGAATTTCTTATGACGAGGTCGTGGAGATGGCTCGCTTGGGCGCACAGGTCATTCATCCTCGAGCCGTTGAGCTGGCACGGCAATACGAGATCAAGCTGAGGATTAGAAATACTTTTAAACCCGAACACAGCGGTACTGTAATTGATGGAGGAGAGGACATGGAGGTTTATCGCACAGTAAGCGGTGTGGCGGTGGATAAAGATCAATCCAGTGTTTGTATCATGGATGTGCCGGACGTGCCGGGAATAGCCGGCGAAATCATGCAAGCGTTAGCGGACAAGAACATAGTCATCGATATGATCATGCAAGCGCTGTATCCCACAGCTGGTCTCAACAATATGACCTTCACAGTAAACTCCTCCGACCTTGATGAAACAATCGATGCCCTGGAGAAAATGACAGGAAGACTCGGAGCAAAGGGAGTTATCTTTGATTCCGACATAGCCAAAGTCAGCCTGATTGGGTCTGGAATGGCTGGTCAACCTGCTGTGGCAGCAAAACTATTTACGGTTCTTGGTAAAAACAAAATCAATATCAAAATGATCTCGGGCAGCGAGAAAAAGCTCACCTGCGTTGTTGCCGCTAGTCAAGCCGATGCCGCAGCAAGAGTGATCCACGACGCGTTCGGACTCGGCGACTGACAGGAATCCAGACTCATCAACGAGGAAAAAGGCATGGCACTCATCAAGTAGCAAAGGCGCTCAGAGTCGACTAAGACAGGTGTTCTCTGACTGAATGAGAAGTGTTCAATGAGAGGTGTTCTCAGGGACTGAATGGAATACTTAGGAATAGGTCTATTCTTCTTCATTGTGTCGGCAAGTCTAGCCGCATGGCTCTTTGCAGAGTTAAACGTGCTCTCTAGACACGTCGTAACTATATCGACACAGCAACAAGACATCACCGGTTCTTGGGAAGCCAACGCAGGAAGTAAAAACTTTCGTTTGTTGATTTATCACAAAGGCAATTATTTTGGCGTACTGATGGACGGTGTCGATAGTTGGCCGGTCAAGTTCACCTACACGGCACCAATAATCCGCTTCGAGACGAAATTCGACGGCTGGCAATACGATTTCGAAGGAACGGTTACACGTGATGGAAAGAGAATCGATGGCACTTTCTCAGACTCAGGGGAAATTACTTATTGGTACGCCAAACGCTCGAACCTCCCGATTGAACCGATAAGCGAGCAACAACAAGCTGTTCAACTAGTGCATACTGGTCTTGAAAATGTGCTTCAAAATCTGTTGTTCACAACTCAACAAAGCTCGCATGCTTCCATAAACGACTTGCTCACTTCAACTTCTCAGGCATCCGATCAAACATTGCAGTTGAGCAGTGCCAGTGGTGCCAGTAGCGCCACTGATGTATTCGGCAGCACAGGCGAAAACACTCAATATGAGCAGATGTTAAATGACAATACAATCAACTTTGAGCCGACCACGGATCCCGTGAGCATTCCCGCTTTAACAAAGAATAGTGCATCCGTTAAAATGTGCCCTAAGTGCAATGCACCATGGGATGATTCTTTTAGTTTTTGCTTGAAATGCAGTCACTCGAACTAAGTCCCTCGGAGCGCGCGCGTTACATCACAGTCCCCCAATAAGACCAAGATCTAATCCCTTCACATTCAAATAGAGAGTCATGAAAATAAGTCCCTATGCTGGAAAACTCGCGGAAGAATCGATGCTCGTAAACGTGCCTAAACTTGTCACGGCTTACTACACTGAGCAGCCGGATCCTTCTGTTCGTGAACAACGTGTTGCATTCGGCACCTCTGGGCATCGCGGTTCCGCCTTCGACAGGGCTTTCAATGAGAATCACATTCTCGCTATTAGCCAAGCTATTTGCCTGTACCGTTCGTTGAACAAGATCGACGGACCGCTGTTTCTCGGCATCGACACACACGCACTTTCTGTGCCAGCTTTTGCCAGTGCACTCGAGGTGCTGGCGGCAAACGGCGTGGATGTAATGATCGCGCAGGGGGATGAATACACGCCAACTCCTGTCGTCTCACATGCGATTCTCACCTATAACAAAGATCGTACTACGGGGCTTGCGGACGGTATTGTGATCACGCCCTCACACAACCCTCCGCACGATGGGGGCTTCAAATATGATCCACCCAACGGTGGTCCAGCAGAATCTGCCATTACCGGATGGATTGAGGCAAAAGCTAACGAACTGCTCGAGAACAAGCTTGTCGATGTGAAAAGAATTCCTTTCGAACGAGCGTTGCGCTCCTCCACAACCCATCAACACGACTACTGCACTGCTTACATAAACGACCTCGCGAATGTGATCGACATGGACGTCATTCGAGAATCAAAAATAAGTATGGGAGTGGATCCCCTGGGCGGTGCTGGTGTCTTATATTGGGGACGAATTGCCGAGCTTTACGGTTTAAATCTGACCGTCGTAAATCAGTCTGTCGACCCCACTTTCCGATTTATGACTGTTGATTGGGATGGTCAAATTCGCATGGATCCATCCTCTGTGTACGCAATGGAAAGACTGATTGCAATTAAAGATAAATACGAGATTGCCTTTGCCTGCGATACGGATCATGATCGGCACGGTATTGTCACCAAAAGTGCTGGACTGCTGCCGCCCAACCACTATCTTACTGTAGCTATCTTCTATCTCTTTCAGAACCGCCCGCAGTGGCGCGACGGAGCAAGTGTAGGCAAGACTGTGGTGAGCAGTCAAATGATCGATCGCGTCACAGCAAAGATCGGTCGAAAGCTATACGAAGTGCCTGTAGGTTTTAAGTGGTTCGTTGATGGATTGCTCGACGGATCGCTTGGTTTCGGCGGAGAAGAAAGTGCAGGCGCTTCCTTTCTGCGTCGCAATGGCACGCCGTGGACGACGGACAAAGACGGCATAGTGCCTGCGTTACTGGCGGCTGAGATCACGGCGCGAATGAAGCGAGATCCCGGCGTAATTTATCGCGAGCTTACAGACGAACTGGGCGAGCCGGTTTATGACCGCGTTGAGGCACCGGCCAATACAGACCAAAAGGAAATATTGGCAAAGCTGTCGCCGCAACAAGTTAAATCTACCGACTTAGCTGGCGAGAAAATCGAACGCATTCTCACTCGCGCACCGGGCAACGATGCTGCTATCGGAGGCTTAAAAGTAGTGACAAAAAGTGGATGGTTCGCGGCACGTCCATCAGGAATTGAAAGCATTTACAAAATCTACGGTGAAAGTTTCCGAGGAGCCGATCACCTGCGACAAATCTTGGAGGAAGCTCAGGCAATGGTCGACTCTACATTGGCTGCGACACCCACTGGAAGTAAAAAATAATCACCGGTATATTTCCACTAGTCACCACTACCTGTGGTGCTACTGCACTGGCTCGCTCAACATGTATCGCCAAACCGGCAGACAAACAGGCAGTTCCGCATTAAATACTGAGCCGTGGTAAAGGTTCGGGTTTGAACCATTGATTGGAACGTCGGTGAACAGAACATGTGCATGGTTGTAATTTAAGGTGTTATCAACCATGGTTACGCCGAGGTTCGTCAGACCAATCTGCTGGAGAATCTCTACCTCCCTGGCGTACGGACCCTTTGGATCCTTCACATGATTGAAAGCGAAATATCTGTCTAACGGCGTTCGTGTGTCTGAGTCAAATCCTTTCGCCGGACGCTTAAAATAAAAGCTGTAATCTTTCGGAGAACCGAAAGCGATCACTCGAGCCACTTTGTGAAATTTGGAAATCACATATGCATGTCCGCCGCCTTGAGAGTGTCCGCTTATGGCTATCTTTTGCCAATCTATCTTTTTGTCCTTTTCCAGGTACTGCTCCCAACCGGAATGTGGTTGTTTTACAGTCAAATAGATGAGTAGTTTCGTCAGTCGGTTCTCGATGGAGTCAGCCTCGCTAATGCGCATGTCCCCATAATTGCCACCCTGAATTAGTGCCAATCTAAAAGTCATATGCGCATCTGGATCATCACTCTTGGAACACACGACTTGTGCCGCAACATCATCTGGATACATCAAAGAGATGACATGATATCCAAGCGCCGCTGCTGTCTCGGCAAAAGGAAATCGTTCGCGTGGTTTTCCAAATGTGCCGGGCAAGAATACTAGTAGTTGTTTGCGTGGAGACGTCGTCGGCAGCCAACTCATATGCGGATCATTAAACGATGTGATCCGAGCATCTGTCTCGCTGGGGGTGGTTGAGGTCGCGCTACCTGGCGCTTGGGCTCTTGATGGCGTCAGGAGCAGCAAGAGCAAAAGTGTGGTTAATAACAAGCCTTTAAGAGGATGCATGATATTAGTACATACCTTAGGTTGACCATTATGTGCAAGTAAGCGTGGAAATTATCCTCCCTGTTGAGCGACCGGGTCGCCATAAAAGTGGTACAACAGCATGATTGAACAAATGTCGAATGGAGGCATAGATGAAATCACTTAAGGAAGTTCTTCCAGATCCAAAGAAGGTTGTCGATTTGGAGCCAGAGGAGCTTGGAAAGCACGTTCTGCATGTCTTGCATAGTGGCAACGGAACCGAAATCAAACGATCAGAGATCGCCAAAGACATGGCGTCTAGCTATCACAAGGACTTTCATCATGAAGTTGCACATGCCGTCGAAGAAGCTCTTGGCTGGCTTGCTCAGCAATGTTTGATGGGTGCAAGCCCATACGATCAAGACTTGATTTTTCTCACCCGTCGGGGCAAAAAAGTGGCCGGCGACTATCAAGAAGAGCATCCTGTAGACATAGAATAACTGCACAGCACCGAATGCAGTATCAGACAAAGAGCGTCGTCGGGTTATAAGCAGGCAGGATGAGTGAGCTCCATGATTGCTCCACTGTCTTAATTCACACTGACCACTCATCTTTGCCACGGGCTTAACAATTTGCGGACTCTGATCCGTCGTCGCGACTCGATTCTTTAACGCGGACGATTATCGGCGCGGAGCGAGGCATCTTATTGATTACAACCCATCTACGAAGGGTTGTGTCCATTTTAGTTAGGTGCCTGGCGCATGAACACTGGATTCACGAAGCAACAAATAGGTAGATGGGCGCCAGTATTAGGATGCAGCGCAGGAGAGATCTCTTAACACGGAGTTAACATAGATAATTGAACTTTTTCGCTTCGGGTTACGTAAGTAAGATCATAACCCCAGAATTGCGCTCACCGTAAATTTGGACCTACCAATTAAAAGTACTACTCACGAGCTGTCTAGCAAACGACAGATAGCTCAATCCTTTGCGAGCGTATTTCAAATGTTGTGGCTCTCCCGACTACTAAGAAATTTGTGGGCAAAGAATCAATGCTTAACGGTCCTCATTGTATTCAGTGTCATGTGCTTTTTAATTTCCGTGTTCGGATTGGCTGTTGATTCGCGCCTGATTAATGGTGAGCACGGTTGGATCAAGCCCATAAAATTCAGCATATCCCTGGCGATTTACGGTCTGACACTGCTGTGGTTTTCCCAATTCCTTACCAAACACCAAACACCTTTTCGCAGAGTGTGTGTTGGCGCACTTTCGGGAACCGTGGTCGAACTATCTGCGATCATCTTGCAGGTCGTGCGCGGCACATCCAGCCATTTCAATACGTTAACAACGTTTGACCATGCGGTCTTTTGGGTCACGGCGTTCGCAATTCTTCCGATCGCGTTCGGCACGCTAGCGTTATTTTTTATGCTCTTGCGCGAAGAAAATCTGCCACCAGTTTTGGGGGCCGCGCTTAAGTGGGGAGTGATCCTCACGGTGCTTGGATGCATACCAGGCGTGCTGATGCTTCTTCCAGCAGCCGTGCAAGATTTCATTACTCACTCGAAGCAGTTTACAGGGCATTCTGTGGGTATTTCGCAAGGTGGACCAGGCCTGCCATTCTTGGGTTGGAGCACGGTAGCAGGTGATTTGCGCGTTGCGCATTTCCTCGGCATACATGCACTTCAGATAATGCCGGTTGTTGGCTATCTAGTGATGAAAATCTTTTCGAGACTCTCAACAATCAGACAAGAACTATTGGTCGGAAATGTCGGCGTTGCATATTGCGGCGGGATTCTTCTCTTAACGGGCCAGGCTCTGGCCGCTGAGCCTGTCACGACACCGAGCCACCACACTTTAGCTTACGCGCTGCTCATAGTTCTTTTCAGCCTGACATCATTAGCGTACATCCTGCTCGCGCCACCGCTGGTAGTACCATCCGAATGGCAGGAAGCGGAGAGCGCATAAAATGCACTTTAATAGCCCAAATCCTATGCTGCCCTGCTTTTTCTGCGCAGCGGGTTCGAGGGCGCTCGCGGCGCTAAATCTTTCCCTAGCAGTCAATATATGAGGATGGAATCGCCTACTATTTGCGAAGCTAAACCACTGAAGAGCCTGAGTAGGCACCCGCGTAACGGATTATGGAGAAACCTCAAGAAGGATCAAATCGGTGCACTGTTTTGGTATAAAAATACTTGTACGGCACTCAATCTCGAAGGGATCAAATCGCTATTCCGGATTATCGAGCAGCGCTGGTCCATGGGTTTTAAACTTGTCCCACAAAGTTGCAGGCGAACCATCCCATTCTTCCCAACCGTTATCGATTTGACCCTCGATGGAAACCGCTTCGTGAAGGGGAATCTGGTCGTAGACAAGCCCCAAAGTTTCCACACGATTTTTCGGATCTGTGCTGTCTAAATTCAATTTGTAGATATTCAGTCCACCTGATTTTAAATGTGCACGAGTATTCATGAACTTCCACTGCAGCCTGTGATAATCAAAATCATCATGGAACTTTTTTTGGTTGTAACTTGCCAAAGAAATGCCATCGGCAGTGCGATATTTCTTGGATCCAAAACGGATTTCGGTCACTTTACCGCGTCTAAAAAATATGTGCGTTGGCGCGTCATTGTCTTTATATTCGACCCAACTGTCGGCTTGTTCACGTTCCGGCTTGCCCAAGGCTTCTCTAACTGCGTCAGGCGTCATGCCCAAAGATACTTGACCTACTGCTTTACCCGGCACTATCAACAGCTCACTGGACGTGCTGGCGGTGGCGAAAGAGGGGAAGCATTGTGCTCCGGTGATCACAAAATAGACGAGTGCAGTGAGGGAAATTTTCCGAATTTTCATTTCATGGTAACCAACATTTTTCACCTACAGAACGTAACAATTTGCCGAAAAAACCTTCTTCAACCAGCGCAAAATATAGTCATCGTCGCCTCACCGTTCTTTCAAAACTTGCTGAGTCACTTTTGTATCCCGCAAATCTCCAAACTTAGCTAAGTGCACGTCAGCAGCGCTGATCTTTGAAGAAACTATCACCGCTCCTGAAAAATCGGCATGGCCCAGGCTAATGCATGAAATGGTGCTGCTCGTTAATTTAAAGGTAGCAACAACGTCAGGCATAGATGACAAAAACTTGCAGTTAGTCCACACACCTCCTATAAATTGCGCTCCATTGAGTTTAGAAGTCTTAAAGGAGACACCGTCCTGACCGTACTTGATGGAATTCAACCCAGCTTTGCAATTATCAAACTTCGCATTCTTTAAGTTGGATTCGTCGAAAGATATCATGACCAATTTACTGTTTTTAAAACTGCTAGATGACATCGAGCAATCTTTGAAATGAACGTTGAACATCGAACAGTCCTCAAAGTCAGTTCCAGTCAAATTCGAGTTCGAAAAAGTCAAATCATCGATCTTGCATGATTTAAAGCGAGCGCCTTGCAGTCGAGCGTTATTAATTTCCGGGACGGATATTGTGAGATTGTAGATGTCGGCTCCCGCGAGATTTACACCTTTTCGCAGTGCCTCATTGACGGCTGAAGGCAGATCAGCGGCATTGCTCGAGTATAAAATTCGCCCGTATCTGTCTTTGATTTGTTGTTTCACAGCAGCGGAGCCGGTGGGAATTTCGCTGACCGAAGGTGGATTATTGATAAGCACGACACTCGCAGGGAATGCCCTATCGGTTTCAAAATAACGATACATCCAAGTTTGCCAAAGAACAAAAAGCATGCAAACCCCAAGTAAAATTGAGCCACTAACTAACAATTTATTGACGAGGGATGCCCAGCCTTTTGATTGAGCAAGGAATGGTTGATCACAGCTTGCAACCCTGTCTAGATCGCGCTTCAGCTCACTAACGGTCTGATATCGATCAGCGGGCCCCTTCCGCAAAGCATGTGCCACAATTGACTGCATACCGTTCACAAGTTTGCGATTACTGTGCCTAAGCACTACATTCGGTGTCTTACTGTCAACCGGCTTGAACGACAGTTGAAATGGATTCTCAGCCTGGAGTGGCGGTTTTCCAACTAACGCTTCAAACATCAAGCATCCCAGAGAGTAGACGTCGGTACGTTCATCAAGCGGAAGCCCCATCGCCTGCTCTGGACTCAGATAAGAGGGGCTGCGAAATAATTCACCGGCTCGGTTTAGTCTGCCATCATCTGTGGTGCGTCCCAAAGTTTGGGCAATGTCAAAGCCAACCACTTTGACGATTTCAGCATCGATGTTATTTTTAGTTATTAGAATGCTGTTCGGATTTACATCCCGCAGAACAATACCCTTGGAACGCGCATAGATGAATGCTTCACAAAGCTGAGCAGCAATATCTAACACTCTGGAGATGTTCAGAAAACCGTGAGACCGGATAGTCTCGCGAAGGCTAACGCCATCAATGAAGTCCATGATGATATAGGGATCGCCGTTAGCCAAGATTCCTTGACCATATATTGCAACCAAGTTTTCGTGCGTTAAATCACTAGCAGCTTTCGCTTGTTGTTCGAATTCTTTGAGGGCTGAATCTCCCAGCAACTCGGAATGAAAAACTTTGATGGCGAATACCTTGCCCAATAACTTGTGCTTTGCTCTATAGACCTCACCCACGCCGCCCTGTCCAATCAAATTGAGCAGCTCGTACTCACCGAAATCTTGCTCCATTGCGTGAGATGCTGGCGACACTTCCGACTCTGCTGTTACTAAAATTTGAGGGTTAGTGGCGTCCGAAACAGACGAAGAGTCTGCTTCGCCAACGTTTAGTCGCGGGTTCGCATGCGGCGCTGTTCGTTTAAAAGGTCCGAATTTCATTTTGTGCTCGAGTTCGAACCTCTCGTCTATGTCCCACGGGTAAAGTCAGTGATTCGGTATTATAGCTTGTTGCCCCCATGTATTGGGTCATTACTAAAGAGAGAGAGAGGACGCACCAAATATGGTGCCGAGAATCGTGTGAATGTGGCTGATTTGGTGGGAGGGTTGAGTCCGAGATCCGCACTACACAAGATCTACACAGAGTTTTTTCAACATTTTGAGCCCGATTTGATCCGAATCCGAAGTATAATATTGACAAGTTCAATTTTCGTTAGGCGAACGGAAATGTATTCCAGCAAACATTTTTGCGGAAGACGCACTAGCGCCGGATGCAGACTCGCCTTAAAGATGATTGAATATACTCCATTGGCTATTGGTCAGGGCGTTGGACGCCCTTTTGTAGTGTTTTATCAAAATGACAAACAACCAACTTACCGTTCCTGAAACTTCAAACGAACAGATTGCGCTTGTGCAGCAAATTCTGGATGACCCTCGCGAGCTAGCGCCAAGTGTGCAAGTCAGATTCGCAAAACGTGTGGGGCGCCCGGGTGCGAGCCGCGTGATGCTGATGGATGCGCAGACTTCTGGACCGATTGCTGACGAAGATGAAGAGTCCATTTCGAATCTAGCATTGCGTCTTGCAGACGGCACTAATGTGCAACTGTCGCTAAGCTTTTTTAACGACAACCAGCCGGCCTTGGCTGGAGCCAGCATGGGAGGTGGCGGTCGACGAGCCACTTTTGCTCCATTCAATACATATGTGTATGAGCCGCGGAGTTACACGATTCATAAGAATGAATCAAAATTGCCATTAATAATGATGACGACTGCGATTGTTTTGGCAGCCGGCTGTTATGGATTGATCACTGGACCGTTTAGCAACTACCTGCAGACCAAAGCAGCCAAACCAGTAACCGCTACTGCGATTCCCAAAACTGCTCCGAAAGCAGCCCCGATTAAAGTGGCTACAATTCATGCTGCACCAAAAATTGTGCATGAGCCTATTCCTGCTCCACCGCCGATGACCTTCGAAGTTTCAAATCCATTTAAGACTGGGTCCAAAAAAATATCGTCAGGGACGCGAACGTCGCGGACCCATATCCAATCTCAGTCTTCGAGAACGGGGCATTCGTCCAGAAACGAAATGTTCGTTCCTCCTCCTCCACCTATGACATTCGCATCTGCGCCTCCGGTAATGGGCTTCGTGCCACCGCCACCTCCGACTCCTTACACAGTGCCTGCCGGAATTCCGGCAGCCTTTGATCCTTTGCAATCATTGGCACCAGCTGTAGCCAGAAGCAGACGGGTGTACACCCCACCGAAAAAATTGGAATCGATCGCGCCATCATCAACAAGTGCAGAAAGCAAAATGCCCATAGTCCAAAGTGCCGCTAAAGACATCTCTTACGAGAAGCCAGCGGCCGTTCAGCAGTCAGCTGAAACGAACTGGTCACGCGGGCAGCAACTGTTGGAACAGACGCCGACCAGTGCGCCGGCTCCTATTAAATAGCACGATCAATACGCAGAATTATTTCTTCTGCTTCAATTTCACCAAACCACTTCCGCGGCATTCGATTCAAAGGCGTGTAAGCATTTGGAAGAATCATGCCACCGTATTTGGTTAAGACAGCATTGCTCTGGTGGACGCAATTATTCTGCGTAACATTCCACCCGATGTCTTTCATTGTTTCTGCAAGCATGCTAGCGGCGTCTGGATCTGGGTTGAGCACAGGCATGAGCTTGTAAGCGTGATAACGAACGTGACTGCCCGATCGCATGGTCCGCAGCATTTCTTCTTCGGTGCCAAAAGCTGACCAATAGTCGTTGTTTTTTCCTGGCTCCACATCCATATATCGATACAACTCAGCCGGATCCCACAATGGGTAATTGCGATTCCAGAGGTGGTCGGTAGATCCAAAAAAATACCGGTTCTCTTCTACGAAAAATCCCCAGCCAATGTGACCGAAGGTCATGGCTTGCTCATAATTTATGAATACGTAGACAGATCCAACATGTTCCATAGTTTCCAGTATGACCACAAACCGTAAAAAAAGGTTTGCGATCTTGGTTAACTCATCGGCACAGACCTTTGATCTGAAGAGTTGCGGGATACAAGGTTCGGTGCCGGCAAGGATGCCGGCGCTTCCAAGCTATGCTTCGGAAAATAAAAACTACAGCTGAAAGCGAAAATCAGGAGTGGCTGGATCGCAACTCATGAGACGGTCCATTTTGTGCCGTGCCGAGTGAACGTTTTGCCACTCTTACTTGTCGGATATTTCTAGCCAGCGACTTGTATCCGCTGCGAACAACGTCGCTGCTCAAAGAACCGAAACAATTACCGACAATACTCCAGATAACGAGCAGTGCCGCTTTTTTCTTTTGCACAAGGGAATCCTCATCTTTCTAGTAACGAGATCTATTGAATTGAATAAAGAGAAAGACGACCGTGTTCCCGGAAGGGTTCACATCTTGACATTGGGGTTCCCTAAGCTAGTTGGTGCAGAAAACTTCGAGAAGCAAGACTACTTCGTGCTGGAGGAAAGGTTTTCTATTTCAACCGGCTCGATTTTATCGGCTGGGCTGAAACCAAAAATCGCTGCGTAAAAGTAAAACTCGGCTTCGATTGTCCGTTTAATATTCTCGGCTTTTCTGAAACCGTGCTGTTCCCCTTCATAGGCAATGTAGGCGACTGGCAAACCCTTTTTCCGCAGCGCCTCAACCATCACTTCTGCCTGGCTCGGAGGCACTACCTTATCCTCAAGACCCTGGAAAAAAATGACTGGCACAGCCAGTTGATCCGTAAAATGCACTGGAGATCGAGAAACATACAAATCTTTTGCTTCTGGATAGGGGCCGATTAAAGTGTCACCATATCTGGACTCGAATTTATGGGTGTCGTCCATGAGCAACTTCAGGTCGCTAACACCGAAATGACTTGCTCCCGCTTTAAATGTGTTTCCGAAAGTCAAAGCGCACAGGGTCGTGTAACCGCCCGCAGACCCACCCGTAATCGCAAGCCTGTTGCCGTCTACCTTCCCCGTTTTGACAAGGTGAGCTGCAACGTTCTCACAATCCTGAACGTCCACCACACCCCACTGACCGTTAAGGCGCTGACGAAACTCACGACCAAATCCCGAACTGCCACCATAATTCACATCAACTACTGCGAATCCCCGGCTGGTCCAATATTGAATACCCAGGTTGAAAGTGCTCGACGCCGAGCCAGTCGGACCTCCATGGCTCTTCACGAGCAAGGGCGGCAATTCATCCTTCGTCCCTAAAAATTCCGGATTGTTTGGCGGATAGAAAAACGCGTAGGCAATTTCACCATTGGCGGTATCAAAAGTGATCGGCTCGGGTGCCGAAATGTATTTTGGATCAACGGTGCTGCTTGCAGAAGACTTGGCGACCGTAAAGTGCAATGATTTCAAGTTCAATTCCACGATAGCTCCTGGAATGGCGGGCCCTGCCGCGTCAATCGCAACCGTTTTTCCGTTTGAAGTGAAGTAACTAACTTCGGTGAACTCAGATTTGATCTCCGTTAGAGCGAATTTGCCATTCTCGGAATCCATTTTTAGTTGCGCAAGTTTCCATAATCCTTTGTCACTGAAGCTGCAGATAATCAATTCATCCGACACAACCGCATAAGTCGACATGCCGAATACCCACTGGGGAATGCCGAAATCGTTGTTTCTTTCAGTCATATTTACGGCATCGTCGGAATACAAATCTTTGATATACAGATTCCACCAACCGCTTCTGTCCGATATGAAAGTTAGCGAACCGCCTGGAAGCCACTCGGGCTGGAAAATAGATTCACCTGGCCCACCAGCTATTTTTCGTGGTTCTGATACCATTGCACTTTTGTCAACGTGACCCAGCCAAAGCTCGCAGCCGTCCCATGGCATGTTCGGATGCTTCCAGGACAACCATGCAAGCAATCTACCGTCAGGGCTGATTCTAGGACTTGAGAAAAAGTCGCAACCACATACGGTGACATCGCCAAATCCCAACTTGGTTGCCGGATCTAGAGGTACCGCAACTATTGAGTTGATTGGCTGTTCGCCGGCCACCGAATGATCTTCCTGTACACAAAAAATAATGCGCTTTTGCCAGTCGACTACATAATCAGCATATCTATAAGGTCCGACTTCGGTGAGCGGAACAGGCTTCAAGCCATCTTCCATTTTATAAATTCTTTGATCGGATAGATTCGAATAAACGACAGTTTTATTTTTGACTGTGTAAGGTCCACCGCCATATTCATGTGCCAGAGTGCGAACATTGAACTCGGCTGGCAGCACGTCCCCGATTTCACCTTGTGCGTTCCGTCTAACGAGAACTTGTCGCCCACCCTCGGAAGGTCGACCTTCCAACCAATAAAGATCATCGTTGTCATAAAGCGTTTGCCCCAGGCGCACGCCACTTGTGGCAACCAATTCAGCGCTAATCGGTGAACTCCAAGCTCCGTATGGGCGAAGCTGTTTTGTGTGGTTAGTCATTTTCTGCACCTTTTGCGTGATCCGGCAATCAGTTTATCGAAGATCCTATCTAGTGAAGCTGACCCATAGGATAATAGGTGGCTGTTGTATCACATCTGAGATAGAAAATGACCAGACCTTTTGAACACGGCTCAGCAGAGGGCGCAGCTCACCCTGAGCTTGTCACCATCGGCACACCATTGCTGCGGCAACCCACTAGTCGAGTCGAAGATTACGCCAGTGCTGGAGAGCTCTGTGAAAAATTAGTCTACTTGCTCGCCGAGATTAACGGTGCCGGATTGGCAGCCAATCAGATTGGCGTTTCGATGCGGGTCATGGTTTTTCAAGTACGAAAAACGGAATTGCATCCCGACCGACCCGAAACCCCGCTCTACGTGATGATTAATCCAGACATTCTTGAGCGATCAGACGATACCTTAGACGGCTGGGAAGGGTGTTTTAGCGTTCCTGGTTATCTTGGCCTTGTACCGCGGGCGGCGCGCCTCACCTGCAGATACAACACTCCAGACGGCGTCGAACACGTTGAAAAATTCGAAGGCTACGCGGCTCGGGTCATTCAACACGAGTGCGACCATCTGGACGGGAAAGTTTACTTGGACCAGATGAAGTCGATGCTGGATTTCACAACTCAGGCCAATTTCAAACAGTTTCTCAATCCCAAAAAGCCTGAGACAGAAAAGTCTGAAGCAGAAATCTAACGTGTTTAAGCCTGCTGAAAATCAACACTACATCGCGCTATACAAGCCGTTTCACGTGCTCAGTCAATTTAGCGTGCCCGAAGATTCAGAGAAAGAGACGTTGGCACTATTTGATCTGCCAAAGAACGTTTATCCAGTCGGCAGGTTAGATTTCGACAGCGAGGGGCTGCTGCTGCTCAGTGATGATGGGCGCTTAAATTCCCTTCTGCTCGACCCATCGCTCGCACATGAGCGCACCTACTGGGCGCAAGTTGAGAATGTGCCAACCCCGGAGGATATTCGTCGGCTTAGCCAAGGTGTGGTGATCGAGAACAAAAAGACGTTGCCTGCCCACGTCGAACTATTGGGAGAGGAGCCCATGCTGCCTGAAAGGAATCCGCCAATCAGGTTTCGGAAAAATATCCCTACCACTTGGCTAAGCCTGACATTAACGGAAGGGCGAAATCGCCAGGTTCGCAAGATGACGGCGGCGATAAACTGCCCGACTCTGCGCTTGCTGCGCAAAGCAATCGGGCGGCTCAGCCTCTTCGACTTAGAACTAGAACCCGGTCAGTGGTGCGATTTGAGCCACGAACAGCTGTCATGGGCTTTTCAGAGGGTCCATAATTTGCACGGCCGCGCTTAAATACCAGCTGTTTATGCTGACACAGCCTCTCCAGTGTGCGAAAATCAAACCTGCTGACATCATTTTGGCAAACCATGAAACCGGGCAGTAAAACTATCCATATTCAGTATTACGCGCTAATGCGAGAAGAGCGCGGGCTTTCCAATGAAAGTTACAACACTGATGCGCAAGATGCTCAACAACTCTTCGCTGAATTGAATCAGCAATTTCGTTTCAGCCTACCGCCGGAACGTCTCAGGGTCTCGATTAACGATCAGTTTGAGAATTGGAATAGCGCTATCAATGAAAACGATCGGATTGTTTTTATTCCACCAGTTGCGGGGGGATAGATGTTCAGTATTTCTGAAACCAGCATTGATGCAACCAAATTAAAGGAAAACTTTTCCAACAGTCACGCTGGCGCGTTTGTCAGCTTTGAAGGCTGGGTGCGCGATCACAACGAAGGAAAAGAAGTACTGACGCTAGAGTACGAAGCCTACGACCAGCTGTGCAACAACGAAGCGCAAGCAATTTTTGCAGAAGTAAGAGAAAAATTCGGCGTGATTGAAGTATGTTGTGTGCACAGAACCGGCGCTTTGAAAATCGGCGAATTGGCTGTCTGGGTGGGCGTTTCATCTGCTCATAGAGGAGACGCTTTCGCTGCATGTCGTTATCTAATTGACGAGATCAAATCCAGACTGCCAATTTGGAAAAAAGAAACGTACCTGAACGGAACCACTGGTTGGGTAAATTGTCAAACGCATTGCGCTCACACTCAACCTCACCAGGAGGCGTCACCAGCCCCGCTGCATCGATAAATCTATGAACAAGCTGATTGATACATTTGGCAGGAAACACACTTATCTCCGAATTTCGGTGACAGATCGATGCAACTTGCGCTGTGTCTATTGCATGCCACATGATGGAATTGAATGGAAAAAGAAAGAGCAATTGCTTTCCTACGAAGAGATTCTTCGAATCTCCCGTGTGTTCGCACAGATGGGCGTCGACAAGATTCGGCTAACCGGCGGCGAACCCATGGTGCGCAAAAATTTGGAAGTCTTAATCGAACAGTTAGCACTGATCGATGGCATCAAAACTCTGGCCATGACGACGAATGCTACGCTGTTAAAACCAATCGCAAAACATTTGCGAAGCATTGGATTGACTGCTCTCAACATCAGCCTCGATACCTTCAAACAAGAGAGATTCACTGCGATCACAAGAAGGGACGATCTGGATAACGTTATAGGCGGCATCCACGCAGCCATTGAAGCCGATTTCCAATCTTTGAAGCTGAACGTGGTAGTTATGTCAGGCGTTAACGATGACGAAATTTTGGACTTCGTAGAGTTCGTCAAAGACAAAAAGATGAACGTGCGATTCATTGAATACATGCCATTTAAGGACAATTCCTGGAAGCTAGATAAGGTTGTCACTTTTCAAGAAATGCGCGACCGTATTCAACAAAAGTACAATCTTTATCAATTGCCAACTGAAGCGTCGGCTGTCGCCAAAGATTTTGGAATTGAAGGATATCCGGGAACGGTGAGCTTTATCAGCTCTATGTCTGACAGCTTCTGTGGCACTTGCAACAGACTGCGATTGACTTCAGATGGCTCGATCAAATCGTGCCTTTTCTATCCGGCTGAAACAAGCTTGAGGGATGCTTTGAGAAAGGGCATTACAGATCAAACATTGGAAGAAATGATTTTGTACGCCTTAACACTGAAGCCAGAGGCGCACCCGCCGGCTGAAGAAATAGCGGCAGCAGACAACAGAGCGATGATCGAAATTGGGGGTTAATTGATGCGAGACATTTCGCAAAAGACAGACAGCTTACGTACTGCAGTTGCCAAAGCTGTTTTGCGAGTCAGTCCTACTACAATCCAACTAATTAGAGATGGAAAAATACCAAAGGGTGATCCGCTAAGTTGCGCCAAGGTCGCGGCGATTCAAGCAGCGAAGAATACCAGCCAGATCATTCCTTACTGTCATCCCATTCCGATATCATTCGTTGGCGTCGAGTTCCAGCTCGATGAAGATGCAATTGAGATCGTCGCTACAGTTAAAGCAATTTACAAAACAGGCGTTGAAATGGAAGCATTGACAGCCGCATCTGTAGCTGCTCTTACCATTTACGACATGACAAAAATGCTGGATGAAGTGATGCAGATTGAAACAGTGCGACTGGAAAGCAAAACTGGTGGCAAATCTGATCGCCAACTGAAACACGATGGTCCTAAACATCGTGCCGCAGTTTTCGTCTTGTCTGACTCTGTTGCTGAAGGCAAAGCTGAAGACGTGTCCGGTCACCTAATTCAAAAGAGACTGGATGCGGAAGGATTCGACATCACCGAGTACAAAGTCATGCGCGACGATGAATCCGAAATCACTGCGGCAGTTAAAAGATGCGCGGACGAATTGAAAGTGGATTTGATCATCACCACAGGCGGCACTGGAATTGGTCCTCGAGACCAAACACCCGAGGCTATAACGCGTCTTTTGGATAAAGAATTACCGGGAGTGACTGAGCAAATCAGATCTTATGGTCAAGCGCGCACTCCGTTTTCAATGTTGTCCAGATCGCTTGCGGGTGTGCGAAACAAAACTGTAATTATTAGCTTGCCTGGCTCTGCCGGTGGTGTTCAAGATTCTCTCGACGCAGTCTTTCCGGCGATCAAACACGCCTTTAAAATGATTGCTGGTGAGAGTCACGGTAAACGAGACAAAGAGACAATCAAACACTGAGCATGATCACCTATCAAGAAGCGCTGCGAATGATTCTCGAGCAAGCAGCACCGCTTCCGCAAACGCGATTAAAACTTGACAGTTTACTCGGTTCATTTTTATCACAACCAGTGAGCGCAAAATTTGCTCTGCCTCGATTCGATAACTCGGCAGTGGACGGATTCGGTGTTCTTTGCTCGGACCTGGAAGGAGCGTCAGAGGGCAAGGCAGGTCAACTTCAACTGATCGGTGAAGTGAAAGCGGGTTCGCCAGACGAATTCAAACTGTCCACAGGCACTGCGCTAAAAATCCTGACGGGCGCGCGCGTGCCATCCAGCGTTGAAGCCGTCGTGATGAAAGAATACTGCCAAGAGCATTATGGTTTTGTGCACATTTCAACGACTGCTGCCCCTGGGGAAAACATTCGTAGAATTGGTGGTGAATTCAGAGCAGGCGATCAGGTCTTGCCCGCCGGTGTTCGAGTCAATCCGCCTGTAATCGGACTTCTCGCGAACTTAGGATATTCATCTTTCACCGCCCACACAAAACCACGCGTTGCCATTGTCACCACCGGTGATGAACTGATTCAGCCAGGTCATCAGTTAGCAGAGGGACAAATTTACGACTCCAATTCTTACGCTCTTCAAGCTGCGCTTGCTTCTCTGGGCATTGACGAGTGGTTCGTTCACCACGCACGTGACACAAAAAAATCCACGAGACAAGCTTTCAATTTTGCTATTGAGCAGGCAGACGTGATCATTTCTTCAGGAGGAGTTTCAGTCGGCGATCATGATTACGTGAAATTGACGCTTGAGGAGATGGGCGTCCAGACTGAATTTTGGCGGATCGCAGTTAAGCCCGGCAAACCCGTCTATTTCGGAACTTTGGAACAACCCAGGCGCAAGCAAAAGAAATTGATCTTCGGATTACCTGGAAATCCAGTATCGGTACTGGTGACTTTCAACGAATTTGTCAAACCAGCATTGATGAAACTGATGGGGAATCTAGACGAGCAACCGAAGCGCCTTTCCGCCATTCTAACCAAGTCGCTCCGGAAGCAAGCCGGACGTCTCGACCTAGTGCGCGGAGTTCTCAACATGAACGAGAAAGGACAAATGATCGTTCATCCGACTTTAGGACAAGAGTCCCACATGTTGAGCGGGCTGGCTCTGGCTGACTGCCTCATTCACTTTGACTCAGACCTGGAGCAGCTTTCAGAGGGCAGCAACGTTGCTGTTGAAATTTTGAATTGGAATGGTTAGGCATGAATTGGATTGGCTAGGCAGTTCGACCAGCATCAGATCAAATCCCCACCTGGTCTAAAAGACCTTTGAGTTCCGGCAAATCATCCTGTTCGTGAGTCTTCATTTTGGAGTTTCGACCGGGCGTCGGGCCGGCCAATTACAATCCACCATCCTAGCACTATAGAGTTACTCGCCTGCACGATAGGGTGAGAAAACGAACTGCTCCTAATGGGTGATGTGCTCGAAGGAACCTATCAGGTACGGTGTTAGCAGAGAGCAGAGATTTTCAAATGTGTCGAACAGGCTTGGGTTATGAAAACGCGCAATAAAAACGGACAGAGCCTAGCCGAACTTGGACCAACACTTTGGTTTGCGCTCGTGATTATCTTTTTTCCAATGATCACTTATTCGACAGTTGGTGTCCGCTACATCCTCCTCATGAATGCCGCAAAGATGGCAGCTGGTCAAGCAGCACAGTGCAGAAGCTTTCAAACCGATATTTCTTCAAGCGAGAAATCAGCCGTAAACACGGCCAACTCCCTTGCCACAACTGCGGTTGGCTACTTCACAGGAGTCCACTTGCAGCAGGTCACGACAAGCATTGTAACCTGCTCATACTCAGGCTCAACAGTCACTAAACGAACGACCCCACTTACCTCTCCACCAGACACAAGCTTCAACGCTTATGACGTTGAAGTCCTGCTTCTGGCGCAAATCGACCCGATTATTACCAATCATTCTTTATCAAGTATGGGAATTCCCGGACTGACTACACCAATGACCGTAGTTGCCAAATCCAACGTCGTCTTCGAAAACCCACAAGGATTAACACAATAATGAGGCGACGCCGACGATTACGATCGATGATTCGAAGCAACACACGAGGAAACATGTGCATCGACCTGACCCTGACGACGATGTTAGTGTCAGCGCTTGGAGCGATTGGCGCGAATGCGACGGTGATCATTCTTGCCTGCAACGTTAACGACGCTGCTTGTCGAGATGCCACCCGAGCAGCGGCGCAGACCACTAGTTCGACGCAGGCCCTGATGGCTGCGCAAGCCCAATTGACCATACATAGCACGGCTGCATTTTTTGTCAGTCAACCCGCATTAAGTTCGACAAACGCGCCGGATTTTGTCTATAACGATTTTGGCGGCAATCCCCCGACCGATACATCGCCGTACGTTGCCGTCTCAACAAGCGTGAACATAAGCATTCCAGCCCCGATTCTGTTTTTTGGAACGAAGTTTGGGTCGGCACCAATTGTTTACAAAAAGCGCTATGTATTTCCAATCATTAAAGAGAAATTCTATGGTTAGAAATAGCACACAACGGAGAAGCTGCAATGGACAGGCTGTTTCAGCCTTGGTCGTGTTACTGTGCACGTTAGTGATGGCACCAATTTCGATGTTCTCCTTCGAATTTGGCAGGTATTGGCTGGCAAAACAACAACTCAAAACTTGTGTTGACTCGTGCGCTCTTGCCGGCGCTGCCACCAATGCCAGCTCGGATCAAGATCCAATGGGCACTCAACTGAGCGCTATGGCGACAGCGCTCAGCATTTTCCAACAAAATGATGTGATCGGAATGTCGCTTGCCAATGCCGCTCAAGCATCGAGCATGCCAATGTCACCACCGGCTAATTCAGCACAGCTCTACTTCCAATTTCTCAACCCAACAACCAAGACACCTGTGGCTTTGGGCGATGTAAGTGGAAAAATATTCCACGTTACAGCCTCCTACGGTTTCACTCCTGCTTTAGGCAACTTCGCTGGAATAACCGGCATTTTCCCGATCGTTGAAGCATCGAACGGCGGTCTGCCACAACTCGACGTAATTCTGTGTTTTGACATTTCATCATCAATGGATGACTTCACTCTCATCTCAGCAGTAGACCGTTACAACAATGGAGGCACCAATGGCTACAATGTGATCGCCCATGGTCCACTCTATTCCGCTTTAGGCTGCACAAGCGCGACAGGCTCACCAGTAAACGCAACGTTTCCCCAAAACCTGGATGCCGGCGGTGGCACCGCCAGTACTTACAAGTTCAGCGGATCACTAAGAGGCACCAACAGCGGTGCGACGCCAACAGGGGCAACTTCCAGCTACTTCACCGATATTGTCGTAAATATAGATGGTACGAATACTTATTCGACTGGAACCATCGTCACGTACAACAGCACGACCTATGAATTTCCCGCAGGTTGTGTTGGTTGTCTCGTGGAGGCAGCGCGAGGAAATTTAGAATCGACAACAGTAGCTGCGACGGCCCACGTGCCTTACACATCATGGGGCATTGTTCCAAAGGCGGGATACTATGCAGCCTATAAACAAGCTGCGTTTGCCCAGAGGCATCCAATCAGCGACGCGATTAACGCGGCAACCAATTTCTTCGACTTAATGAACGTGGATTGCGATGTGCATTTCGGCCTTGTCACTTTCAGCAGTCAAGCCGGAACGTTGCCAACCTCCACTGTACCTGCCGATTATAGTGGGCTTGGCAATATCAGCGACAACCCAACAAGCTATTCAGCCAACGCATATCCTAGCGACCCTTACAATCCCTTACCGCCAAACCCAACTGTTGCCTTAATTCCCACGGCCGGTCCTGCATATAGCAACTACTCAACGGTATCGTCTGCGGTGCAGCCGCTGGTCGCCTATGGCGGCACAAACATATCTGGAGCACTCTATCAAGCCATTGGGCAAATGAAGACAACTGCCCAAGGCGGCAGCGGATTGAGCAGAGTCGGATCGACCAAAGCAATCGTTCTATTCACTGATGGCTTGCCGACTGCCTCAAGCACCGGCAGCAGCCCTCTTCAAGATGCCCGAACTCAAGCATCTTCAGCCAAAACCGCCGGAATTCCCATCTATTGCATCGGTCTTTGCTTGGTGCCGTCTTTGCAAACCTCACAAACAGACATTCTCACCGACACGAACACGAACGCAACCAGCGGTGGGATCGCTGGAATATCGGGCAACGGCGCGAAATTCTACCAAGCCACACAGATTTCTCAAATCAACAGTCTATTCCAAAATGTGGCACGGGCGCTGACACAATTGGTCCGCTAAAGGAGATCACCAGTGAAGGTTACTACTCTTTTGTTAGCCTATTTCGCTTCCATACTAATAGCTACTCCAGCAATGGCAGCCGATGGCCTCAATGATGCCGACTTGTTGAAGGCTTACGGGCTATTGCAGAACGGAGACTATATAGGTGCCAATCGGCTGCTGAAGCCACTGATAAGGCAGCAATCATCCAACGTAGTGGCAAGACGATATTTCAGTTATGTGCTTTTGCAGCAGGGCAAGCTCAAAGAAGCAGCGGACCAGATTCGAGCAATGTCAAAACTTGGAGCAAATAGCTCGTTTGATTATTGGCTATACGCGCAAAGCTACGTCGGTGCCGGACAAAAATCAACCGGGCAATTGTGTTTGACAAGAGCATTTTCCGTCTTCAATTCACCATCTATGTCGAGTTTCTTGCGGAAATACTCAGCCGATTTGGAAAAAGATCCTCAGCTAAAGCCGACACCTAAAATAGACTACGGAAACGACCAAAAAAGATTCCCGCCAACACCATTTGCTGCCAAAGCTGGCGCCTAGCTCACGGCCTAGGTGAAGGTAGCAAGGTGCTAATCGCCATAGCAAGCACCTAATGATTCGCAGCGTGATTTTGTATATTATGTGTCAACACATAGTCGACAAATAGGGGGAAAAGATGTCAAACCAGATTGACAGATTGAATGCGCTGATTGGTGGCGAATTATCTGCTGTCGAATGTTATTCGATGGTTATAGCAAAAGCAAAAACTCCAACCGTAATTGCGGCGCTCACAAGTTATAAAGCAGAACATCAGCAACGAATAGAAAAGCTGAGTCAACTGTTAACTACGCTAGGCGGAACACCAACCACGAAGTCTGGAGCTTGGGGCGCGTTTGCAAAAATTGTTGAAGCCGGTGCTGTTGCGCTGGGCGAGACCTCAGCCATCGGCACTCTCAAAGAGGGCGAGGACCACGGCGTTGAACTCTACCGCGCTGAATTGAAGCACCTGGATGGTGAAGCGCTAGCACTTGTGCAGAATGAACTTCTTCCTGCTCAAGAAGCTACGCAAAAGGCGGTCTCATCATTATCTGACCAGTATTGAGCGAAGGCATCTCGCCTGCCCGTAGTACTGCTCGAGGCGGGTCTGGAGAGCCGCGCATCCATTTCATGATCCGGCAACTGCAAACGTAAAGAGTGAGTGTTAATCTAGGATTGAACACCCCACCGTCTGTTACCATTGTGCCTGTTGGGCGATAGAAGGCGCCTCAGTCCGAAGGTTGAGCTGTGCGAAGGTGTGGCGAAGATTCGGGTGTTTGGGGACAATTTGATGAAATCACGCACTCTTAAACTAGTTGTACTCGGCATTCTTGCTTCGGTGGGTTTTGCCCACAGTGCTGGCGCGGAGCCTGTAAAAATCGTCGACTCTACAGTCGGGACAGAACTCAATTTGCCTGTAGTTGAGTGGAAAGACGATGCTGCCGCAACAAAGGCGATCATCTTCGGCATCCATGGTGCCACTCTCTATTCTGAGACCTTCAACGATGTGGCACGCCACCTCGCTGCGAATGGTTATCCTGTCTACGCTCTCGACATGCGTGGCTTCGGTCGCTGGCAGCATGAAAACGATAAATTCGGAGGCGATTCGGCGATTCACTACACGCAGAGTAAAGTCGATATGACCGAAGTGCTAGGCATGCTCAGGCGCATTTATCCGAAACAAAAAATCTTTTGTATGGGCGAGAGTCTTGGCTCAAATATGGCTCTGTGGCTTCTTTCCAACAAACCGGAATTAGCCGATGGTGCCATCCTATCCAGCCCATGTATTAAGAAATTCCTTCATCCGCGCCCAAGGTTGGTGGTCGACTTGGTCAAAGGCTGGTCTTCACCATATAAGCCATATGAACTGGAGCCACACATTGCCCCTTATTTGTCGGAAGACAGCACAGTCACGGACGCTTACTTAAAAGATCCAATGATCAACCGCAAGCTCAGCGCTGCTGATCTTATTAAGAGCATGCGCACTAACTCGGAAGCACTCGAAGGTGCAGAAAAAATGCCAGAGAATATGCCTCTACTGGTGGTGGCAGGCGCGAAAGACCAAGTTTACAAAGCAAAAGCGATCGAACCATTCATGAAGAAGGTGGGATCGCAGCAGAAAACAATCTACATTTCACCGGAGAAAGGGCACCTGCTGCTTGAAACGACTCACACTGATGCCAAAATCTTAGGCGAAATCGATACTTGGCTAGCGAAGCAGCTGGTGAGTCAGACTGACAAAATCGTGGGCGTTCCGGCTCAAACCAAAAGCGATTAGCGCCGTTGCTATTTAGCCGCTCTATTTAGTCGCCGTGTCCGTCCGTCTCGAATTAGACCTGTCCGACCCAATCACTGGCCGAAACCTTTGCCCAAGTCTTTCTGATCGCTTCGAATTCTTCTTTGCTTAGCGCTCCCTTTGCCAGTAAATCGGCATTCTCGCGCCACCGACCAGGCTTAGTCGTGCCCACAATGGCCACATGAACCCCCGGTACGCTCAACGTAAAACGGAGAGCCTTTTCGACAGATTCAGCTGGATTGCCGTTGATGAAGTCATATTGAAGCTGCTGTAGCCGCTCCCAGTACGGCTGAATATAGGTGTTTTCAGGCTTTGTTTTGCTACGCCAGGCGGCATTGGCGATCGGACGTTTGGCGATAACGCCCATATTCCTTTTGACTGCAAGCGGAATCGTCAGATCAAGTCCTTGTTGATCGGCAATGTTGACCGAGGTTTGCAGCGTATCGAAAGCTCCTGTATTGATGGCACATACCGCGTCAGTGCCGTCTCCGCTGTAACCGATGAATCTCGTCTTGCCCGCTTGCTTGGCGGCTTGCAGCGCTTCGATAACCTCGCCTTTGCGAAGAATCGCTTCGTTGCAGCTGTGCAATTGAATCAAATCTAAATGATCCGTCTGCAACCGCTTCAAACTGCGGTCGATGCTCTCTTCAATGTCTTTCTTGGACCATTTTTCTTCAGTGTAGGTGGCGCCGTGTCCACATTTCGTAAACAAATAGAAGTCCTTCCGCCTTTTGCTCACCGCATCGCCAATCAACTGCTCACTATCGGCGTAACACTCCGCCGTATCGATTACGTTCAAACCCTCGTCGATTGCCGCAGCAAGAAGCTCTTTGACGGTTTGAAGCGAGGCATATTCATAGCCGATTTCGCCGCCGCCAAAACCAAGCGCACCCACGGTCATTCCAGTCTTACCGAATGCTCTTTTCTCCATGACTTCCCCTCAAAAGGTTACGAGTTCACAATTCTACTCCTCTCAAGGATGGACGTCGCGCTATGTAAAAGAGACAATACCTTTGGTCGGCAGGAGCAAGATTCATGCCGCGGAGCACGATTACACAAAACTGGTTGAAATGACAATTCACATTCTGGCTGCCGGCAGTCATCCACAGTACGCGGATTTAGCGCGAGAAGCCTTCGATGAACTCGACTGCCAAATTATTCCGGCGCCATCAATGTCGCTGGCAATTTTTCTCGCCCAAAAAAATCTGCCTGACATTATCCTGTGCGACTTCGTCATGACTGACGGCGACGGCTGGAGTTTTATCAATGAAATCAAAGCGGACGCGGAACTGCGAACTATTCCATTCCTTTTCATTGGACCAATCGCAGACACATCAGTCTCAGATCGCGCCTTGGCTCTTGGAGCGGATGCGGTGCTGGCATTTCCGCTTGAAGCTTCGCAACTCAAGCGCGAAATTATTCCGTACATCAACATAAGATTGGCAGAAAAGGGTCAACGGCTGCCGCAAACTCCAGAATGAAAATGAAAGTTCCCCCCGGAAAATTGTGGCGAAATCCATACATTAATGGCGCGTAGAATTTAGAATTCAGGGTAAACTCGCCAGGTGCAGCGATTCGGAGCTTTTGATGGCGACCAACATAGACTAGCTCAATGTAGACGATGGTGCTACATTACTATATAGGGTGCCATGTTTTGGTTTCGCAAGCACAACTCGCGGACAATTAATACTTACTCCATGCAAACTCAGCTGACAAAATCAAAAGCACTTACCCACGGGACTAGCAACCGCGTTACGGCAATTGTCCAAGCCATTGTTTTGGGGGCATCGGGATGGGGGGTCGCCGCTGGCATGTTTGCCTTGATGGGTTGGCTGCTGGCCGCGTCAGGTTTGTACGACAGCGGGTTGGGCTTGAACTCTATCTCACCGGGAACTGCGATGAGTTTCATGTTATCGGGAATGGCACTGGTTCTGCTGAACAAACCAAATCGTGCGAATCTAGCAATCAATGCTGCCCGCACTCTAGCTATAGTCTCATTGCTGATTGCAATAGCCCAACTAATTATTTCTGGCATGCATGGTGCTTTTAGCTACAGCCTAATTAACGTGCTCTTGCCCCACTCACGGATCGTGCCAATCGCCGCGCAAACGGTGCTAAGCGTCGTGTTTTTAGGCGCCGGAATTCTACTTTCGAGCACCGATCATCCGAGATGCCACCTGTTTGCTCAATTATGTGCGCTACCGGTAATTGTGATCTCAACATTGGCAATGATCGGCTACACGTACAGCCTTACTTATTTACAGTTCACAGGTTTGCCGACTCAGCTTTCTTTTGCTGCAGCCAGCGTTTTAGAAGTGCTCGGCACCGCGCTTTTACTCTCCAGACCTCACACAGGTCCAATTTCAATTATCACCAGTAATACGTTTGGAGGCGTAGTCGCACGAAGACTTATGCCAATATATTTTTTGATGCCCGTTTTGGGATTGGTCAGCGCCGCAAGCCGAAACACAGCTAATGACCTATTATTCATCGTCTTGCTTGTGACCTTCGGATTACCTGTATTCGTATGGCTTTTTGCGCACGCGCTTGAACGTTCAGAAAATGAAAAAATGGCTGCCTACGATCAAGTTCAGCTTCTCAACCAGCAGCTGAATCAACAAGTCGACGAGCTAGTTGAGTCACAGAGCCAGATTACGCAGGCGCTAAAAACGCGTTCGGAATTTCTGGCAAAAGTTAGTCATGAATTGCGCACGCCATTAAGCGGTATCATCGGCACAAACGAATTGCTTTTGGGAATGCATTTAACTGAGGATCAACAAGAGCTGGCACAGATTTCCCTTGACTCGGCCAATTCACTTCTGGCCCTGATTAACGAGATCTTGGACTTTTCAAAAATTGATGCGCATCAGCTACAACTAGAAAAAATTGATTTCGATCTGAATCCTCTGGTTGAAACAGCGCTTCAAGTTATGCGGGCTAAAGCTGACAAGAAGAAATTGATTCTAATTAGTTTTGTCTCCCCAGATGTACGAGCTCGCGTCAAAGGCGATCCAAGTCGATTGCGCCAAATCATTGTTAACCTGATCGACAACGCGATCAAATTTACTGACCAAGGAAAAATTCTTGTCCAAGTTTGTCTTGATGACGATACAAAGCACATTAGGTTTGCCATCACAGACACCGGAATTGGACTATCTCAAGAGCAAAGTGCCAAGCTCTTTCAACCTTTCGTGCAAGCTGATGGCTCAACAACTAGACGCTATGGCGGCACAGGTTTGGGCTTGTCAATCTGCAAAAATCTAGTCGAACTCATGGGCGGCAAAATTGGCATTCAAAGTTCGCCTAGTAAAGGGTCAACATTTTGGTTCACTATTCCCTTTGGGGAGGCGGCTCCAAGGGCTATCAAAGTTGAGAAAGACCCACAATTAATTACGTCTACCACCAAGAGAAGTGCCATCCTTCTCGTTGAAGATAATCCGGTCAACGCCAAGCTAACGATATTGCAGCTGAAGCGCCTGGGTTACACCGCCGATACAGCTGTCACTGGACAAGAAGCTATTGATGCTGTGAGGCAAAAACAGTACGCGCTCATCCTTATGGACATTCAGATGCCTGACATGGACGGCTTGGAGGCGACCGCGAAGATTCGTGAAATGGAGGTGATTTCGCGCATGCACGTGCCGATTGTCGCCACCACAGCACACGCGATGCCTGGAGACCGAGAAAAGTGCATTAGTGCCGGCATGGACGATTACATGACGAAGCCGCTCTCGCTGCCGCTTCTGGCGACCATGTGCAAGCAATGGATCAACAGAGACGAGACGACAATACAAATGACCGCGATCAACAGCGACGTCGTTCCCTTCCAAAGGCGCAAATCTTAAGCGGTCCTGCTTGAACTTAGTGGCTTTTTGATTCAGTCATTTGCGCAAGAGTCTGGCCGACTTCAAAGTCCGTCACCATGTGAAGCGGTTGGCCCGCACTTAAGCAGTGACTTTCGCCAATTTCATCACATTGATCATCTCGCGACAAAAAGCGGGTAAATCTGCCGGTGTGCGCGAAGTTACCAATCCACCATCGACGACCACTTCCTCATCGACCCATTTGGCGCCGGCGTTGATTAAATCGTCGGCAATATTTTTGTAGCTGGTCAGCTTTTTGCCGCGCACAACATCGGCAGAAGCTAGAACCCATCCACCGTGGCAGATCGCTGCCACCACAGCGCCTTGGGAAGCAGCCTTCTTGACGATTTCGAGTGCAGCCTTATTGGCGCGGATCTTGTCGGGCGCCCATCCTCCCGGAACCATGACCGCATCCCATTTTTGCGATACGAAATCCTCGCAATTACCATCAACGGTCATCGGAATTCCGTATTTGCCTTTGTACGATTTTTCCCCAAGTCCAGCCAGCTTAACCTTCGCGCCTGCCTCTAAAAACCGATAGTAGGGATAAATGAGTTCTCGATCCTCAAAATCAGGACCAATAAAAATGAGAACGTTTTTTCCGGTGAGCTCCATGATGAACCTCCGCCAAGCTGCGTGTGCGTGTTTGTATGTGTAATCTAGAATCGTCGATGCAGTAAGTCTGCCGACATAGTCGACTATTCTACACGGTCTTGTCGGTGACGTAGTCAGGGGAATATGCTTGCAAAGCGCCACCGAAGTCCATCCGTAATATCGATTGACATCGAAATACTCGGATGGATGCCGACGTACCCGTTGTTAGAAATATCGTTGTTTTTCCAACAAGGGCGACATACTGGCTGAGACCATTCCTTAAGCTCAACTGAACCCCAGGCAGACCGCGGATCTCCAGGCAGACCGCGTCAAAGTAAGCCGCCTGCTCGCTATCCTCAAATAACAACACGGCTGTACACTTACATCGTGGCTAAGTTGGACCTTAGCTTGATCCGAGGTGTTATAGACGGTTAGAATAACCGCGCTCCATTTTTCTAGGAGACCACATGAGCAGGCTTGCACCAATCAACTTTAAAAAATGGATTGACGACAACCGTCATCTTTTAAAACCGCCGGTCGGCAACCAGGTGATCTGGGAGGATCGCGAATTCATCGTCATGGTCGTCGGCGGTCCCAATTCGCGCACCGACTACCATGTAAATTCAGGCGAGGAATTCTTCTATCAAATTGAAGGCGATATGGTGCTCAAAGTGATCGACGATGGGCAGTTTGTCGACGTGCCAATTCACGCCGGAGAAATGTTTCTCTTGCCGGCGCGCATGCCGCACAGTCCGCAGCGTCCTGCTAACACAGTTGGACTCGTCCTGGAAAAGAAGAGAAGCGACGATGAGTTAGACACGTTTGAATGGCACTGCGATAAATGTGCGACCAAATTGTATGAGGAAACCTTTCATTTGACGGATATCGTCAAGCAATTTCCGCCGATCTTCGAGCGCTTCTACTCAAGTGATGACCACACCACCTGCAAATCCTGCGGTACAAAGATGGCGAAACCCAATGCAAAAAATTGATGTTCACACGCACATTCTTCCACGCGATTTGCCAAAATTGAAACAAAGATTTGGATACGGTGGTTTCATCACTCTTGAACATCACAAACCAGGTTGCGCACGAATGATTCGAGATGACGGAAAATTCTTTCGCGAGATTGAGAGCAATTGCTGGGATCCACTGACCCGGTTGACTGAATCAGACAAGCATGGCGTGTCTGTGCAAGTGCTGTCCACTGTGCCGGTGATGTTTAGCTACTGGACAAAAGCCGAGCACGGCATGTACTTATCCCAATTTTTAAACGATCACATTGCCGAAGTGGTGCGCTCAAACCCGCAGCGATTTGTGGGCTTAGGCACAATTCCAATGCAGTCACCGCAACATGCGATCAAAGAACTGGAACGCTGCATGAGAGATTTGAATTTTGCCGGAATTCAAATTGGATCGCACGTCAATGATTGGAATTTGAACGACGAGAACTTGTTTCCTATTTTCCAGGCAGCCGAAGAGCTTGGCGCCGCGATCTTCGTGCATCCATGGGACATGATGGGTGAGGCCAAAATGCAAAAATATTGGCTACCATGGCTTGTTGGCATGCCTGCGGAAGTTTCGCTGGCAATCTGCTCGATGATATTCGGCGGCATTTTCGAAAAGTTACCTAAGCTGCGAGTATGTTTTGCCCACGGTGGCGGCGCTTTCACCGGCACCATCGGCAGGATCGAGCATGGTTTCGAAATGCGGCCAGACCTCTGCGCAATCGACAATAAAGCGAGCCCACGCTCATATCTCGGCAAATTTTACGTTGATTCACTCGTGCACGATAGCCAGATGCTCAAATATCTTCTAGAAATCTACGGAGAGAACAGCATCGCACTCGGCACAGACTATCCGTTCCCCCTTGGCGAAGAAGAACCTGGTAGACTCATTGAATCTCTACCGGGAATCTCAGAAAAAACTCGTAAGCGTCTTTTATCTGGCACCGCGTTGCAGTGGCTCGGCAAGACAGAAAAAGATTTCGCTTTGGACACGGAGTTAGTGACAAAGAATGTCCAGCACTAAACAAAGTTCGTTAGTGAACTCCTCTACGTTACAGTACGAAGATTCGCTTGATTTCGCAATTGCGATGGATGCGGAAGATCCACTCAGGCAGTATCGGAATCAATTTCTCATTCCGGCTGCTGGTGAACGTAAAGAGTGCATTTATCTAGCCGGCAATTCACTCGGATTGCAGCCGCGTAAAGCAAGAACATATATCGAGCAAGAATTAGACGACTGGGCGAATCTTGGCGTTGAAGGTCACTTTGAAGCGAAGCATCCCTGGCTTCCATACCATGAGAATCTTACCGAGATGTCCGCCAGACTGGTCGGTGCTCTACCATCTGAAGTTGTTGTGATGAACACTTTAACGGTTAACTTGCACTTGATGATGGTGTCATTTTATCGCCCGACAAAAGAACGTTATAAGATAGTCACTGAATCTGGTGCCTTCCCATCAGATCAATATGCGGTTGCATCGCAAGCTAAATTCCATGGATACAAACCCGAAGACGCAGTTGTTGAGTTGACACCACGCGATGGCGAATCGACTTTGCGAACCGAAGATATTCTCTCATTGATTGATCGGGATGGCGACAAAATTGCATTAATCGTCTTGGGTAACGTCAACTATCTAACCGGTCAAGCCTTTGAAGTCGATAAAATTGCCCGAGCTGCGCGTCTCAAAGGCTGCAACATCGGACTGAATCTTGCTCATGGTGCGGGCAATCTTGTTCTGAAACTGCACGATTGGGATGTCGATTTTGCGGTTTGGTGCACTTATAAATATTTGAATGCGGGACCCGGTGGTCTGGCCGGATGCTTCGTGCATGAGCGTCATGCCACCAATTTCGACTTGCCGCGCTTTGCCGGATGGTGGGGGCACAATAAGAAAGACCGTTTTAAAATGGGTCCCGACTTTGATCCAATTGCCGGCGCTGAGGGCTGGCAACTTAGCAATCCGCCAATCTTCCAGTTAGCGGCATTGCGAGCTTCGCTCGAAATCTTTGACGCGGCAACAATGCCGGCGATTCGACAGAAAAGCGAACGGATAACAGGATACTTGGAATACTTGCTCAATCAATTGCCACCAGGATTCTGCAGCATTATCACGCCACACGATCCTGAGCAACGCGGCTCTCAACTGTCGATACGCCTGGCTAAAGATCCGCACGACATGCTTGCCGCATTGAAAAAGGAAGGTGCGATTTGCGATTTTCGCAATCCAGATATTATTCGAGCCACTCCGATTCCGTTGTACGTGAAGTATCAAGACGTTTTTGACTTTGCCAAAATACTGGCGCGATTTGCATGTTGAAGAGCACTAAATGATTACCTTGCGAAGAAAAACAGATATAGCGGTAGTAGGTGCGGGTCTAGTGGGCTCTCTGCTCTCCATATTCTTGGCAAAACGCAAATTCGCTGTGGATATTTATGAAAGACGTCCAGATATGCGAACAGAGACCGTTGCCGCAGGACGATCGATCAACCTAGCCGTGTCGACCAGAGGCATCCACGCACTAAAAAAAGCTGGACTTGATGACGATGTCTTAAAACATGCAGTACCAATGCGTGGCAGAATGATTCACCCGATCGATGGTCAACTTGCCTATCAGCCTTACGGTAAGGATGATTCGGAATACATCAATTCAATATCGCGAGCGGCGCTGAACAAAACGCTTATGACGCACGCGGAAGAGACTCGTCTAGTCGATATTCACTTCAATCAAAAATGCACTGGCATGGACATCGACAAAGGCATAATTACGCTTTTCAATGAACCAGAAAATCAATATGCCGACGTTGTAGCAAATATAGTAATCGGCACGGATGGCTCAGCATCAGCGATTCGGCAAGACATGTGCAAACAGCCATCGTATCAATGCTCAGAATCAGAATTGGACTATGGCTATAAAGAATTGGTAATTTTGCCAGGAGCGAACGGCGAATTCAAACTCGAAAAGCATGCACTGCACATCTGGCCCCGCGGAACGTTCATGCTAATTGCGCTGCCAAATTTTGATGGCAGTTTTACTTGTACATTGTTTTTGCCATGGGAAGGTCCGGTCAGCTTCGAAAATTTAAAGACTCCTGAAGACGTTAAGCGTTTCTTCAAGGAGCAATTTCCTGATGCAGTGCCATTGCTCTCTGATTTGGAACAGACCTTCTTTGACAATCCTACCGGTCACATGGTCACGATCAAATGTGCGCCTTGGAATGTAGAAGAGCGCGTGTTGTTGCTCGGCGACGCCGCTCATGCGATTGTCCCCTTCTTTGGGCAGGGCATGAACGCTGGCTTTGAAGACCTAACAATATTGGATCAGTGTATCGAAAACCATATTGCCCAAGGTGGTGCACTGTACATCAACCGACGCTCAAGAGAAAGCGAAACCGAAACATTGAGCCGACGCATACAAGAAGGATCGAGCGGCTGGGCGCGCGTTTTCGACGATTTTGTGGCAAAGAGAAAAGTCGACACCGATGCAATTGCAGACATGGCTGTTGAGAATTTCATTGAGATGCGCGACAAAGTCGCTCTGCCAAAATTTCAATTAGAAAAGGCTGTGGAGAAAATATTGCAGAAGGAATTTCCAGGCTCATATTTATCACGATATTCCCTAGTCACTTTCAGCAATGTGCCCTATAGCTTTGCAATGAAAGCGGGCATAGCTAATGATGAAGTCTTATCTGAACTTTGTGCCGACATCACTAAACCTGAAGAGGTCAATCTCAAACAAGCTCAAAAGCTTCTCAAAGCCAAGGTAGCCCCTTTGCTAGAACAACATAGTGAAGAGTTGTTTGCTTCTGCGAGGTAATATGGAAACGAAAGAATCGGAAACGACGGAATCGGAAACCAAAGAATGGGAAACGAAAGAACCAGAAACGGTCGAAGCAGGATCACTAGAATCAGAGCGCATTCGTTTCAGAAAGATCACTCCGGAAGATATTGATCATTTGGCCGCATTGTACGCCGATCCAGACGTCATGCGGTATTATCCGAGGACTCGCACTCGCGAAGAAACGGTTGAAGCGATCAAGAACTATCAAGAAAAATATGTCAGCGAAGGCGTTTGCTTAATGGCAGCGATCCACAAGCGAGAAAACAAATTCATTGGACGATGCGGCATTATGCTGCAAGAAATTGAAGGTGAGATCCTACCGGAAGTCGGCTACATGCTGGACAAATTTTATTGGCGTGGCGGGCTCGGGTCAGAAGCTGCAATTGCTTTTCGCGACTATGGATTTAGAGAATTGAAGTATCCAAGAATTATTTCAATCATTCATCCAAACAATTTGGCGTCACAGGGTGTAGCTAAAAATATGGGCATGACCTATGAGCGTAACGCAATTTACGATGCAGTCGACTGCCAAATTTATTCAATCACACGCGAGGCGTGGGAAGAACTGTTGTTGAAAGAAAAGACTGAAGAAGAGAACAAAAAATCATCCGAATCCGAAGCAACGCCTGAAGCAGAGGCAGAAGTGCCCGTCGATTATTAATCTCGACTAGATGGTACCAGGCTAAGTGGCGCTCGAGTGTGGCAGCTTGTTCTTGGCACACTCAGTTCAGGTCATCAGTTCAGGTCGGGCTCAAAATGTTCGAGCTACGTTGGTGATAACCAGCTGGAGTGCTCGATTTCTCGATAATTGATGGTCAGTTCTTCACCTATGGCGATGTCGCGCACTGCTATTCCCACGGCGCACCTGTGTCGATTGTAATCAGGGCGAACATTGGGGTCATCGCTGTGATTCATAAAACGGGCGTCATCGAAAGATAGAATGTACTGATTGATGTGATGATCCAAGTATCCGTACCGCTTGAACCAATCCTGAGCGACAGTTGGCAAGGCTGCGACCTCGGCTGGCGTTTTCTCGAGGTCAAAGCCTTCCTGAAAGCGCCAGACGTCGGTTCCTGAGGCTATCGATTCATTGGCGAACAGTCCGCTGCCGTGGATAGAGCTCGGCGACAATGTAGTTTTAACTAAAAGCATGGATTCCTCTTGTTTAATAACAAGCCATTTTTATCGCAAAAATCAAGAAAAGTCGATAGAAGCTGCAAATCAATCAAATCGGATGGAGGGGAACTATGCCACCGAATACGGTGCAGAAATCACCTTGACGTCATTGTTACGAACATACTGGCATCCAATCAAAATTCGATTCGGTCGCGGTATGCTAAACCCCGTCTATTAGAGATCATCGGAGCTTACTTATGAACCGTCTACCTCGTCTCGCAGTTGCCTTAACTGGACTGCTTTTAAGCGCTTCAGCCGCTTCTCAAGCACAAGTACCTGGTGTTCCGAGCACCCAACCTGCGCCTGTCAAAAACCCAGCCCAGCCTGTGCTCAGCGGCAGTGTGAAAGTGAACATGACCACAGCCGAGAAATTGCTGTCACAGGGTAAGTGGACGGATGCTGAGGGACTTTTCAGAGAGGCTCTGGTTGCCAATCCAACCGATGTTGCAGCGACACTTGGATTAGGCCTGGCGATGGCCAACGAATTCAAGTTGGACAACGCCGATAACTTGTTCGATCGCGTCATCAGTATTGATCCGAACAATGCCACGGCCTACGCTGGCAAAGCGATGGTGATGGTGAACCGATTGCAGTCTTCCTCCGGCACAATAAGAGCCGAGAAAGACTCAATCCTCAAGCAAGCCGAAGATTATGCAAAGCGCGCCACCACGCTTGGACCAGCCAATGCAGAAGCACACAATGCGCTCGGACAAGTGTACAAAGAACAAGGGCGCAACGATGAAGCATCGAGCGAGCTGAACACCGCCACCATTCTCAATCCTGATATGTCCTACGCCTACTCCGCTTTGGGCACGATCAAGCTGGCACAAAATAGTGTGGTGGAAGCATCAGAAGCCTTCAAACGGGCGGTGGCGCTGAACTCCGGCAATTCGACGGCGCATTACGGTCTTGGAGCAACGCTGCTCAAGCAGGGCCAAACTGATGATGCGATCAAAGAATTGAACACATCACTCTACCAATTTCCAAACAGCTGGCCCGTCAGAATGGCGCTGGGACAGGCATATCAAATTCAGGGCAACACTGTAGCGGCGCTCCAACAATTCCAATTGTCCACGCTGATCAAACCCGAGAACGCTGAGCCATACTTGCGCATGGCCGACATTCATCAAGAGCGAGGCGATCTTGAATTGGCTCTTGCAGACTTACGATCAGGACTAACACAATCGCCCTACGACTTGGGTCTGCGTCAAAGAATTGCCGACATTGATTTAGGTCTTGAGCGACCAGATGATGCGATCAAAGGCTATCGCGCCATTTTATCGATGAGCGCAAACGATAATAATGCAGTCAAAGGCTTGAGCCAGGCATTGTTCTTGAAGGCGCAGAAAGCAACTGTTGGCGCGATGTTATCTTCAAACGATTACGAAACAGCTAACAAAGCATTGAACGAAGCAATCAAACTCAATCCGGACGATATGGAATTACGTTTGGCTAAAGCGAAACTGGTATCACTTTCTGGTGCAGCTGAATTCCAAGCTCAGTATGCCAACGTGCAACCGACGAGTGATGGGGAGAGAATTGCATTTGCCGAAGTGCTCACAACCGCAGGACAGTTCAAAAAAGCTGCCGAACAATTCAACGCAGTCACAAACGATTTAAAGGATCCTAAACAGCTTTACGCTGTTGCGGACATCGCTGTGTTAACGCGATCGCTAGACAGTGCTGAAGCCGCTTACAAGAAGTCTCTTGCATTAGGCGGCTCGCCTGAGCGCGGACAAGTCGGACTGAAGAAAGTGGCCGATTTAAAAAAATCCGCGTCTGACACCGCGGCCATTGCCGCTGAATTAGCGCACAAGAGACAGTGGGATGGTGCCATTGCAAAATTCCGCGAATCACTCAAAGAAAATCCAGCGCTGCCTGCGGCGAGATACGGACTTGCTTCTGCGCTCCAAGAAGGTCCGGACGACTCTGTGCCAACCCTCAGTGAATCCGCCAAGCAGTATCAGTATTATCTCGCCGTCGCCACCGATTTGACGGACAGAGACCGCGAGAAACTCACCGACCTGATTGGCAAACTCAACGACAAAGTCGCCAAATTGAAGCAGAAGGAAGAACGGTAGGCCTCATAAAGTTATCCAGGCAAGCTCTCTGCCATTGGAAGATGATTTTTGTGAGGGACGGAGGGCTCCTAATTGCTGGGATGTTTTTGGTTTTCGGGCTTCACTATAAAGCTTACAATTTAGAATTCATCGACGACTCAGATGGTAGGCACAGATTTTCCGGCGACCGTATGGCGGAATAACTACTCGATCTGAGGATGAAGCAAAAAATTGAGGTTCGAATACGACTCATGCTGAAAGTGCCTGACATTTTTCTGTGCTGCGCTTGCAGGGAAATTAAAGCGCAAGGAGGTGGTTTGATACTGCCGGCGATGCTAGCGTTTGCGTGTACCAAATGCATCCTCGCCGGGCGCGCAACTCTTGTGAGCGAAGGCGAGATCACAAACAAACGATTAACGCCATGGTCCGATTCTCAAGTATCGTCGCTGTCTGCCTACCAAGATTCCTCAAAGTATTTTCCATTTGTCTGTGACGAATCCCACGTTTATTCGATACAACGGGACGGTCTGTTCTGCCAGAAGTGCAACCAAAAACAGATTTGGTCGTATGACTGGACACTCGATTGGACCTGGGTAGATCCGCCGGATTCTGGTGGGTCTCTAGTTCCTCGTAAGCCTCGACCAACACCTAAGCGTCCCTTAGAATCGTTCCGTGACGTTCAAGACGAACTTTAACCAAGTACCAGACCAAACTATTTTCGGTGCCGGCAAGGATGCCGGCGCTCCCAGGTTTCACTCCCATATCTAGCAAATTTTCATCGCTCGAGCTGCAAATTCAGTTTGCAATAAGCGTAAAAATTTTGATCTAAGCAGGAAAAATTGTCCAATTATGGTCGATACAGGGGTTTATCCTAGTTTCTTTCTAGTCACTTGAGGGGATGATGTTATTGTCAGAGCCAGGATGAGGGAAAGTTATGTCGTCAGAATTACCAAATAGCAAAAGACCTGGTTCGATGGACGAAAAAAAATTGGTGGAAACCCTCGGCAACCCTCACGCTTCAGAGTCTGAATGGATTAACGCCAGCGCAAACCTTGGCGAGTACAAACCAAAAGCGACTCACACAGAACGACAAGCACGTCGTACAAAAGTCTTGTCCGTAGTAGCGTTGATTGCAGCAGTGGGTCTTGGAGGGTTCGGGATCAATTCATTGATTAATCCGAGCCACATTGCAGCGCTCACTCCTGTAACAGCGCCGGTGGTGACTGCGCCACGCGCGGATGTAGACTTTGGTCCATACATGGCAAACCTTCAAAGAAATATTAAACATAGCTGGCATCCGCCAAAAGGTAACGAGTCTAAGCGGGTCGTAGTCCTCTTCAAGATTCATAAGAACGGTCAACTTACAAACTTGCGAATCGACCACTCCTCAGGATTAGCTATCGCAGATCAAGCTGCGCTCAGAGCGATTGAGACAGCTGCTGCAAACTTTCACGCACTTCCAGAAGGTGCTTCAGACGATGTAGACATTCAATTCACCTTCGACTACAACGTATTCAGTGGCAAATATCAACATCCGTTTAAGGATGCTCCCGTTCAACCTGATGAACATCAAGGAGGATCTGATGCCTTTAGTAGTTCGGCGGATGTGGGATACGTAGCCAATTAAGGGCCGCAGAAATAGAATAGCTATTACCGCTTTGGTATGCGAAACCAAAACGAACTGCCATTGCCGTCTTCGCTGTCGACACCGATACTGCCACCATGCTGATCGACGATAGCCTTGCAAATTGCCAGTCCAAGTCCGGCGCCGCGCTTGTCTTTCGTTTCGCTTTCTAATTGTTCGAAACGCTCGAAAATTGCTTGCTTGTATTTGTCTGGTATGCCTGGTCCCTGGTCTATGACATGCACTTCCACGGCTCCTGCGGTCTCGGTGGAGGACACAACAATCACACTTTTCTCGGGTGAAAACTTAATTGCATTTGAAATCAGGTTGATCAGAACTTGCACAAGTCGATCGCGATCGCCCATGACCTGAGCACCGCAGTCTTGAACCTCGATCGTGATCTGCTTTTGTGCTGCAAGCGTGCGCATTGAATCTGTCGAACGTTTTAACACATCTGAAATGCTAATCGCTGCAGGCACGATTTCCAGCTTGCCTGTCTTCATTTTTTCAATATCAAGCAAGTCATTAATCAAATCAATCAATCTTGTAATGCTTCGATCTGCTACTTCGAGTTTCTCTTCACCGGCTTCATTGAGATAGCCGTAAGTTCCAGTTCCTATCAATGTCAGAACACCTTGAACTGAGGTAAGTGGACTTCGCAACTCGTGAGTAACAATCGCAATCAATTCTTGCTTATGGGCCTCTGACTCAGCGAGAGCCTTCGCCATCTGTCGAAAGACGTCGTCCAATTCCGCGATCTCATCGCTTCCAGAAACCGGCGGTTTCAGCGGCTCGCCGCTTGCAAGACGACGAGTATTTTCCATTAGCACTTTCAGTCGATCCGTCGTTCCTTTCGTAAAATACAAAGCCAGTGCAATCGCAGCCAGCACGTTGAAAGCTATAAAATAAGATAGCAAATTCCTGATCTGGGCTCGATTCTGAGCTTGGTTATCGGCTTGAACCTTTTCGATGGTGCCATACATATTCAGAAAACCGTCTGCCTCGAATGACAAGGTTTTGATCAAAGACTTTGCGGCTTTGAGGTTATTGATCGCGTTTTCTCGCTCACCCGAGTCAACCAATTTTTTGACATCTTTTAAATCGAAAATACCCTTCTGCGCTGTCGTGACAATCTTTTGCAAATATGCGTGCGCCTCTGGTTTATCAATAGTGATACCATCAAGTGCTTTCAGCTCCTTCTTAATCTCGATGTCGTCTGCCCTATATTGATCGACATATTCGCCACCTTGAGTGAAAGCGTAAGCACCCATACGCCCGCCCATACTGAGCAGCAGCTTAAGCACTCGATTAACTCGCACCTGAAGCTCCCTCGCTTCGGATTCTTGCTGCCTTTCTTTTTCAACTTGCTCAAGAAGCTGAGAAAACTTGGCCACGAAAGCCAATTCAAATATCAGCGGCACCGCTACTAGTATCAAACCGATATGGACCAGCTTGAGAGAAAATCTCTTTCGTTTAGTGTGTTCGCTTGTCAGAACTCTTCCGCCAAATAGTCGCTATTGCTCAAGGGCTTTATCTGTTCGATACCACGCGCTTCAACCAGCTACACAATACACTGAGCGCTGCCTCGTGTCACAGCAGCCTACATAAAGCTACCCCTCAGCACTATCTGTTATTCCATTCCTGGTCGGTAGTAAACGTCAAATGACTGATGCTGTGGTCTTCACAAGGTTTGTCCTTCTTCGCCGTCACGGCTTCGTCACGAACAGGTCATGCCAAAGTCACGGCTGCAAAAGTATAGTGGTTTCAGAGAGCCAGTTCGGTTCGCCCCGCCAATAATTGTTCACCTTACTAAACGGTAGTTGCACTTTCGCAGTTGCCATCAGCGCTTGTCACTCCGACTTCCGTCGGGTGGTGCCAAGCAATATTCTTCGCTTCCACCCCCGGAGGAAATTTACTATGGTTTACGACAGAGGTATACGAGGTGCGGAAACCAGTGTTCCGCAGGAATGCCCGCTCGCTTCAGCCGCCACCGAAGCCTACAACGCCAAAGACACTAACGCTTATTGCCACATTTTTACTAACAAATCAACTCCAGATAGCACAAAAAGTGACGCGCAGCTAAATACAGAAATAAACAATCACCCGTCAATCTATGGTCAAGATGACAGCTCAGGAGGTGGAATCCGAGACCTTCAAAAAGGAATTCACAGTGATGGCCGCACTCAACATGACTTGGCAAAAGCAATCGGAGAAGCTGGCAACGGCGATATCACAGGTGCTATGAAGGACCTGCGCAAAGCAACTGGCGACCTTAACGACGCTGGTGGCAAAATCGATTCTGGACTCGGCAGTTTGAATGACGCGCAGAATGGTGACAGCGTCGCCAAGTCGATGATTCAAAAAGGCTTGAATAACGAAGGAGATGCTTCGTCAAACATTGAAAAAGCTGAGAGCCTATTGCGCCAAGGAGACACGAACGGGGCAATTGACGCCATGGAGAAAGGCACTAAAGAAGTTGCTCACGAACAAAAGCTTACCAAGGCGGGAGTCGAACGTTTTAAGCAAGATGATGAATTCGGGTCCAACTCCAGCACTGACTCCAGCCCACAGAGCCAATGCAACGCCGAATACACGCGCACCAGCAGCGATACCTATTCACAAATGCGCAATGCTGATACCAATGGAGTTGGGACTAATAATCAATCGTTCGCACCCGGCGACTCTAACCAGCCTTACGGACAATTCGGTCCAATGGATCTGCAGAACGGTGCCTCAAATTCAGTGAGCGGCGGGGGAGGCGGATTACCAAATCCATTCGACATGTTTGGCAAAATGGGACTTCCAACACCACCCAACCCGTCCGATTTACTAAACAGTCTCCCGAATCCACTAGATATGTTGAGTGGCGGTAGCAGCAGCAGCGGCGGCGGTCTTCCAAATCCATTCGAGATGATTGGTGGCGGCAACAGCAGCAGCGGCGGCGGTGGCCTTCCAAATCCACTCACAGGATTAGAATCATTTGCAAAAGATCCACTGAAACCAGTTGAAAACTTGCTTACACCACCGGATTTGAGCAAACCTAAAGACGTAATCAAGAAAATTCTGGATCCAATCGGTCTCTTCGGTTAACAATACGGATTACAAAAAGCAAATCAGAGGTTTATGAAGGCAGCAGAGTCCCAATGGGACTCTGTGCTGCATTTCAGTACTTAGAGCATGGACTACTGTGATAAGACTCAAAACTAGTTCGAAGCTGATATAAGCCTGTATCCAACGCCATGAAGAGTCTGAATCATCGAATTCTCAGCTTCCATACCCAACTTTTTGCGCAACCTCTTTACGCAAGCCCGCACCGTCTCTGGTGCGATGTCTGCATCGGAGTGCCAGACGCGTTCTAAAAGTGCCTCCGCGCTAAAAACTTGATTCGGATGCCGCATAAGAAACTCCAACAGCGCAAACTCTCTTGGCGGCAATACCACCTGCTCGCCCCCATGAACGACGTGATGCGTGTCATGATCCAATTCAAGGGGCCCGATTTTTAAGACATTACTGGTTTGCCCACTCGCTCTTCTCAACAATGCTCGTAGCCGCGCAGACAACTCGAGCATGTGAAAAGGTTTAGTGAGATAGTCGTCTGCACCATGATCCAGTCCCGCCGCCTTTTCTTGGACCTCGCCCTTGCCTGTCAACATAAGGATAGGCGTAGAACCACCGCGTCCCCGGTATTGCTGCAAAACCTCAATGCCAGAAACCAGCGGTAGACCCCAATCCAAAATGACAAGATCATATTCAGATATAGCCAGTTGTTCCAAAGCAGTCTTGCCATCTTCAACTACATCGACGAGATGCTGCTCCATAGCAAGCCAGTCACGGACCACAGAGATGACATCCTTATCGTCTTCAACCAGCAAAATCTTTGACACTTTCCGCACGTCCTTCGAATAGCAACGACAAAAGCATACTACGAGTACAATTGCCTTGGCTTTTGTATCATACTTCCCGTAAATCCACACCCTCAGATATTTACATGAACGAAGAAGTCCTCGATCACTACCGACAATTCAGCGTCTATACGAATCCCGGTCTATACCAAGAAAAATTGCGTACAGAATTGCCGGATGATGTGCGTGAAATTGGTCATCTAGTGCGCAGGCAAATTATCCACCGCATGACGCTGGTTGGTGGCAATACTGGATCAAACACTGACATGCGCTACGGCGACATAACCAAAGTTCCCGCATGGAGACAGCCTGAAGACGATATTTTACCGACCGCGTCGGCAATGCTGGCTGAACTCTATCACAGAGACGAGCGCGGATTTGTTGCGGATCGCAGTGTAGAAAATAAGCTAATTTTGACCTGCCGATTCGTTGCAATTCTCATGGCTTCAATTCTCAAATCGAAGGGAATACCCGCTCGGGTCAGATCAGGATTCGAGCCATATGCCACACCCAGACCTAACATTAGTTGTGATCACTGGATTACTCAATATTGGGATGCGTCTCAAGACAGGTGGGTTACAATCGACGCCGACTGTTGCTTCGAAGATCTACCGTTTGACGCATTTGATATGCCAGAAGATACCTTCGAATGGTCCGCGGATGTTTGGCTCAAGCTAAGACGCGGAGAGGCAGACCCACGCCGATATTGGAACGCTGGTGGATTCGAAGGTCTGATGCCTGTTTCCTGGGAACTGTTTTATGACTTGCACAGCATAATGAACAATGAAATCATTTACCTACATAGCCCACACCATGTTGGACCCGATCAGTTCGACAAACTCTCAGACATACAACTGGCTAAAATCGATCGAATTGCGGACTGTATGCAGAAACCCGACGAAAATTTTTTGACCCTACGAAAGCTGTGGCAGCTAGATCCAGAAGTGCGGCAATTATCCGGAGCACTTTTGTAAAAGCAAGGATGGAGATCAATCTAACTGAGGACCGCCTGTCCAATCCTTATCCCACTTTGCAGGTTCGGGCGCCTTGAGTAACGCAGGCAAGGCGATACCAGATGCGGTGACAGAAGAAGCAGCGACGATAGCAGTGGAAGATGTCGATAAAGCAATGGTCTCTTTATGTTCTTTCAAATACTGCCCCCAGTAAGTCGGATCTACTTCACGCCCTTTCGGCTTGTAGATCGGGTTCAATCGTGACACTTCGCCGCTCCCGACGAGAGATGCGATTATTGCAATGAATCCAAGCAACAATATAAACACTTCGGGAACAACAAATACTGCGATAATCCAGTCCATTTAACATACTCCGATTACAGAGTGGTGGCACATGCACACCAATTGCTGAGTGGACCTATGCACCCTTGGACGACGGACAACTCTACTAGGCTACGCGCCTGGCAATTCGACACGGAAAGAAACCGTTCCGTCTTTCTCAACCATGATCGTAAGATCTGACGATCTTCCTCTCTTTAAATGTTTGGCTGCGGCACGCATAACATTGGCAATTTGATGCTGCGAAAGAAAAGTTGCACCGGGAGCAATTTCGTAGAGAATGGCGCCCACGGATCCAGGAAACGGATGACTGTCGACCTCGTCTGACTCGGTGGCGGTCAACTGTTGAACTGTTAGGCAACAACTTTGCATAGCAAATATCCCTTTGCGCCGTAAAGCGCAAGAATCAAGACTTGGTAGTCCAGGCGGACTAAAACCACAGGTCTCTGGACCCCACGATCTTCGTGGGGTAATCAGGTTGGGCAAGAAGCTGATTAGGAAACCGACCTTTTCAGGTCTCCATATACATAACATCACGACCAAATGAAGTCAGTGGGGAAATTACGTAGTCGGTCAAATTTTTTTCTGGTTCCGAGAACTCTGCCCCGCTGATCAAGGTAAAGCCGCGATGTATGAGGGATCGTCCCAACCAACTGGTATAGCTGATTGGCGACAAAACTCATAAAACCGCGGCTAGGCTGCAATCGGTTGCATCTACTTTGCAGTAGCGACTGCTGCTGCTTTCATTTCAACATCGATCGTCACGTCAACGTCTTCACCAAGCGCAACTCCGCCATTGTCTAGGGTTTTATTGTAGGTAATGCCAAAGTCTTTACGATGAATCCGGGTGGTTGCCGATGCACCCCGCTTGGCGCCCTTTGGATCTTTGAGCTCAGCAGTCGGTCCCTCGACATTCATAGTCACTTCTTTAGTGACGCCGTGAAGATTCAACTCACCGGTCACGGTTAGATGGTCTTTGTCTTTTGCGACCACTTTTTGGGACGTGAAGGTCATGGTTGGATACTTAGCAGTATCAAAGAAATCAGGGCTTTTCAGATGCTTGTCGCGCTTCTCATCGTGAGTAAAGACGGAGTTCATGTCGATAGTCGCAGACACTTTAGAGGCATCGGGTTTCTTCGGATCGTAATCAATCGTTCCGCTGACTTTGCTGAACGCGCCTCTGACGTTGGAAATCATCATGTGGCGAACCGAGAAACCGGCTTGAGAGTGCTGCGGATCGATAGTATAAGTCTCAGCCAGGGCGGGAAGAGATGTGGACAAAATAGCGGCAAAACCGAGTGCTGTAGCCAGGCGAATCATAAACCCTCCAAAATAAAACATTGCTTGCTAGGATTCGCTAATCATACTAGGATGTAGGTATCCAGACGCAAGAAGTAACCAATATGTAAGGTAGTACCCGTTTTGATACTGTCAGAATAACTAGATTGAATTTCCGATCTGTACGAACGGATTGAGGTAATTATGTACACGAAATTGGAATGTCCGATCATGGCGACCATCGCAATGATTTCCGACAAATGGAAAGTTCTTATTATCTGCAAGTTGACCAAGGGCACATTGCGCTTCAATGAGTTACGGCGTGAACTCAAAGGTGTGACGCAGCGCGTGCTCACGCATCAGCTACGCGAGTTGGAAGCAGACGGGCTAGTGACACGACGAGTGTACGCCGAAGTGCCGCCACGGGTCGAATATTCGCTGACCGAACTTGGGCGAACGCTCATTCCTGTATTGGAAAATTTGGAAGCGTGGGCGCGTGAACACTCAGAAGAACTTCTCGCCACTCGTGGTGCGCAAGAGTGCGCGGCCAGACACGAAAAGAAGCAAGCCTTGAAAGCGGTGCCTGTGCCAGAGTTAGCTTCGGCGCAGTGAGCTGAAGCGCCGTTTCCTGGAACTCTTCAAGGAACTATTGACCACTTTCTTTGCCGACTTTATCGACCACTTTCTTCCTCAGATGACTGCATATCTTGACTCATCTTCATTTGTCTTTCTGGACAAAGAGCTCTTCACCGATGTCACCACCGGCGATGTCCATAAAGCAGATCTTGTTGTGAGGGCTAAGTTTAAAAACAGCGACTCATTTTTTCTTGTCCACACCGAGACTCAGGCCCAGCAACAAGCTGACTTCGGCAGGCGGCTGTTTCGCTATCGCTCAAGCAGCTCGAAGACTTAAGTGAAGCTCTCCTGGATTTTAAATCTCTAGCCGAATTCACGCAATGGCTTGAAGAAACCACCAAAGAATAGACCTGATTTGTAAGCATTGAGCAGTTGCGGAGCGTGAGCATTGACGCGGTTATGGAGCGTGAGCATCAGCAGCGCTTACGGACATTGCGATGGTCAGGAATTCGGCATCTGTCCGCCCAACTGGTTCAGGTAAGCTTTGACTTCTTTAGGGAATGGCAGCCAAATTATCGTACCTGGCTTCATGGTGAACACCATGCGCCCATCTTGCATTCCAATCGGAATTGCATCTTTATTGATGTCGTAAATAAGTGGTGCGAGAGCCACATTGTTTAAGGTCTTGATCGCGATAAGTTCAATAGTGTCGCCAGCCTCAACTACATATTGATAACGATTCTCTTCATCAGCCGCAGCAATCGCTTCTCCATCGAATGAAACTTCATCTTCATCGGAAATTGTTTTTTCGAAGTCCCGACCAAAATACTCGATTGCTGCCAACGGAAACACTTCCTCTTCTTCGACTTCAGCCGAGTCCACCGATTCGACCGTTCCGACTAATTCGAGGTTAACCAATAACCGCTCTGCAGCATCCTCGTGTACGACAGAATCATGCTTTTCTACTTGTTGGTGGCCTGCTGGTAGCATGGATTTGTCGTCAGCTTTCACATCTCGAGCAGGAGACGTTTTGTCCACTTTGATTTCCCATGGCGGCAGAGCATCAGATTTCGGCTCTCCTGCAATCGCGTCTGTCTTTGTTCTTCCTGCAACAGTGGTCATGTCACCGGCTTTCGCCGACACTTTATCCGAAAGCAGATCTCCAGTCACTGTGTTCGTCTTGTCCGGCTTCGCTTGAGCGCCACCTTTGTCGTGAGGCAATTTAATTACAAACTGTTCGTCACCTTTGCTTATCTGTCCGTCGATCGAACGAATAATTGGAATCGCGGACTCTGGTCTAACATTGGCACTAGTGGGGAATTGAGTGCGATCGCCCTCAAGCTTTTCGGTCCTTCGACCAGGAAGGAAATTATCGAAAACGTCAGATTTTATTCCACGACTCTCTGGAGGGAAAATGCGTTCCGCAATTGCCTTGAGGTTACCAATCATTTGGTTTAGTGGCACCACTGATGGAGGCACAACGATAGCGGCATCGGATTTATCAGCGAGAGGATTTCGGGCAGCGATCGGCTTGCCATCAGCACCCTTGCCATCACCTGTGGTGGCGCCGCCCGTCACGGCAGTCTTCACGCCGTCTCCGGTATTAGCTCCGCCGGTTACAACGGTCTTCACGCCGTCTCCCGTTTTTGCATCGACTGGTTTATCAGCACCAGTTCTGACATCGCCGATTCGAACTGCGCCGGTAATAGCAGCAGCGATGCCATCAATTAATTTCGAGTCGACTGGTTTAGCGTCTCCAGGCTTAACATCACCGGTTCGCACGCCTCCAGTGACCACTGTCTTGACGCCATCGAACGGCGTCTTAGTCGGATCAACCTTACTTACGTCACCTTTGATCCCATCACCTTTGATCCCGGCACCCTTGATCGCATTGTCTTTGCTAACGTTACCCTTAACCACATCGCCTTTCTCTGGCTGTTTGCCCACGCCTTGATTTGCCGCATCGACTTGCACAGGCTTGCCGGTCCGGGCATCAATTTGTTGACCAATGTTCCTGATTCCGCCGACAAGGTCTGGAACAGGCAAACTTCCAGGGGGTAGAACAAAAGGACCTTCCGAACGCGAGCCTGGCTGCACTGTCAATCCTGATGTCGTTCCACCATCATGCACAAGATTACTTCCGCCTTGCTGCTTTCCTTCTGCAGCACGACCATCTTGACCTGGCTTGCCGTCTGAACTATTCGGTCTTCCATCCGGTGAAGGTTTAGCATCCGTTTCTTTCGTTGCGTTTTCTGCATCAGGTCGGAGACCTTTTTGAGCAGCAATTTTGTCGTCCGTAGAGGTGACACCGGATTTAGTATCACCCTTACTTTCTCCAGCTGGAGATTTTGTATCAAGTTTCGAATCCTTACCGTCTTTTACTTCGCCTTTAACTTCCTTTCCGTCCTTAGCATCGGCTTTTTGACCAATACCACGCAACCCACCGAGGATATCCGGAGCGCCAGGCATGACTATCGGGATATCGCCTCTTCCACCTGCGGGTGGATTCAACTTATCTCCAAACTTCTGATCGAGACCCGCTAATGTCTTCGAGTCTGGAATTTTTGCAGTGTTGGCATCGTTTCTTCCTGTGTTCAAACGCGTCGGATCCGAATTTGATATGCCACTAGATTCGGTGCGTCCGCTCGACTGCTTTGTCTCAGGAAGCTGCAATCCAGTTTCTCGTCTCGTTTGATCAAGAGCATCATTACTGGCTCCTGCGGCAGTCTGTTTTCCTTGCGCGTCTGGCGCTCCCGTTGGCAGATTTTGACGACCCTGAACATCTAGCGAACTACCCGGCAAATTCTGGCGACCCTGACTATCGAAAACAGCTTGAGGATTCGGACGCCCAGAAGCATCTAACGATCCAGCTGGTACAGTCGAACGGTTCTGCGTATCAACGGGTGTTCCGAAAACCTTAGACTGATTTTGACCGTCTAAAGGATTGGCCGAATTCTGTCGCGACAAAGTGGCGTTGTCTGCGGGATTCGCCAAACTCTGCCTGGACACATTGGCGCTATCTGAAGACACTCCCGGGTTCGTCTTCAGAGGATTAACGCTCGGTTCCGATCTCTCACTAGATGTTGAACGTGTTTGATTTTGACCAACAACTGGTTCTCCCGAGACACTTGTTCGCGCCAGATTCGCTTCTGTCGTCGAATTTGGTTTTGGTTGTCCTAGAAATTCTTGCTGCGCCCCACGCGATGCAGAACCCCTATCTGGAGAATTGTTGTCGTTCGCCACCTGCGGCAGTTGTGACGCATCATTTGATGATAGATCCGCAGGGGTCTTGGTTATCTTCAGGTTTCCTTCGGCGTTAGTAACCATGTCAATTCTAGCTGTTGATAGACTCGGAGTAGCGGCGACGCCCTGCAATTGTGTCCTCTCGCTTGGCTGACCAGCGGTCAACGCTGGTACATCGCCAGTAATCACCGCACCGTTGTCTTTTCGCACACCCGCATTTTGGTCAAGACTTTTCTGCTGACCTGTTGTTTTATTCGCGATAAAAGGGTCTGGGGAATCAACACTTTGACTCCTATCAACGGTCCGAACCTGAGGGGCACCACTGGCGTTAACTTGTTCGACTCTGAATGGATTCACGGCTGCCTGGGACGCTACAGGCAAGTCCTTGGAAGTAGTTCTAGTGTCGCCTACTCCGGCCGAACTTGGAGTACCAAAAGGTTGCCCCGTGACTGTTTCGCCCCCTCCCGGACCGCGAGCCTGAATAGCTGGCATTATTGTCGACCCGACGTTCTGATCACCAGGCATAGACACACCACCCGAATTTGGTGCGATTTTTTGATCGGCGGTTTCACTTGAAGGACGCAAAGAAGGCGTGGTCAATTTATTGGTAGCCGGTAACCCAGTGGGGGAGTCAGTTTCAGGGCTTAACCCCAAAAAGCTCCGTGTATCTACAGAACCTCCAGATTGCGAGTTATTGATAATGTTTACTTTATCGAGAGGTGCAGTTTGTTTTAAAACAAAATCCTGGATACCCTTGTTCGGAGTGCTTTCAGGTGTTTCTGGAGTCTTAGGTGTTTTGTCATTTGTCATAATCAGCCACAGTTACCACTGACCAGTTTTAGATAACGAGTTCCGCAGTCCGATAGCCGTAGCGTCACCTGGATTGAGAGATAAGGCCTTCTGGCAATCAGCTAACGCACGTTGATGGTTGTGCATAAAGTAATATGAAAGTCCTCGAACAGCGTAGGCTTCAGCCGAAGAAGGTGACATTGCGATGGCAGTATCGCAGTCCTTTAGACTGTCAGAATAACGATCAACCACCGCCAAGGCACTCGCGCGCTTAACTAGTAATTCATAGCTTGGGGGCCCAACCGACAGAGCACTATCGAGATCCTTCACTCCGGCGGCGTAATCTTTCAGTATCGCCTTAACGGTTCCTCGAAATTCGAAATAGATTTGAGAGTTAGGGTTTAACTGAATTGCACGACTGATATCAGAAATCGCTTCAGTATATTCGCCGAGATCTCTGTGAAGCTGAGCACGAGCTGCAAAATACTTATCGTTATTTGGCTCCTTCGCGATTTTGGCATTGGCTACTTCGATTAGCCCTCTTGATTCAGAATCATTTGTTGTGTTGATGCCTTTTACAGTCCTAGCAAACGCACCAGCTGCGGGTTGAGTGCTCTTCAATCTAAACACGCTGTCATCGAGTGAGCTGCTATACGCTGCAGGCGTGCACGCGATTGTCAAACAAGCAGCAATCAATAATTTATTCAGTCGCATTAAAAGCACCAGTTCACCTTTCATCGAAGTTTAGCATCTTGCAACCTTGTAAGCCGGTCCGGAAATGTGCACCATATTTGGTATCTTATGAGTCGCCCAGAAAAGATCTTATGCTTCAAAACGATTATTCCGATTCGAACCCTATCAATAACATCATATACTCGGAATTTGGCACTTTCATGGCAAAAATCAACATACTGCTGAGTTGGACCAAATTCCCCAGATTAAAATCAGTCCAGCCTGACAGGCGCCGGTGCACCGAGCTATCTTGTCCAGAGAAGTTTGATAATTGGTTTGAGCTCACCTTTTGCGAATTAGAAGGTTTTGCAGCCCTAGCCTTATTTTTTTGTCAAGGCGACGCATTTCAATTCTTTCATACTGTATCCTAACGGCTCAGGTTTTAAGCACTCGTCTGTCTTTCAGCAGAACTTCTGCGGTACAACATGGACCATTCCGCTTCGACGAACGAATACCCATTTAACGTTCGCGGCACCCGAATCAATTCAGGCGACACGCGTGACTTGTACCGGCAAAAAATCGCGCGAATCACGCTGGACGCGATGGTGCAGTTTGTCGGGCTTCTTGATGCGACCGGCACCGTCCTCGAAATTAACCACGTTGCGCTAGATGCAGTAGGCATCAAACTCTCGGATGTCGAAGGGAAACCGTTTTGGACAACATTTTGGTGGCTGGTGTCAGACGAAATCAACGCCACGCTTAGAGAGTCGATAGCACGCGCGGCGGGCGGTGAATTTGTTCGATGGGATACGCCAATTTATGGACGCGCAGCTGGCAAAGAAACAATCATTATCGACGCTTCGCTGTCCCCCGTCTTCGATGAGAACGGGAAAGTAGTATTTATCTGCGCAGAAGGGCGTGACATCACCGAGAAAAAAGCCCAGGAGCGCTTGATCGAAGAGAAAAATATCGAGCTGCAAGCACTGCTGCAGCGCGTTCGCGAGCTTGATGAGATCAAGACACAGTTCTTTGCGAACGTGAGTCATGAATTGCGCACGCCACTTTCTCTAATTATTGGGCCTGCCGATCGCTTGATCAAAGATGCCCAGGCGCTCAGCCACGAGCAACATCAGGAGTCGGCTCGGGTAATTGCGCGCAATGCCCGCATGTTACTTAAGCATGTTAACGATCTATTGGATATTTCAAAATTAGATGCTGGCAAACTCAAAATCATGCGTCAAAACATCGATGCTGTAGCTCTAATTCGGCTGAGCCTGTCGCACTTTGAGGTTCTTGCGGCAGATCGAAAAATTAAACTCGTTGTTGAGGCTCCCAACAATGCGATTTGTGCCGTTGATCCAGCAAAGATTCAGCGCATAGTGATGAACTTGCTTTCAAACGCATTCAAGTTCGTACCCGACGGAGGTACTATCCAGGTCACAGTGACTCCGTCCGACGACACGCTAGTTTTCTCAGTTGAAGATTCGGGACCTGGAGTCAAACCTGAAATGCGCAATGCAATTTTTGAACGATTCCGACAGGCAGACGGCGGCACGAATCGGCAGTTTGGCGGTACCGGTTTGGGACTGTCAATCGCTGAAGAATTTGTAAAAATGCACGAGGGCACTTTAGAGATCGATGACTCGCATCTAGGTGGTACCAGCTTTGTGATGACCTTGCCCGCAGTTGTTCTACCCCAGGATTCCGACTCCTCAAACGAAACAGTTACTCAATTAGATAAGGTAATCGCCGAAGGTTATATCGAGGAACTGATCCCCGGCTTAGCTGTTAGTGCGCCTAGTGTTTCAAATGTAAACAGCGGCGCAAAGCCCGTCGTGCTTGTCGTCGAAGATAACGTGGATATGAACCGGTTCATCTCGGAAACGCTGTCACGAAGTTACAACGTAGTTAGCGCTTACAACGGGCAAGAAGGATTTGACAAAGCGCTTGAATCACCGCCAAGTCTCATCGTCAGCGACATCATGATGCCAAAAGTGAGCGGCGTCCAAATGATCGCACAGATGCGAAATAGCGCGACTTTGAAAAACATTCCAATCCTCCTTTTGTCAGCAAAAGCTGATGAAGATTTGAAGGTGGAATTGCTAAAGAATGGCGCACAAGACTTTGTTCACAAGCCATTCTCCGAAGCAGATCTATTTGTCAGGGTCGGCAATCTCTTGAGTTTGAAATCAGTTCAAGACCAGCTGGCCAAGTCAAATGAAGAACTCGAACGACGCGTACTCGAACGAACGCGAGAATTGGAAACAGCAAGGGACGAGGCGCTGCGAGCAAATAAATTGAAGACGCAATTTGTCGCCAACATCAGCCACGAAATTAGAACTCCTATGAGCGGTATTCTTGGACTCACCGAGTTTTTGGTGCTAGAGACTAGTGGCGAAACTCAAAAGACAGCGCAACACGTTTTTAAATCGGCGAAGTCGCTGATGATTCTAGTCAATGACTTGCTTGATCTCTCCAAGCTGGAAGCAGGAAGGATTGATGTACGCGACGATGTGATTTTGGTTGAGCAAGTGGTAGACGAGACCCTCACCGCGCTATATATGTCGGCAAAAAGAAAACAGCTGACTCTCTCGGAATCCGTTGACCCTCAAGTGCGAGTCAAGCTGCGCGGAGATGCTGGACTGATTCGCCAGATTCTGCAAAATCTTGTTCAAAACGCAATCAAATTTACAGACACTGGAGGTGTCAAAGTCGACGCTTGCGCTGAAACTCAAGAAGACGATAAAAAATATCTGCGGTTCTGCGTATCCGATACTGGTCCAGGGATCGCACCTGAAGATCAAAAGAAATTGTTCCAACTGTTTGTGCAAGTAGACGGCTCAACGACTCGAAGACATGGTGGAACCGGCATGGGATTGGCGCTGTCGAAGCGACTTGTGGAATTGATGGGCGGCGCTATAGGAGTGGATAGTGCACCCGGAAAAGGATCTGCTTTTTGGTTCAGTCTTCCCCTCAGGATTCATGAAGGATGATCGCAAGCTAAATGCCAAATCAGGAATTACAGCAAATCAAAGACAACCTTAAAAAACGCACGGCAGGCGTGGTTCACTTTGATATTCAAATACGTTTTGATCCAACGGGCGATTGCAGTGTCAATAGGATTGATGACCATATCGCCGGCTTGGGACACACAAGAATTGATACGCAATGGATTGAGCTAAAGAAACCGGACGCCGAGCGGTTGCTAACATCAATTCTGCACAAGGACATGGCTGACCGGTGCGAATCCATGCCGATTGATTTAGCACATGCCACAACTCGATTATTCCTAGAACAGTTTTCCGACACAGCGAAGTTTTTCACCAATGCGGAATGGCACCAAGACAAGGGTGGCGTCTGGTCCATACAGTCGTGGCACCCTATTACAGACTCGACGTTCGATTCGGGAATCGTCGCATGTGACAGCCAACGAATCGGTATGATTTGGGTTGAAGATGAAGACTAAGGTCAATCAATCAATGCTGCTCCACTAATATTCTGTCAGCTTCGGTTTTTAGTGTCATTGGTTTCCACATTCCGAAGAACCAAAGAAAATCTGATGGCAACTGCTACTGTGATCGCTGTTGTATAGCTTGAGCAGATTACTCCTTTTTCTTAGACTGAAGGATCTCTCTGGATTTTGCCATGTCACAGGCAGCGAGATCTTTTAGCCCCAGCGAATCATATAGAAACTTTCTGTTATGGTAGGCGCGGCATGTTGAGGATCGAGTTCAATCGCGCGCGAATAATCTTCCATGGCCAGACTATTTCGCTCTAAGGCAACGTATGTATTGCCTCCCAGAAAATATGCATCGGCATTATCCGATTTGAGACGAATTTCTGCGCTGAAATCTTCCCACCCTACTTTAGGGATCAGATTTGGCAATTTGTTGGCAGTGCGGAAGTTTATTTAGCTAGTCCAGCGGAGTGCGTTCGCAAGGTATCAATGATGCCCTTGAGGTGTTCGGTATTTGTGATTGTGGCCATTGCAGATGCGCTGCCCGGCTGTAGCTGCGCAATGTGTTCGCTCTGGAGCTCAAGCAATTTTTCATAACGGCGAATTTCGTTGTCCAACGCGGTGTGCTGCCGTTCAGATTCCGTGCTTTGACTAGCCTTCGTTAGTTCTCTATCCAAGTCATCATAGACTTTGTCCACTACCTCCGTGCACTGTCCGGCGTCAATGTAATGATATTGAGCCTCCCAATGCTGCTCTAGCGATATTTCGTCAGCCGTGGGTTTTAGTTCAATCTCGATTACAAACAAGTTTGGTGCCTTGCTTTGTTCTCCCAAGAATGAAAGAGAAACCACCAGGATTCCAGCGTCGGAATCAGTTTTATGAATTTGCCACCAGGAATTTCCTACAGGGGCCAACTCGAAGTAGTCTTTGACAACACGAAAACTGTCAGCGCGGCTCAATTTGTACTGCTTGGGGGGTCGATACATTGCACTGCTCAGACCCAAGTGAACCAGCCAATAGAGAACCGTCACAATCGCCAAACACACCAATAGTATGGCCGCTATTGGCTTCCACATACCGGAAAACCAAAGAAATACCAGAACGATGACTATACCTAACGCGGCATTTGGATCGATTGTCATTGTGATTGAGCTTTCGAGCTGACGTCAGTAATATGTTACTTCGGTTTCAACCAAAGACTGCGATATTCCACTTAAAATGTTTGTCGCTGCTTTGGAAGCCATTGACATTTCGTCAAAGTTTTCGATATCGCCATCGATTACCTGAATAATGCATCTTGCTTTCGGATTCGTCTGAATTTGAAGAGTGGCTACGTCGCCGGGGTGGAGCTCATGCCATCTGTTCATGATGTTGATGTGGTTTGTTGTTGGAATGGACTCCGCACAACAAACACTAAAGGTGCTGATGCCTACAAACGCAAGTAGCAATCCCGACAACTTGAAACCTGTCACCTCCCCTCCTACGTGTTTGAAAAATCTGAAGTAGGTCTATAAATCATGGACTCACTTACCCGAGTTCGATCCAGCGTGAGCACAGCCAGCATCCTCAAATATTCCAATTTTACATGCGCGCGGTGTCAAGGCGCGATCTACACTTTAGTCGAAAGGGTTCAGGATTTTCTCAACGCATCTCTACAGAAAATCCGCATACGCCAAGCTGCCCATGACGCATAGGAAACTCTGACTACTTAAATTGCATCAATTCCGAAGCGTTGATAGCAAAGGTTTTATTTGGCTGCCTAGAATTGAAAACCTGTGCGGGAGATGGCTGACTATTTGCCCAAAATTCTGTGGCAAGAAAGGAACTTAGCTCCGCACTTTTCTCTAAACCAGATTGTTTTGCGCAAGTCAGACCGCGTTTATACAAAGCTGACGCGCCCTCTAAATTACCATTCCTACGGCACTCTCGAGCTGCAAGAATGAGTCGCTTCCATGGTGAAAGTTCAGAGGCGATGTAAGTGTACGAGTGCGTTAAATCAAAACCTCTTTGATGAGGATTGCGGTTTGCTATCACAATTCGTTTAACCTATTCTGTAAAGTGCGCACCGTACTTGATACTAAATGGATTTCGGTTCGCGCAGCGCGAGCTGACAAAATATCCACAACTAGCAAACTTTAGAAGCTTTTTGTTACCAACATATTAAGGTCCACGATGTCCCGTGAAATTAAAGCTCAGAATAGCAACTCAATCAGGAAGGAACACGGTTTTAACGCCAGTTAGAAAGTGTTGGCTCTTGAAAAACTTGTATTTCATTGGGATTAATTTGACAGATGCGGTGACGAAAATGAGTTGATATGCGAGAATTCAGGCGACAGAACTTGTGAAGAAGGAACAGATAATGAAAACAGTTATCGTCGCGGGATTGTTAGTTGGATTTTTGACTGGCACAGCCGTGATGGCAAACGAGCCATACGCGGGACAAACCGATCCCGTTACAGCGCCAGTATCTAAGCCCGGCGACTGGAATAAGCTTATGCCGAACCCGATGGAGACTTCGGCCCCGACGATTTCTCTGCCAGCTAGCAAGTTCACAAAACCGCCTGTGGCTGCGGAGACTATGAGCGATCGAGTAACGAAGAATGTGCGGGATGCATTGGCATACGCGAAAACAGATGACTGGGACAAAGCTCTTGAGAGCATTGATAAAGCTGTCGCGTTAGACCCAAGTATAGATTTCTTGTACAGCTTCAGAGCTAAGGTGTTCAAGAACCTTGGACGGAACAACGAATCTGTAAAAGACATGATGAAGTACAAAGAGCTTCAAGCAAAGAACAACACTGATGCAATCAACAGATATCATCAGCAGCAAATCCAACAAGGCGGTCAACCAGATTTGCGCGACAGAGTTCGGACGTTTTTAGGCAATTAGAAGTGCACTTCAACATAAGCATTGCAATGCTTTCGAAGCACTCGGGACGAGCGCGCTCCACGAAGTAGCACCAGATTTGATACCATGTTTTCGCCAGGGCGAGTTTCGGCCACATGCCAAAAGCCCAGAATAAAGGCGACACATCCGTTTAAGTACCCCCTCACATGCGGGTACAATCTGGAGGGGATTAACACCCGATTCGGGAGGCGGGATGGCGGAGACTAAAGACCTGAGGCTTGGCGAGATGCTGCAAGCCCTTGGAATCGTCAAAGGGGAGCAGCTTTCAGAGGCTATCCGAATGGCAGGCGAAGTCGCCCTGCCCCTTGGTCGCGCCCTTGTTTTGTATGGCTATCTAACGCAAGATGAATTGAACACAGCTCTTGAATTGCAATCTCTCGTCAAAAATAAAGGTCTGCCCTTGCCAACAGCAATCGAGTCCTACAAGCTGGTTCGAACCAGGAATCTCGACCTCGGCGAAGCGTTAGTACAGTCCGGGTTCACAGGCGCCCAAGCGTCTGTTTCAGCAAGCCGTTTAGGAACGCTACTGCTTGATTCCAGTCTCATAACTCAGGAGCAGCTCGATCTCTCTCAAAGAGCCAGCTATGAAACCGGTCAACCAATCGGGCGGATGCTCGTGCTGATGGGTGTTCTTAATCAGGAAGCTGTCAATGGCGCGCTAGAAGTGCAAAAAGCCTTTAGAGAAGACCGTATTTCATACAGCCAAGCCCTCAAAACGCTCAACCCTACTCCTAAAAAATCTGTCGCGAACAAAGCGCTGAACACTAGCGGTGGCGACAAAGCCAGTCAGAAGCAGATCCGCCTGGGCGAGCTTTTGATGCTCTCAGGGATTCTTAATGAATCGGATATTTTGAATGCGCTTGAGTACGGCATTACTAAACAACAACCTTTTGGAGCGATTCTGATTGAGCTTGGACTTCTGACTCAGTCGCTTTTGGATCTATCCCTTAGCATTCAGAAGCTTGTCTGCGATGGAAGTCTTTCCTTGCACAGTGCCACTGATACGCTTTACAGCTACTCAATGACGGGCCGCACTGATTCAGACAGGGTGAGCGCAGAAAGTCCAACGGTGCGCTTGGGTGAGCTTCTGAAGATGTCTGGATTGGTCAACGACAACGACATTCAGGACGCGATTGCATTGAGCACAAAGTACCCATCTGTAATTGGAAAAATGCTGGTGCTTTCTGGAGTTATAAATGAAGCAACACTGCTGGCGGCACTCCGTTGTCAGTTCCTGTTGCGCCACCAGATAATTTCAACAGCTCAGGCTGTGGATGCACTCAAGCACGCTGAGCACCATCGCATGAGCATTGACGACTCGATCGACGATCTTGGTTTTCCAATAACTTTGCCTACGAAGCAAAAGTGAAACGTGCTCGGAAGGGTCCCGTTTCTGCGGCTAACGCTAGCGGATCGACTAGCTCTTATTGAAGTCCCATTTTTTGCGCTGTCTCCAAATCTGCATCAGCCTGATCCTTCTGATGCAGCTGGGCATAAGCCTTTCCGCGTATGTAATAGACTTCCGCTTTTTGAGGTTTGATCTTGAGTGCAGACGTGCAGTCAGCAATACACTCTTCCATGTTGCCTAAGCGAGAGTTCGAACTGGCACGAAGGACATAAGCCTCAGAATTTTTAGGCGAAAGTTTGACCGCCTTATCTGCATCTTCCAGCGCTTTTTCGTAATCGTGCAAGAGCTCATATCCACGAGCTCTTGCTAAATAAATGCGAGCGGTGCCAGGTCCCAATTCAAGCGCTTTGGTCAGATCCTTGACGGCATCATTGGTACGCAACAAACGAAAATAAACATGCGATCTTGCTTCATACCACTGTTGTTGCTTCGGCTCTAACTTGATGGCGCGATCGTAGTCGAGAAGAGCCATACCGTGGTCGCCCAGAACATTCAAATTCGCCCCACGCAAGGCATAATTTTTAGCAACCTTTGGAGATTGCTGGATCACTTGATCAAGCTCAGCAATTTTTGTTCTCATTTGAGAAGAGTTCTTCGGCACTACTTCATGAATAAAGACAGAGTCTGCCTTCTTGAAGGGAGTAGGCGGAGCGAGGGAAGGCGAAGCATGAGTAGGCTCTGCATGAGCAGGCGCAACATGAGCAGCGTCAGCGCGATTAGACTCTGTGTGGGCAGGAGTAACGCGAGCGGACTCTGCATGTGTTGGCGCATTACGCGTAGGCTCAGCATGTGCTGGAAGGCAAATTAGCATTGCAGACAACAGTAGTGCGCGCACGATGTCTGCGTGCAAACTTATCCTCTGTGCTTTTTCTTGTTTAGAGACACGCGATCTGCGTGCACTCCACTTTCTTTTCATGGATTGCGATCGCTTCATTAAAGGATTGAATCTGCTAGCTCAACAGTGGATGGCTTCCTTAGTTTATCTCGTTCTTGCACAAGTTGGGCGGCGATGCTTAAGGCAATCTCTTGTGGATGGTTGCTGCCGAGTGGCAATCCCATGGGACAGTGATAGAGATCTTTATATGAAGCTGGCAACTTCGCTTCAGCGAGGTCCTTCATCAAGATCGCGGCTTTTGCCTTACTACCAATTACCCCGATGTAAGGGAATTTCTTCTCAGGATAGCGCTTGAGAATGTTGATCAAAATCGGCTTGTCTGTGGCATGACCCATCGTCAGCAGAACAACAAAAGAATCGGGCGAGATGGTATCTACCTTTGAAGGCATATCGGAAGACATGATTTTAGAAACTTTGGACGCGAATGGCAGCCTATCAAGCCACTGTTGACGAGGATCGATGCATGTGATTCGGCAATCCAGCTTCAAGAGTATGTTTACCAATGCGTTCGAACAATGCCCAGCACCGAATATGGTGACACGCCAGGGATTAGTATTATGCGCCTCAAAATACATCTTAACCGAACCACCACAGGTCATACCAAGATCGCGATTCAGCTCCCAACTAGCGAACATACTCTTGGCATTATTGTCTTGCTTCAATGAACTATCATTGCTGAGCAGTTTCTTGGCCTCAGACAGTGCGCGCGTCTCGACCTTGCCCCCGCCTACGGTGCCATAGTACAGCCCTTCGTTAGTGACTAGCATCTTGGCCCCGATTTGATTAGGCACGCTGCCAATAGCGTCGACGACCGTGACGGTTACAAACGGTGTGTTGTCTAGTAACAGATCATTCATTTTTTCGTAGTATGTAATCAAGTTAAATCAAGGCGCCAATGCGGCAGCCCTGTCCTTTGCTTTTGTTGATTTAGTATTTTTTTGGTAGTGCGTTAACCGCGACAAAATTTGCTCGTTCGTAGCAGGCAAAGAAAGTCTCGGTAATTCGTCATTTGAAACGAAAGATAGTGCGTGCTTAACAGCGGTCCAGACCGAAATTCCCAGCACAAACGGCGGTTCTCCTACCGCTTTGGTGCCTCGCACATTGGCGGTATTCGTGTCATTGTCGATGGTGTTCACGTTCAATATTGGTGGCACATCGTGTATGTTTGGAATTTTGTAAGTTGTCGGAGAATGCGCGAGCAAAGCGCCTTTGTCGGAATATTTCAACTCCTCCATGCTCGCCCATCCGAGCCCTTGAATATAGGCACCGATTATCTGCCCGCGGTTGATACCAGGATTGATTGGTCTGCCCACATCCATTAGGATGTCCGCGCGCTCGACTTTCAATTGACCGGTAAATCTATCGATAAGCACCTCTGAAACAGCGCAACCATTGGTGAAATACAGGAACGGATTTCCCTGACCAATACTCCAATCGAAGTCGATTCCTTTGGTTATGTAATAGCCGCGTTCTCCAAGGCTGCGGCGTTCGCGGTATGCCATGCCTATCAATTCCGCAAAGGCGATACGGTTACGCGGTCTTCTCTGATCAAAAACAAATCCATCATCAAAAACAATGCTCTCGGAATAATTGCCAATCCCAACTTCTTTGCTTGAAAAATACGCGGCGGCACATTCTGACAATGTTCGCTTCAACTTTTGACAGGCATCTACTGCCGCACTGCCGTTTAAATCGGTAGCAGAGGAGGCTGCGGTTGCGGATGTGTTGTTGTTCTTTTCAGTGGACGTCGTCATGACAATAACGAATTTAGGATCGATAGAAAACTCTTCGGCGACGAGCTGCTGAATGTTTGTATTGACACCCTGCCCCATTTCAGTGGCCCCGGTCGAAACCTGGATAGAGCCATCCAAATAGATGTTTACCAGTGCGTTCGCTTGATTCAAAAACTTGTTGGTGAATGATATTCCGAATTTCACAGCGGTAAAAGAAATACCCTTCAAATGAGTTCGCGACTTGCTATTGAATTCCTTTACGTTTTCCAAACGCGATTTGTAATCCGACGTTTGCACTAACTCGCGGAACAGGCGCGGCAGCGTATTGTTCTGCAAGATTTGACCATAAGGAGTAACGTTGCGATCTTCCAATCCATAACAGTTTTTGGAACGCACTTCAAATGCGTCGACTTTCAAGTAAGCGGCGATCTCCTCGATTATGTTTTCGATCATGATCACGCCCTGAGGACCACCAAACCCTCTGAACGCCGTGTTCGGAGGATAGTTGGTTTTACAAATATATCCAAACAGCTCGACGTTTGGAATGTAATACGCGTTATCAGAATGTGTCAGTGCGCGCCCCAAAACTGCAGTAGACAAATCATTCGCTGCACCACCGTCAGTGTATAAGTGCGCTTCCAAAGCCAGGATGTTGCCTTCATCATCGAAGCCAACCTTATAGTCGTTCTGGAACGGATGCCGTCCTCCCGTATATTTCATATCATCGTCAATCGTATAAATAATTCTGGCTGGACGTTTCGTCTTAAGAGCGACAAGACCGGCCATTACAGCAGGATGAGTGGCTTGTGTTTCTTTGCCACCAAACCCGCCACCCATTCGCTTAGTAATACAAATAACTTGATTTTGCTGCAACCCAAGCACTCTTGCCGCCACTTGCTGCACCTCAGATGGTGCCTGAGTCGAAGAATGGATGACAATTTGATTGTTCTCGCCAGGATAAACAATCGCTGCTTGTGACTCGAGCGAGAAGTGATCCTGCCCACCTGTGACGAGCGTCCCTTCAATTATATGTTTCGCGCCTTTGAAAGCAGCTTTAATATCACCGCGTTTAATTGTGTAAGTTCGATCGATAAAAGCTTTCTGCGCTTTCGCTTCGTCAATAGTGAGGATTGGCTTCAGTTCTTCGATATCCAGCTTGATCGCCTTCTTTGCAAGCTTCATTGCTTTGGCGGTTTCTGCAGCGATCACGACGATCGGCTCGCCGATGAAAGACGTGTGGTCTTCGCAAAGCAAAACCTCATCTTGCAGTATTGGTCCAAACTTGTTGATGCCGCCGAGATCTTTATATGTGTAGAGACCGACCACACCTGGAATCTTGGCGGCCTCCGTCAGGTCCAAAGATTTTATCCGTCCATGCGCGACAGGGCTGCCAACATAATCAACCAGCAGTTCATTTTTTTGGAATGGAATGTCATCGATATAGACTGACTCACCACTAACGTGGCCAACAGCTGAATCGTGAGGAATATCTTTGCCGACTATAGACATGCCAATTCCCTCTCATCAGCAGTTTCGTAAAAGAACTTGAGCAGAATGTTTTCGGCTAATTGAAACCTAAAGTCACTACTGCCTCGCACATCAGACAAAGGCGTAATCTCGCTCTTCGCCACCTCACCAGCCGCCCTGAATGTTTCCAGCGTAAATTCTTTGCCTTTGAGAAATTCCTCTGTTTTCTTCATGCGCAAAACCACTGCTGCGATTCCACCATAAGCGAGTTTCGCATCTACAATTTTTGTATTGCGTTGAATTCTGATTGCCGCACCGAACGACGAAATATCTAACTGCTCACGTTTAGAGACTTTATACAGTTTCAGCAGTTCGCTCTTTTCTGGCACTGGAATGAATATCCGCGTAATCAATTCGTCTGACTTGAGGGCAAGAGTTTTGTATCCAGTATACAAACTGTTCATGTTGATACGACGCGTTCCCGCCGTGCCTGTCACCTCAATCTCAGCGTCCATCACCATTAAGAATGGCAGTGTGTCGCCTATCGGAGAAGCATTCGCGATGTTTCCGGCCAGAGTTCCTGCGCACCGAATTTGGGGCGAACCAAAGATCCACAACATCTTATAAAACTCGGGAATCAGATCTTTCACATACAATTCAAGATCACGCAGGTTTACACGCGCACCTACTTCCAAAACATTTTCCCGAATGCAGATTTCAGTCAAGCCAGGCAGGTTCGAAGTCGACATCAAATTTGTAGGCGCCATGCCGCGCTTGTTCGCGTTCACGGAAACATCGGTGCCACCAGAGACAATTACAGTGCCAGCATGATCGGCCTTGAATCGAACGGCATCACCGACGTTTACTGGATTGAAAAATGTCCTCTCGCCAGCTGAGATTAGAATGGGGCTGCCGACGTGCTCTTTGAAAGCGCGCACCATTGCAGCCGGTGGATAGTGGTCGTCCGCTTTAAACAATCTCGCTTCGTCGACCGCCAAACCAGCACGCATAATCGACTCATACCCTGTGCACCGACAGAGATTTCCCGTCAATTCTTCTTTGATTGTTTCAATGTTGACCGGGCAGGTGCGGTTGTACATTCCACACATGGCAACGACGATGCCAGGTGTGCAATACCCGCATTGAGCGCCATGGCAATCAACCATCGACTGTTGCACGGCATTTAACTGGTCATTCAGTTTCAAACCTTCGACCGTAATTACGTGCGAACAATCCAACTGAAAAATAAACTGTATGCAGGCGTTAACAGCCTTGTATTCAATGCCATTCCCGCTAACGCGTCCGATCAGTGTTGTACAAGCACCGCAATCGCCCTCGGCACACACTACTTTAGTTCCACAGACGCCCTGCTCATAGCGCAAATAATCGGTGATCGGAACGAATGCTTGCTCGCCGCCAATGCGATGCTCTTTGCCGTTGATATAAAGAAGAATGTAATCTCTCATAGACTAACCGATTGATCTAATATTATTACTGACACATATGATACCGGTCCGAGCGTGAATATCCAACAGATAGCGCCTTTGTCCATGGTATTCAAGATGAACTCTCTAACATACTAACCCGTTTTCCCGAGGATCCATGAACAACAAGATCGCCTGTTTAAGCCTTTTTCTGGCTGTGTCAACGACCATGGCGGCACAAGCAGAGTGCCCCAAATGGGAACGATTAAGCCAGACTGGACAAAAGGCGATTGAAGCCGGCGACTATAAGCGCGGCGAGTCGACTTGGTTGAAAGCGGTCGCTGAGGCTGAAAATTGCGGCGAGCACGATCCGTCCATGGCACTTAGCTTGAAAAGATTAGGTGAGTGTTATCAAAAGAACCAAAAGTACGTTGAAGCCGCCCAAACGTTCCAGAAAGCGGGCGAGCAATACAAAATTATTGGTACCGAAGACCCTGAGATGCTCGCGGATCTTGCTGCACTGGCAAAAACATATCGCACGATCGATTTGAGCGAAATAAATAAGCCGGTGGCCGAAGCATTCAAGCAATCGGGTGTGAACCTGATCGCCATCTGCAAATTGGATCAGGGAGACCGAATTCAAATGAATCTGGACGATAAGTTCGTCAAACAAATTGATAATCCCGATGTTGACCAGGTCAGTTTGGACAAACTAGTCTCATTTGATGTCCTCGAAGAAGCCGATGGTTCGCTGACTGTAAGTAATATCAAGGGATTGAGAGTGCATGCAAAAATGTGGGTGACGATTGTACAGTCACACATATTGCCCAAAAACCCGGACGGCGCTAGTGCGGAAGTAACTGCAACAAAAATGGGAATCAGCAAGACAGTGTCGTGCAAGCTGCCGTCTGATTCGATTGAGCCAATGAATACATTGTTAGCGAAGCTAAAAGATTTCAATAGCGGTAGTATTTCAACTGAAACTGCATCCCGCACCGATACTACTCAAAGTGAGACAACATCAGCCGGGACAACAATGTCAGCAGCACCGGCGACGTCAGCAGCACCAGCGACAATGTCAGCAGCACCGGCGACGTCAGCAGCACCAGCGACAACGTCAGCGGCGACAACAACGTCAGCAGCAGCAGCAGCGACAACGTCACCGGCGACAGCAGCAGCAGCGACAACTTCGACAGCGACAACGTCAGCGGTGGCAACAGACTCGACAATTTCCGGAACTCTACTCGAAGCGCCTACAACAACCGTAGTACCTGAGAAATCCTCCGATATCAAAAATGCACCGGTAATCCACGATGACGGAACACCTTCAACCAACGCAGTCACCGACAAACCGTCCGCTCTTAAAGATGCTCAGCCAGTCATACCTCCGGTACAGAATTAGTCAAACAAGATAGCTTTGAATCGTCCTAAAACTTGGAGGACATTGATCATTGATTCCGTAATGTGGAGCGCCACCATGAAATCTCAAACCCAAGCGCGAATGATACTAACTACCGTCCTGATTCTCACGGCGCCGCTCGCTGCGCCGTCGTTCGCAGCCGGACAGGATATCAAGGACGAGTCTGGCAATATGTTCATGGAAGAGACAACGCCGACACCACGAGCCCCCAAACCTGCGAAAATTCAAATGGACCTTTCGAATCTTGGAGTGCCTGTGGATGCAAAAGGACACATCGTTCCGATCATCGATCGCACCGCTCCAGGCGGAGTTAGGCAGAACTACAGTAACCTTGAAGTCTACAGCGAACCAGCCTGGAACTTCCTGCCAGCCCCTGTGTACAACGCTTACGGACAACCGATGAATTTTTATCCGCAGGCAAACTATCCAGTGTCTCCGTATGGGATGCCTTACAGATCACCGTACGGAGCACCTTTCGGGATGCCTTTTGGAACGCCATACAATCCATACAACAACAATGTTGGCATCAACCTCGGCAAGAATTTCCACCTTAACTTCGGCTCGCCGTCACCGTATGGCTATGGTGGTGGCTTGGGTATGCCAAATCTAAATCCAATTACAAACCCGACTCCAATGTTTGGCGCCCCGCCATTTTACGGTGGTGGCTATCCAACCCTTGGCGGCCCGCCTCTATACGGTGGTTCAATGTTCGCACCACCAGTTGGCGGTTTCGGCCTCAACCTGTTCGCACCGTCTTACACGCAGTGGCAATCGACAAGCACGTACACTCCATTGGTCCCAAATTTAAACGGACCTTGATCAGCTATCATCTTGCTGTCCTAATAAACCACGGCAACTTGTGGATATGTTATTAGTGTCGTCGTTATTAGTTGAGAGGGTTCATGAAAAATCGCAGATGGCCTTTTCGGCACTTGCTGCAGCGGATTCGGAAGGCTCAATCGTTTTCCACAAAGAAGCCTGCCAAAACAACGATTGAACCCGGTCAGTCAGCCACTTTCCAAATTTCTATCCGTACACCAAATTCGATAACTCCACGTTGAGAATGTTAATTGGAAATTCAGTGCTCGAGTTTCCATTCACAAGTCACAGTGGTTAACGACTGAGATTGGGATTGGGATTGGCATCGAGCAAAGTCCAAAGTGGCTATTCGCAGATTGATTTAGGGATCTAGCAAAATCACAACGGTTAATCACAGACGTGGATCGCGATCTCAATGAAGGCGGAATTTACCATCCACCTGTCACAAGCGGATTGCCGCCAGCCGGCTGACCACTAAAGATCTGACCGCGAATACTGGCAGGGTATGCAGACCAAAGAAGATGCGTCCTGTCCTTACCTGCTGTCTGGAGCCAGCGAACCATGAAGGTCTCAGAATTCACTACCGCAATAAACTCTCTCGGACCAATGCTGGAAAAGGATTCTGCGAAGGCACCCTCAGGCGTCACCACACCGACCGCGTTAAGTTGCGTAGCGTAAGCTGATGTGACCGACACAATAGGCATTGCAAGAGCTAACAAAACTGGTAGCCAAAGAGGCACGTTCTCAATTAATTTTCGGTGGTAAGTCATCTTATCCTCCTATGATTTGGGCCGCCAAACCACACGGTCGGCGAAATAATGAACGTAGAATATGAACATGGACACGAAGACTGCGCCACCAAACAAGCTCCCCACCGGGAAGACAAGCATGATCAGCGTGAGTACCAAGGACGGCAGCATAAGGCGTCGAATTTCACCAATCTTGCTTCGACTCTCCGAATTCACGATTGTATCCGACCCTTCCTTTTGCTGCGTGCTCCACGCAAGAGCCCAATGCTGAGAGGCATGCAAGAACACCGGCACAAAAAGCCACACATATAGCATCATATGCAGTGGCAGAAGAATCAATAGCGCCAAGTTTGTCCACAAAAGCCATGCACCCAATGGCGGCCACTGCTTCGTTTCGAGACCTCTCTTGACGATGTGAACAGCAAACAACGAAGCGGCGATCGCGGAACATGCGCGAAAAGCAACAACAAAAGAATCAGCCATTGATGGAGTGAATGGAAGCGTTGGAACTGATGGATCTGAAAATGGAACAGCTATACTAAACGCCCCCGCAGCTATTAGCAACCAAATTACACAGTCGAAACTGCCTCTTTCGCCTTTACTTATCGAGTAGCCAGCCCGCCTGCAATAGATCAATTCCACCGCTGCGGCCTGAGCACAAACATGCTGCATCAGAACGACTGGAAAGAGCCTTATTGCCCACACAAAGACTGTTTGGAAAAACGGACTGAACCAATTTACAAATTCGGACAACGAAGGGAAAGCGATAGCGATGCAAATAATAAGCGCTACGAAGTAAAGAAACCAGAATGGAATTCGTTGAATTCGATAGGTTTTTGACCGAGAACGAAAAGCCGTATAGTAACGAATGATTGAGGTAAATTGATGTGATTCACCGATCAGTAAAGAACTAAATACGAAGAATATTGTGAGCAAATGTTGAGGATGTTTTGGAGTTGCGAAGATTCCTCCGGCGCCAGTAACAACAAAGCAAAGGAAGCCGAAAATCCAAGGAGCAATGCCGCACACGAACAAAATGTCAAAGTTGCGCGAAACTAGCCAAGCATTAAGGTTGGCCTCTTTGTTCTTGGGGCGATTGTCCGGTAATCCACGCAAAACATTGAATTCATCACGCAAACCTTTTCGCACACTCAGAAGATCAGAGTGTGGGTAGGCTGGGCTATTTAAAAAAGAGCGAGACAACATGGATAACTCCTGATTGGAATCACTGATACGTTTGTCCCGCCTTGGAGACAACGTGAACAGAAAGCGCAAACACCCCTAAATAGTGATGAATGCGTTTTGCAGCTAGTTTTTCGGTTACTAAGTGAAGTGATTATGGAGATTTCGTGATCACTTCTCAATAGGGTAATTCCCAGGCCAACACTAGGAAATGGAACTAGAGTAGACGCGTCAGCGCTTACGCATAACGCTGATTCCACCAGAGCAGCAAAACTAGTTGCCGCACCACATTGCATTGAAGAATTATGAGAGAATAATTTAAGGCAAGAGCAAGCATTACCGAAGCAGCACTATGGGCGGTGCCAAACTAACGTATCCTCAGTAAGCATTGACGTGAGCACCATGGCGGTGCGAATTCAAGGGGCGACCAAAATGGATCGAAACAAACTGGCTGCGCCTGACACCGTAGAAAAGTGGGCGCGCTTACTTATCAAAGCAAAAGAAGCCAGCTCCCAGCGATACTTATTGGGTTTAGTCGGAGCACCAGCAGCGGGCAAGAGCACATTTGCTGCCCAACTCGTGCACGAGGTTAATAGGCAGCTTAAAAATCAGTTGGCTATCGTCGTGCCAATGGATGGTTTCCATTACTCGAATGAGGAGTTGGACAGACGACAACTTCGAGCGCTCAAAGGCATCCCGGAAACATTTGACGCAAATGGCTTTGTCGACCTGATCAAGAACTTAAAGCAGAGGCAAAATGAATCAGTATTTTGTCCCCTATTTGATCGGTCAATTGAAGCGTCAATTGAAAACGGCATTGAAATAGCTCCGCAGCACCAAATCATCGTCTCCGAAGGCAACTATCTATTGTTGGACCAACAGCCCTGGAAGCAATTGTCCGAGCTCTTCGACGAAATCTGGTTCATCGATTCCACGATCGAAACTCTCATGCCACGTTTACTGGAGAGACATGCAGCAGGTGGCCGCAATGAAGTCGAAACGCGCATAAAAATTGAGAGTACCGATCTGCCTAACGCTAAACTAATCGAATCAACGAAACAACGCGCCACTCGCGTGATCGCAATTTAGCTGTAATTTCGAATTGTGAATGACCGTAACTTTATGTTAAAGCGATGACTAAGAGCCAGCTGTGGTCGACTTTTCCACCATCTCGCGCATACGCGGATGGTCGCCTTCAATGGTTGTGATCCACGGATCAAATGGTGGCACTTTTTCGTTCACCCGAAAAAGAAAATAGTAAACGCTCAATTCACCGACATACTTGAAGCGCTTTTGAATGTCGTCGCTAAGATTTTCGTAGCTATCGAAAGAGCGCAGATAATTTTGGAAACCGTTATGTTTAGTCGCCAACTCGAGCATCACGCACGCATTGCCGATCGTGCCGCGAATTTTTTTCTCACTGCGCATGATTCCTGGATCCTGCATTAGTCGGTCAATGTCCTTCTGCGTGAATTTGGAAACACCAACCGGGTCGAAATTCGAAAATGCATTTCGAAAGTGCTCCCACTTGTTCTGGATCATCGCCCAACTAATACCGGCTTGAAACGCAGCAATAGTCATAATTTCAAGATAGTCGGCCAATTTGGCTGGCACAATCTTGTCGGGAATTTGCCGCTCTTTTGCAAAAGACGTCTTAGGGACACTCTTGATTGTTGAGGCCGTTTTCCTAGTTGGAACGGACTTCTTCGTTATGACAGTCGTGCTCGCTCTTCCGGACTTCGTCGTTGAATTAGCTGCCTTTTTTGGCCTTTCGGACCCACTTGTCGCCTTTTTTTTCATAGGTTCTCTTCACTGCGCCCCACGCAATTTTAAACACCCGCACTTCGTCAACGTCATTTTCATGCTCATAATATGCACTATTAAATGCCTCTTTAAAAATCTCCTGAGCGTGTGTAGGCAGTGAATTGCGCACCGGATTCGGCAAATCTTCAATTGAAACGTACGGCATGTTACACCTCGGAACGACTATCAGTCGACAAGACGAGGTATGCACCATTTCGTTCCGCACTCACAGCACCTCATTCGTAGCGCATGTTGCGCGAGCAATCATGCCCGCACCACTTACATTTCGAATCGTGAAGAAGTGCATTATGCATCGCTTTAACAAAAGGGCTTGACGCCCACGGATTCAGCCTTTCGGGCTTCATGAAGTTATATCCGAGAATCACGCATCAAAATCAGGAGCGAAAATCAGATTCTGCGGCTCCGCTAACTTTGTCGATTCAGGGCTGAGCCTCACAGAGCTGCTAATTGCGCTTTGGGCAGCGAATCCCAATTTGCATATAACAAGAAGAAAGCTAAGCTCGCGCAACTTGATCAGAATTAAAACTCATTTATTAAAGTCTTGATTTATATAGACGAAAAACTGAGCGATGACACCAGCGGCTCAGCTACGCCACAACTACAGCACAAATAGGACTCTAACAGTTCCAGCCGCACGAAAGACCGGGGGCTTTGTAGACGCACACTTTCTGATTACATAGAGACACTCATTTCTTCTCTTCCAAAAACCAAGGCTCCTCAAACCCAAACTCTAAAAGCCACTTCGGCAATTCAAGAACATCATCCGATGTTGGGAACAGGCACTGCAATTGTGGAACAGATTCGCACAGCTGCGTCATCGTACGCTTTCCAAACTCGCGAAGCCCTGCACAACGCTCAACACTTCATCACCGCGCGTTCTGCCAGAACAGACATGAGTCAGTTTTCAAAGTTTTTAACAAGCGCTGAGATAGTGACACCGGTAGCGGTGCCCCGTCTTGGTTATATAAACCGATGCCCCACCACGAAAGGAGTGCATCATGAAATGCCTTACCATGCAGATCGAACGTGAATTTATTTCCAGCCTGGGTATGACTCCCGGAATGATTTACATCAAGGACCATCGTCCTTCGCAGCCAACGGAAGGAATTTCGAATGACGCGGAAAATCGCGTCATTCGTCTGGATGAAAGCATGATCGTCAACGTCACATCGGAGCTCGTCCGCATCGGACTCGGCAACGGTGATGTTCAGTTCGATGGGCACCGCATGCTGATTCTACGCACCTCTGTGCGGCTGGGTCGAGACGGCTTCTTCGAGCTGATTCCGGAACGCGCCGACGACAAAGACGGGGCTCTCGTCTTCTTCGATGTTGGCAGCGGCGGCTACGGCACCGTCGAATACCTGACCAACAAGTTCGAGTCCGTTGCCAGCGGCGTCACCAACTACATGCCGTTCTTTGGCTACGAAACCACCATACTGGCGGCGTTGAAGCCCGGAAGTTATGTTCTGGCGCGGCGTCACTCGAAGCGCTGGTGGTTCTTCGGCGAGCGCGTCCTGAAAGAGACGCTGTCGTATCACTTCGATGGCAGAACGCTGTCGCTGCAGGATCTTCCGCCCGAATAAGCGGCAGTTTGCTGCTCGAAATATTTTTCAACCTCGGTGGCGTGCAATTCGGCATGCCACCACTCTTTGAGAGACGAAATCAAATGAACCTGACCAAACAATCAATCGCCGCGCTCCGCTCCCGCGTGAAACTGGCGATCAAGCGCGCCGACGAACTGACGACCGAACTCTGTCCAGGACCGACCAGGCTGCGCATCGCTGCGGACATAACTGCTTGCGTGGATCTCATGCTTGCCGATGTGGTCGAGTACCTCTGCAGCGCCGAATTCGCTCTGCAGCAGGTGGAATCGGTTGTCAGCGCCGACGCCTCGGAAGCGGTGCAGCGGCGCATCACTCCGAATGCGATTGCCCTTGCCGCTCGGGCTGAGCAGAAGGTGAATCACAGCTGCGAGCTGCTCACCCGCGCCCAGCAGATGATCGACGGAGAACGAACTGTCTGGGGTGTGGAAATTCGCCACGGCGCCCTCTGGGACAAATAGCCTGGAGACCTGAGCTAATAACTTGAGAGAGAACGGTGGCGCATGCCGCCGTTCTCATCTCTCTCTTTTTCGTTCGATTTTTATACTAAATTCTATAGTATTAATTCAGGCGAAAAGGTCTAGTTCCAGTCACGCGTTGACCAAATCCACGACTCGACGCAAATTGAAGACGTCGAACTCATCCAACAAAAGCACAACAATTACTCAGCGATGTACGCTGCAACTTCTTTACCGTAATTGGTCAACGTGCCGTCAGAGTTGCTCAGCTGATTAATTTCAGATGTGCCGCCCATGTTTCTGAACGACCACGCTAAGCTACCTTCGCCGCTATCCTGAACAGCTTTTAGAGATAATTCCTGAAAGCCGTTTACTATGACATTTAACGAGTATTTAGGAGGAGAGTCGAAACGAAAGTTCCTTGGCGCCGGGCCATTTGACACCTCTAGCGCCATCGCTTGAAAAGGGCGCCCATTGAGCGGCTTGCGGAACGCTCGCTGCAGGATGTCGAGGCTTGGTGCTGTTAATCGGATACTTGCCTCGGTCTGCATACCAAAGCAATGCGGCTCGACGACCGGGACTAGTTGGGTCGCGCCTACAACAGCCTAGTGATTGCGAAGGAAGTCCGAATTCTGGATCTGTGTAAGATTCGGGCAGCAGTAAATGACTGGGCATACCAGAAAAATTTGTCTGGAAAGGTCGATTGTTCTGCATGGCCTTTATCACTTTATTGGCACCAGTGGTAAATTCGCTCTTGCTCGTGAATTGTGAAGTACTGCCGTCGACATGGCGCCGAGGCGAGTCTTGATACATCCGATAGAGTTCTTCAGCGCTAGGGTTGTCCACGTCCTGCACAGCCCAAAAATTTGAGGCGCAGAAAAAGTACAAGATAAACAAAAGTGTGCAGGCAGCAAGTTTCGACATCTGCTGAGAATAACAAGTATGCCAAATCAAAGAACTAGGTAAAACCCTAAAACCTTGCTGGGAACTTGCTCAAAGCAGTTAGGCAGCTCTCAATCTCGAATGGATCAAGGTGACGATTTTTCGATTGCGACGAGCGGCTTGGCGGTGCTCTTCGTAGTAACTCGTGGGCGCCAACAAACCGGTCACTTTTTTCCACAACAGATTTGCCATGTATGCCTTCCAACATGCCGGACAATCTGCGTGCTTCACATCTTCGTGTTCAACCTCTGCTTCCTGCCAGAGGTCAAGCGAAAGTTGTAGTAATTCGGCGTTCGGTGCAAGTGATGACATGAGAAATTCCAAAATTGGTGACGGCCTAAGAGAGCGCGGCGCGCACCTAATTGTTCCCATGTGAAATCAGTCTTATATCAGGTGGTCACAGCAAGCGGAGCTGGATGGGCAACCCATTCTTCTTCGGCGCTTTGGTCGAATTCCTTCATCACTTCTTCTATGAGTCCCTGACGCAAGGAGGATGTGAGGTCAGAGCAATAGTAAACAGCAACTGCAAAATTATCAGTAGGCATGCGGTCGGAAAAATGAAACTTGGAGTGCTTTTCAATGAAGCTTCTGACACAATCCGTTTCTTCCATTTCTACCAGTTCAATATTTTCTTTCTCGGTGTGGAGAATAGCGCACAAACCAGGCTCTGAACGCAGCTCATCCGTCTTGTTGAACGGACCTTCAAATTCCCAGCTTCCAATTAAGACTGTCATATCAAACCCTCCATTTACACAGCCGACTGACGCTATGTTTACAGGGTTCAATTAAGGAGGGGTTAACAGATTACTTGCTCCGAGTCGTCGAAAAATTCCTAAATGACATGCACTTAGCGAACTTGAGTCAGAGACTGATTTTTTTTACACAGAAACTATTGCATACCTAAACTATGAGCCAAACTATCCATAATATTGCGTGCCTGATCCACGTTGCCTTCTGCCATGAGTTTTTGCGCCTGAGTTAATTGTTGGTTCTGCGAGGAAACATCTTGCCCCGACTGGCGAAGTGAGCGAAGTCGTTGACGGATAGCTAGACTTCTCTCGAGAGATGAGCCTGCTGGTGGGCGTGTAGTAGTCGTTGGCACCTGATCTTCACTGTGTCGATTATCATTCAAAGTTGGTGTAGTACTAACAGTGTTTGGCGAAGCATTAAATAACTTGCGCCGATGCCCGTATTGTTGCATGAACAGTGTATCTCGACTGCTAGAAATACTGTGGCCGTCCCTGACATTGTCAGCCTGCTTTATCAGCTGATCTTGCTCCTTCAACTTTTGCCGCAAGTCAACAATATGTTGCTCTATTTCGCTCGGCTCAGCTTCGCCTATGGATGCTTCTAATGCGGTGAAGAGATTTTGAAACGCCTTCACGTTGGTTCCTAAAGACTTCAATCGGTCAATATGTATTGACAGCAATGTCCTTTCTACTTCGAACGGGCCGGATTTGACACCGTTCGCAGGCGTTTGATGTGTACCGTTTGAGTTTACATCGACCAATTCGAGAGACGATAAGAGTGCCGTTTGAGACAAAGATCCATCGCCATAGGCTTTTACATCACCAGCTGTGACTGAAACCATCTGTACAGCGGCGTCTTGCAAAGAGCCGAACATCACTTTGACACGGGTGATTTGCTCAGGAAATGCCTCAATGACACTTTTCGAAAGGAGCACAGCGTCGATTTTACAATCCTTAGCGGTGCACTGCTGTCCAAGCGCTATGGTCACCTTCGCTTCGTTGGCGTTTATCGTCACACGAATAGGCACCTCACCCCGTAAGATTTTGGACTGGCGCAAGATTTCTGTTACCTTGGCTTCAGTTGCGGCCTGTGGCTGCCCCCAAGCAGCCATTTGCGCGCCAAAAACTAAAATACCAACCATGCAAAAGAACAGGTTTATTCTGCGACTACTCATAAATTAGAGGCCTCATTTCGTTTTTAACCAGGGTTCTTATAATCTACAACGCCTAGATGTTCGAAATGGTTCAATTTCAAAAGCAGATTTAATCTTTGCCAAAGTTTTTTCAGAAATAACGAAGATGCGTTTGCTCACTCAAGCGATAAGCAACTTTCGCACTCTGGGATCACGAAGCCGCCAAATGGCTGCATCAATTAAGAAGTGGTGAAAATTCACGACGCAAAATATTGTGGCAAAAGCGATTTTGTAATCTATTCCAAAATCTTGCAACAGCCCAGGCACGCCGCCATAGATGAAGATGCCGATGACAAACAAAGTGGCGAAGTATTTCAAAGTCGTAGGTCGAAGCAACATCCGTCCAACATTGAAAGTGCTGACATTTTCAGGAAGTCCGCGCTCTTTTAAGTAATAAGAGGTGGAAACAACGAGATACTGACTGCCATGATAAAAGGCTGGAACGTAAAGCCACAGGCTATTCGTGACGCTCTTAGGAAGCATGAAAATTGCCATACCGGTGACAGTCAACAAGGCAGCCGGTAGCGGAAATATCTTTCGTTCGCGCGCAAATTTCACAACAATCATCGAGACAAAAGCGAGAATAGCAATTTTAAAAGTAATGTCCACAACCGCGAAGATAGGCTCCGGCAGCGGACCCCAAAACGGAAGGGTTTGACCGATAAACTTTTCAACGGACCATTCTTTGAATGTAAATTGTTTGAGAATTCCATAAGCAATGGTGGCATCAATGGCGAACTTGAAGATCCGCTTTTCCCAAAGATTCATGATGTAGTTGCGCTTATAGCAATAGATAAGCGCGATTCCGTAACTTTGCGCCATGAAGTGTTGCACGATCCAAATCAAATAGATCTTGGCGAAAATGCTCGGTAATCCAGGGGTAACCAACGACGCGATTCCGAGCATGAAACAAACCACCGCAGCCAGTCTTCCGAAAGTGCTCAGAGCTTTACGAGTCGGTTCACTCTGATGCAGACGCTCTAAAGTTGCGGCAGTATGTGTTTCACTCAGGATATGTGTTCCCGCAATCGTCAACAAAATAAACGGGCTGCTGATGTTCGGGAAGCTTGATTTGAACAACAGGTTTGCAAAAAATACAAACCACAAGAGTCCGCCGCAACAGAAAATCAAGTCAACGGCGGGATTGAGGATCCAACTATAAGGAAGCGTTTTCTTGGACTCAACTGGTTGCTCGGTTGCCACCGCAACCGGTGCCACCACTTTCAGTGGCACCGGATTTGTCGACTGCTTGAAAATAGCCTCGCCTGCGTTCATTTCACACCTGCTGTTGAAACTGGTTACGATCTATTGGTTTGGTGCCGAAACTGAAATCGTTGGCGCGCTAACCCTACTCACGAAACCACCCATACTCATAGGAGCTACCATAACCGGTGCTGGCGCAGCCACTGGGCCGGTGGCGTTAGTCTGAACGTGAACGATACGTCCCTTAAAGCTGATCGGTCGCTTTGTCGGGCTCGGCATTGTCTCGGTAACCTGCTTGATAGGTTTGACGGTGTGATTCACGATCGTCGGCACTTGCCTAATCACTGGAGCAGGTGTGGGCTCGGGAAGCATCATCATGCCAGACTGTGCGTTGGTAGGCCCACTCAAAGATCCACACATCGCTACAGCAACCAACATCGCGATTGAAATTTTATTTCTTTTCATGCAAAAGTCCTCTACAATGCCGCACTGCAGCATGCTTCTAAATAACACTATATAATTGGGGAAGTTGCGAAGCTGATTTTTATAACCGGCTCGTAACGCGTTCGGTGATGGCTGAAGGCCACTGTCGGAATTGTCTCAACCCACAAGTCTTCTAGACATAGGGAAAACCCTGAGCTGTTAGTCGGGACAAAGAGGGCATTCCGCAAAACTCTTAACAAACAGCGCTTCGATTGGTTCGCTGGGATTGTCCTAAACTGTATCGTGGCAAATATGATTCATAGGTAAACACTTTCGCGGCTCAAAAAAGCGACGATGCTTTAGGGTTTTCAAACAGGGCAAATCTTCTGCTAGCAGTGCCATGAGTTCTGAAAGCGATAAAACGAGATGGAAAGACCCGGGAGCTGAGTCCTCTCAGACGAATTTAAACTCGCCCGTGAATGAATCGTCTTTTGCTTTCAAAAGCGATCAATGGGAGCTGCTTGAGCGCCTTGGCGAAGGCGGTATGAGTGTCGTGTACAAAGTGCGCCACCGCGTCATGGGCAAACTGGCAGCCGCAAAATTTTTACACACTCATCTAGTTTACCAAGGCAAAAATTTGCAAAGGTTTCAGCAAGAGTCCATCGCTGCTGGAAGTATCAGTCACGAGAACGTAATTAACGTGCTTGACTGTGGAATCACAGAAGATTCGCAACCATATATGATCATGGACTTTATTCAGGGAGATAGTCTTGCCGATTTACTCAAAGTGGAACACAAACTTGAGCCCAAGCGCGCCGTCGCTATTTTCAAACAGATCGGTCTTGGTGTGCAAGCAGCGCACAATCAAGGAATTATCCATCGAGATCTGAAACCCAGCAATGTCATGCTGCTCAGTACCACACAACGACAGGATTTTGTAAAGATCGTCGACTTTGGAATTGCAAAAGTATTGGTCGATGACGGCGACGAGATAAAGGCGAAAAGACATCAGCTCACGCAGACTGGGGAGGTATTTGGCAGTCCACTCTACATGAGCCCCGAGCAATGTGGTGGTCAGGTGCCGGACGCGCGCTCCGATGTCTATTCCATCGGCTGCCTGATGTATGAGTGCCTCGCCGGCGTGCCACCGCTGATGGGGGCAAACTACGTTGAGACATTGTTCAAACAAATAAATGACACACCTCCGTCAATCGCGGACGCCCGAACAAGCACTCTGGTAAAGCGACTGGAACAGGTGATCTTCAAAGCGATGGCCAAAGAACCTTCTGACCGATATCAAAACATCTCTCAACTGTTGATGGATCTTGATTTAGCCAGTTCTGGCTCCATTCCTTGGCTAATGCGCGGGCGGGCGCCAAGAGACCTGCCCGGTATTTGGAAGAAAACGAATCAGCGCAAGATAACGTTTGCAACGACACTAGGGTTAGTGGCTGTTGTTGGAGCAGCAGCGATTATCGCAGCTTCTGTTTTATGGGTTCTGGGCTCACAAAGCTACAATGCAGCAGCACAAACGTCACAAGATTGGTGGACACTGCACGTTCCTTCGATGAAAGCATCAGACCAGGCATATATCGACGGTCTGGCAAACAACGCCAAGAAGGTAAAAACAGCGAGAGCCTTCTTCGAAGAGCCAAACCCACCAGTCGGATCTGATTTTGATTTAGCAACTGCGCTCTACGATAAAGCATGTAAGCAATACAACGCAGGTGAATATGAAGCAACGGCAAGAACCATTGATGAAGCATCTAAACCTCTAGGACAGATCGCCGATGATGATACAAAGACTGCACAAGTACTGAGGGAAAAGTTTCGGCTGCTCCAAAACGCCACCAAGTATTTAGAAGATCCTACGTCATTGCAGGCTGCCAAAATTTGCTCCGAACAACTGAATCACGACATCCAAAATCGAGGCAGGAAGTCGGGATATTTCGACACATGGATCCAAGCAACTGGGCTGGTCGCCGACCATGAGACTAGAGAAATTTCATTAGCTGAAGACAGGTTCGATTCTATCGAAAAAATGTACGACAGTATGATTGATGCGTGCGATCCTACCCGAGACGCTGAATTCTTAGCCAAGTGCTATGACGGAAAAGCTTTGCTGCATCACAACCATGAGCCTCTTAGAGATGGCCTCGACCGTCGACTAGCCAACGCACTAGCACTTTTTGACCATGCTTTGATCGAAGCTCACCAGATCTCAGGAAAGCGTGGTCGAGCCATAACTAACCGAATTTCGATTGATCTAGCTAATGCGTTAGCTAAAACCGATCCGGTTAAATCAATTACGATCAAATGTAGGGTTATGCTGTCAAACAATAACAACTAACCAACATCTTCAATTACAACTAAAGCTAGATACTCTAGTTAATATTCAGAGCTAATTCAGGCAAAGAATCCAAGCAAAAATCTAAGAAGCGCATGATCAGGCGAATCAAACATCTCGAGTCACTTCCTTCAGTTGCGATTAGCATGCTGATCGTGAACTGCGCGTGCGTGCAAGCAGCCGATTCCGGCTGGGCTTTAGAGCAAGAAAATCCTTACGCTCCGTCAGGGCAGTGGACTGTGACACTGGGAGACCATGGCTTGAAAGCAGCCGACAAAAACATCACCCTTATTATCGTGGCACCAAATTTCAATGCCTTTATAACCAACGCCTCCACGAAGCAATACGTTGCAGCGTCACACGATGAATGGATGCAAACATTCTTTCATAGAAGTGCGTCCAATCAAATGACTAATGGAAAGTATTTGCGACCCGGAAAGAAAACAGGTCAAATTGCCGGTCTCCATGTCAGACAATATTTTTTGTGCATGGTGGAATTTGGCAAAGAGCGAATTCTTCGCGAGGTGTGGATGACTAATGAAATAGGAATCGCAACGAACAATTCCCGAGTGTTAAATCAATTGTGCAACTTGCCTCCGGGGGACGACGGCGTACCGCTAAGAGTTTCGAGAATCTTCAAAGACGGCAACAAAGAAGTTGTCTTGAACACTACGAAAGCATCGAAGGTCTCGACCAACTCCACCAGCTTTAAACAACCAACCGGTTACCAGAAGGGACGCAACGCTACTTCTGTTCTTTTCAGCTCGGGATCAGGAAAGGATTTTACAGATATGTTGACCGAACCCATTTCTCGATAGAAATGAAACTAGTCTAGTGCATACCAGCGTAGGTTGCAGTCGCGATACCAATAGCACCCCTCGACAGTCTGAACAAGGCAAGAATGATCGTTACACTTCAGTTTCATTCCGCTTGGATATTGAGCCTGAATGATTTGACCATCAGAATTTAGATGAACAATTGTGCCATCAGGCAAAGTGCTTACTTGTGCTCCACAAGATTCGCTTACTATCGTGCGAATATGCGGCGATTGAAATCCGGCTACTTGCAGCATGTGTTTACCAGTATTTAAATCTTTAAAGGCTTGGTCGATGGAACTATTATCTCGGGCGAATTTGAGTTTTCTTTGAGGATCCAGGCAAATACTAAAAGGTTGGAGCGCTGCGTTATTGCAAGAACAATCTGGACTTAGCCAATGCTGCAACATCCGCAGCACAGCCCCACGAAAGTGTGACCCCCGCTCCACCATGACCGTAGTTGTGTATTACACATCCCGGAGCAGTTCTGGATATCAACAACGGTTCAATTTGTGATAACAACGTGGTCATCAAAAAATCTACCGCGATTATGATTGTCGACATTGATCCAGCAAGGTTGATTATTCGTTCAGAATAGACGCTAATATGCGGATTCCTTCCAGCAATTCTTCGTCTTTCAGTCCAGCATAGTTCAACAAGAATTCGCTTGGTCGATGTTGACCGATGTAGTATTTTTTGGTACTCGATAAACCGACACCCAACGCCGCGGCGCGCTGCACGATTTCATCGTCACCACATTCGGTATTAAACCTGACCAGTACGCTAATGCCGGCATTGTCACCCAGGATGGAGATGCGATTGCCGAAGGTGAGCTTAAGATTCTCGACAAACAGTTTCCTGCGCTGTTCATAAAGTCCTCGCATTTTACGGATGTGCCGTTCTAAGTGGCCGGCGGTGATGAACTCTGCCAACACTTGTTGGTCAAGCAGGGGCGAGTGCCGATCTGCGAGCCACTTGGCTCTTGCAAACACATCCACTAATGATTCGGGAACGACTAAGTATCCTAATCGCATTGCCGGGAACAGCACCTTCGAAAACGTCCCTATATAGATGACGGATCCATTCTTGTCTAAACCTGCGAGCGACGGAATAGGGCGCCCCTTGTACCGGTATTCACTGTCATAGTCGTCTTCAACTATGTAGGTGCCAGTGCGCGCCGCCCACGATAGCAGGTCGAGTCGACGCGGCAGTGATAGCGCGACACCGGTCGGATATTGATGCGAGGGCGTAACATACAGCAATTTCGCTGACAGCCCCGAAGCGCTGTCGAATCGCTTCTTCAAGTCATCAACTCGCACACCGGCATGATCAACCTGGATAGGCACCAGATTGGCACCACTTGCCATCAACGCTTTCTGGGCGCCAAGATATCCAGGCTCTTCAATCGCAGCACAGTCATCCCTATCAATGAGAACTCGAGTAACCAAAGCAATCGCTTGTTGTGAACCATTCACGATGATTATTCGTTCGGGGTTGCAATGCAGTGCCCTAGCACTGGCGAGGTATTCAGCCAACGCCTCACGCAGGGGCAGGTGACCTTTAGACCGCGACGGACAGTCCAGACTGGTCAAATCCCTGGCTGCTAAGTGTTTTGACAACAGCTGGGTCCACAAGCGCATTGGAAATTCATCCAAATCGGGGCGCCCGAAGGTGAATTGTATCTTCGGCTCTGCGTCTGGAAAATCAAGCCAGTTACGGGAAGCCAGACTTTGCCCATACCAAGATAGACGCATATGTTTAGCTGGAGTGACAAGTTGTGAAGTCTCTTCTAGCCCGTCTACTGGGTCTATAGGGACATCCGGATCTACATATAGAAGGTCTTCCGGTAAGTGCCTGCTGACGTAAGTGCCGGACCCTGTCAAGGATTCGAAGTATCCTTCACTTAGAAGATACTCATAACTCATCGTCACAGTAGCCCTGGAAATGCCAAGGGACTGGGATAAAGCCCTTGTCGAGGGCATTTTATGGCCGGCTGACAAGCGACCGGAAAGTATTGCCAGTCTTACCTCTTCGTAGATCTGTCTGTGCATCGGAATTGATCCGGTCGGGTCTAAATTTACGAGAAAATCCATGGAACTCACCCAAAGTGGACTGGTATCAAAACATAAAAGTGGCTCTTTATCAACTCCATTTCAGAATGTATTCTGTCTACATCCTGAAAGGAGGCAGGCAATTATGCGTAAAAACAAACCAAACCAATTAATCAAAACGTTCGTAGCCAGTTTGCTCGTAACGGCCACCATCGGTGCTGTCGTTGAACCAGCAGCCATGGCTGTCATTTCTGATCCAACCGCAATCAGCAGGTTGCAACAACGCAAGCGTGATCTACTCGTAAGAGAAACGGATCTGCTGCGTAGCAAAGATGATTTGCAAAAACAGATCGACGAACTAAAAAGAATAAATGACGGCAGCTCACAGCGCCAACTCGATGACCTGGCCCAGAGCTTGGATCACACCTTCTCTGATCTGCAAAAAACGCAATTCGACATTAGCGATGTTAGCCGTCGCATGATGTAGTTTTCGGAACATTGTGCTCAGGGTTTTTCCCCTGTCATAAACCTCGGACTGGTACGACAATCACACTACTTCAAACCAGTGTGCGCTTGTTACCCAACCCGAGGTTGTTCTTATGTTTAGCAATGATTGCGTCATCGCCAACTCGCAATATTCCATTTATGCCGCTGACGAAGTGCAACCCAAAATGGTGCTTCAACCAGCCGACCGCAATAGATGGGGACAGCGGGCATTAGCCAAAACAGCCTTGCTGAAACGGGATTTTTCGCTGGCCAAAAGGTACATCGATACAATCGCGGAAAAGGCCCAAGAAAGAAAGGATTTACCAGCTTTCGCCAGCGCCTTGAACGAATCAGCATTCATACACATCTTGATGAATAAGCCCGATGTCGCAGATACCATTTACAAGCAAATCTATGACATCTGGAAGTCGCTAAGAATCGAACGCAATTCGATCGGATTCAACGATTATATGTTCTTCCTTTGGGACTATGCCGTCTTCCTGCGAAACAAAGGTGACGAAGGTTTAGCGCAACGATTAGAAAAGAAGCTCGAACGATTGACGGATGGTTTACCAATGACTTATGTCAACTTCAGTCGAGCCGAACGGATGGCTGACAGAGGACAATTCATCATCGCCGAACAGTTTTACGAAGATGCTTTTGTCGAGGCCGGAATGCGCAAAGATTTGAACATGCAGTTGCGGATCGCCGATCGTTTGGCACCTGTTTATCAGATCACAGGAAAGACAGAAATAGCCGAAAGTCTTCTCCAACAGAAAGCAAAGATGGACAGGGCACGCTGCGTTAGTATGTTCGGACGCAGACATGAACGCATAACAAATTGCAGCTAAGCGATCAACCTTAGAGGTTCGTGATCGGATCTCTTAGCAGTAAGGCGATCGAATTACACCGCAAAGGCGACGATTTCAGCGAACGCACACAATACTGGAATCGGCTCGAGCACCTTCTTTGCTAGCCACATGAATGCACCAAGGAGCAACTTTTTAAACCAAGGATGTGCCCGATTCTTTTTTCGTTTACGCACTTTGGACCCCTTTCAGATATTCAACACACTCACATGGTGCCACCGCTCATATTAAGAACGGGTTAAAGAAGTTGCGTTGGATCCGAAACTGCTTGACTGTAGTACTCGGTAATAGCGTGCAGGATTGGTTTGACGGCATTGACTGACTGTCCAAACAAATATTTAGATACCACATCTGCCACCAGAAATTAGTGATGAGGGTCAGCCACTACTTTAGCAGCGATGGGTTGCAATTGAAGACGGATAAAGTTTTGCCTCATCTTTCGGTGTTCCGGGGTCGGCATTTCTAATGCCGAAGTAGAGACGCTTGCAATCTTGTTTCCACTATTGAACGAGCGTAGTATAAGTTCCAACCCAAAAGAGCTACTTCAAATGGTCAGCAAAAACACACCTCTACCGATAGTTTTGGACGGGACGAAAAAAGAACCGCTCTATCAGCAGATTATTACAACTATGCGTGAAGCTATTTTGCAAGGACGCTTGCCGGAAGGCGAGGCTGTTCTGTCAACCCGCGAGCTGGCAAAACGCCTTGGCGTGTCGAGAAAGACTGTAATTCGCAGCTATGAAGTATTGCTGGCACAAGGTTTTTTGAGTGTGAACCAGGACAAAGTCACAGTTGTGACTGTGCCAAATGAGACCACACTCGTGCCTGCCGCTCCAGCAGAAGATCTTTTTTGTTTCGAGCAAAACTTATCCAATTACGCCAAGCAAATAATGGAATTAGGCTGCTCAGAATTTGATGCGGAAGTGCCGCCCGCAGAGCATGTTCCTTTCGACGCATGGCGACGTTACCTTCTTTCCCATTTGAACCGCAGCAACATTTTGCTGCGCCCCGAAAGAGATCCGTTGGGCTACAAGCCATTGCGTGCGGCGATTTCTCATTATTTGGGAAGAGTTCATAGTGTGACTTGCACTGCGGAACAAATAGCAATCTTGCCTGGAGGCGTGCCAACGCTTGATCTGATTGCCAGATTGTTCGTAAATGCTGGAGACAATGTAGTGGTGGAGGAACCTGGCAGTCGGTCGGCTAAAAGGGTTTTTCTAACGTATGGCGCCCAGTTGATACCAATTGCGATCGATGAAAATGGACTCAGGGTCGAGCTCCTGGATGCAATTATCGAAACTGTCAAACTTGTTTACGTGACACCATCGCACCATAATCCCACAGGAGCTGTTCTGTCAGCTTCAAGACGACAAGCTTTGATCGAGTGGGCCAATCGCAAGGGCGCATTGATCATTGAAAGTCATTACGACAGTGAGTACAACTACACAACGCGTCCGTTACCGGCATTACAAGCATTATCCAAGACAAATTCCGTCATTTATTTCTCTACTTTTTGGAAGCTGCTCGGGCCGATTCTCAGACTCGGTTTTGTAGTTGTGCCCGAACCGATGATCCCTCTTATAAAATCGGCGCGGTATAGTGATATCGATGCGTTGCCTCTGTTAGATCAGTGCGCTCTAGCAGACTTCATTAGCGAGGGACATCTGGAACGACACATCCGCAGAACTGAGAAAGTTTATGCTCAACGTAGAAGAATATTAGTAACTGAGCTGATAGGCAAACTTGGCAGGCGTGTTCGTCTCGCTAAAGAAAGCGCCGGATTGCAACAGTACATCAAACTGAATCTCAACATGACTAATGAAAAAGTATTGGAGTGTGCCAAAATCGCCGACTTGCCGCTGCTAAGCTTGGCGCCCTGGTATTTGGACAAGACGAATGAAGGTGAGTTTCTAATACCATTTGTGGACATGAGCGAGGAGCATTTGAAAACCAGCATTAACTATTTTGCTGAATTGGTCAAAGGTTGAAATTATGTCCAGGTGCAGTTCTATGTCCGCAGTTCTATGTGCGAACTAATAGAGTTGCATTGCAACACATCCCGCCAATAACTAACGAACGCTGCAGCGCACTTGGTCGTTGTATGAACGGAATAAGTTGAAGCGACGCAAAGAACGCCAGTTGTCCGCAACCGACGCGACAAATCCGGTCCACCACAAAGATCGTTTTTCAAGCTTGCGCAACCGAGAAATGCTGCCGCGGCGGTTTGGTCGAATTGATGGTTGGTCAAGGATCGGATTGAGAAAAAGATAGGGACGCCTCGATCCACTCAGCGTCCCGCCAGTCGTCAAGCGCTTGTGCTCAGTATGCAAGACCCGTTCGCCAAAACCTTTCAGCATCCCTCGATCTAAACCGACATTCGATCTGTTAGTCGCGCGAGCTTGACCAACACCGAGCGCGACGCCAACTCGAGCAGATGTGATAACAGCCATTCATGCCACCCTTCTAATAAGATCGATATACACTGGATATCGATTATCACCGGCAGTAATACCATAGACAGTTTGCAGTAATAACCGACAAACGTCAAATTATTCCGATAAGAATAACTGACGTTTGTGCCTGTTTTGTGAATTGGATATCTGCCAAGATGGCGTCAGTAACTGGCGTGCCCGCCGAAGATGCGATAGTCGAAAGTAAATTGAATATCGACTGTTTCATCAGCACCTTTCGGTAGTGGTGGGTATGGTGCCGCCGCCCGAATTGCGCTTATTGCTGCTTGATCGTTCAGACTCAATCCAGATGACTTCGAAAGACGCACAGTGCCGAGTTCGCCAGATCGCGCAATTGTGAATTCGACAATTACCTGACGCGACATTGGATCCTTTGGTGGCGTCCAATTTCTTTTGATTCTACGCTGTAACTCTGCCATGTAGGGTCCAAAGTCAATATTTTTGCCAATGTCTTCAACCCCTTTTCCTTTTCCGGATTGGGTGTCGAGTCCTTTGGAATCAGTACGAGGAATAGCAGGCGTTCCAACCGGATGCACCATGAACGCACCACCTGGTGGCAACGTCGATGCAATCTTGGTCGGTGAATTTGGAGAGCCGGTTTGTGAGGAAGAAGTGCCACGAGGATGTGCCCCGTCAATAGGTGAGGGATTGCCATTAGGGGCGGTGCCAGACGTTGCGCTTACCGGCGCCGGCGCTCCGCCTATATCACTTTTCGATGACGAACTTCGTCTTCCCTCAGCAGGCATTGGCGCCAATGTCGAACCGCTGTTGTGAGTCAAGGCTTGAGGCGAAGGGCCTGTCGCCGTGCTCACAGGAGCTAAAGTCGGTAATGGACCAGGGGCGGATGTGGGAGGAGCTTTGCTTAAGGTTGGTGCAGGCGTGGTATTTGCTGTCACCCCAGGAGACGCAGACTTCGGTGCCGTGATCGGATTTGGATTTGGATTTGGATTTGGCGTCGAAGTTGCGTGCTTTACAGCGGTTGGCATAGGTCGCACCGTTGGAGGTGCAGGTTCCTCAGTTTTAGTTGGCGGCTCCTTAGCAGGTGTGCGATTCACTGCAGTTGGTGGCTTCGGAGGTGTTTGTGTGCGATTCGATTGTGTTGCGGACTGACTACGACTCGCTGTACTGGTCGGCGGGGAAGGCTTTTGCACAGAGACATCGCGATGACGCGCGGAGGAAGCTTCGTCCGAAAATTTCTTTGGTTTTACAGGCGCAACGTCCTTGATTGGCGTTTGGGTAAACTCGATTTCCATTATTTGCTGCCGTTCTGGCTTGGGCACGAGGAAAAACAAAGCAAATATTGCACAAGAGATCATCGCTGCAAAATGAAAGAGATAAGAGCCGCTGGCGGCTTCCGACAAATGCAAAGCCGAATCAGCATAAATAGGTTTGAGTTTTTCGCCTCGCGCATAATCATAAGCATCTCGAATTGCGAATCCTACGAAAAGCAAAATCATCGACAACAGCACCAGCGAAAATGGTGTGCCGAGATGAGCACTGGACAGCGCTTGCAATATTCCATCGTTGGGTCGAACATGGTTGCCCGTTAAGAGTTCACGAAGACCCTTGGCCATTGGTTCAGCAAAAAGAACAATCGCTAGTAAACCTGTGTTCACCACCGCCACATCAATGAACAGCAGCCCTTTGATGCTTTGGCCATTGTAAAGCTGACCGAGACCTGGAATGACAGACAAGAACGCAGCGGTAACAGGCTCTCTTCCATTGTTGTATACCAGGCGATTTGGCGCCTGTCGAAAGTCGCGTTTAGTCATTTGGTGAACCAATGAAGGAATAGATAGAATCAGGTTATCCTCAATCCGGGCGCGGCAGTACAGGCTTGGTCTGGTAAGGTGCACCGTGATTTCCCTGATCTTTAGTCAGTGTATTCATGGGCGAAATGGGTAGCCATTAGGTCTCTCCACTTCAAACGTCACCAAATATGGTGCAGCACTATTTCAGCAATTCCGATTATGCAGATTCAATTGAACGTTCGATTGAACACAGACAGAGCTTATCTGCCTCTCATCTTGTGGGCGATCGCTTGAGCGCTGGGGCGTTTCGTTGAATAATGGAGATAGCGCTATAGAGCTGCTAGGGCATAACCTCAATGTTGCCGATGGAGCAAGTCATGGATCTGATCTTCGAACAACTAAATGCAGGCGGCTGTCAAACCTACCTGGTCGGTTCGACCAAAACTGGCGAAGCATGGTTGATTGATCCCGTGCTCTGTTCCGTTAATGATTACTTGAAAGTGCTGGAAACAAAAAAACTAAAGCTAACAAAGGTTATTGATACACATACTCACGCTGACCACCTTTCTGCTGGAGCCAAGCTGAAAGACTTAACGGAGTGCGCGTACGTCATGCATCAACTCGGTCAACCACGAGAGATCACCGACCGTATAAATGCCGAGACTGATTTGAAATTAAACGGCACGACGATAAAAGTCTTGCATACGCCTGGCCACACTCGTGACTCCCTCTGTTTGATATTTCCGGATCGCATTGTCACGGGTGACGCCTTGTTCTTGGATGACGGCGGAGCAGGTCGCGCCGACCTCCCTGGCGGAAACCCAGGTGAACACTGGGAAAGTCTGCAACGCTTGATGGAATTGCCTGATCACCTAATGGTCTACCCAGGGCACGAATATCGCAGCCGCCGACCGTCTACCCTGGCTGAGCAGAAGGCCCGCAACCCATTCCTCAAACCACGTAACCAAAGCGAATATGTGAAATTCCTCGAGGAGCTCAAACTTGGTCCAGCCGAATGGATGAAAGAGGTGCTCAAGGCAAATTGCGCCTGCACTCGGGACGAGAATGCCGTGCAGATTCCGCAAGGCGTTTCGGCGTGCGAAGTTCAAGGCACTCTGAGTAGCACGCCTGGCTCCGGCGAAATTCCTTTTATCTCCTCCCATGAATTAAAAGAACTGTTCGACACCGACAGGCACCCGGTGCTGCTGGACGTACGTGAGCACAAGGAGTTGACGGGTGACCTGGGTCACCTCCCCGGCATCAAACACATTCCTGTTGGCAGTATCGGCGAGCGAGTCTCAGAAATTGCCCATCATCAATCCGACGAAATTGTCGCTATCTGCAAAATGGGCGGCAGGGCAAGAACGGCAGCAAAAATCTTGGTGGACGCCGGTTTCAAGAATGTGAAAGTGCTGACTGGCGGAATGAATGAGTGGAACGAGCTTGGATTGCCAGTGAAGCGTCACCTGTGACCGTTACGGTTGGGTTTAACTTGACATCAGGCGGCCCTTACATTAATAATATGAAATCTCTTTGCTCTCTTACTAACTCGGCAGTGTGATCTCGAATATGCGACCATCGCCAAATGTTGGGGGCGACGCCCTCAAAACACCTGATATTCCTCGCCAAGTTGGCGACGTCGCTCAGCATGTTCAAACGCAGCTGACTTCTTCAATCGATGTGAAGGCCGCGCATCAATGGATTCAGCCCAGCGGCGGCGAGATGCACTTACCAAAATTCAGTTTCGGAACGGAAGGCGCCTCACTACAGGCTGTCATGCCTGGCGGTGAACAACACGCCATGGCTGCCGCCCACCAAGTTGGCAATCAGGCAATTTCTCCAATCATTCAAATGATCATGAAAATGCCAGGTCACATCGGACTAATCAGTTCATTCTTCGAAGCATTGCAATCGTTCTTCGCGCCAATTCAAGACATGATCGGCGGCTTGGACGCATCCCTGTTCACTGCCAATGCCGAGGCCGCCGCAAGCGTGGCGTCCGGTTCGGGCGCCGAACATTTTGGATTAGATTTGTCATTGCTTCCTGAGGATGCCCCCGTCTTTAATATGGATGACGGCGGTGGATTTAGTGAAATGCTACCGAAAGATGCTTCGATTGCGATGGACAATACGGACTTGAATAGCTTCAATTCTTCAGAACCACTTTCCGACACTAGCAGCGCCCTCAACACATCCGGATACTCAGATGCCGGAGCGCAACACGAGCAAGTGCCAGCCGGGCTCGACCGAGCAACTCAAGGGGTTCAAGATGGCATCGTCACCCCTCAGTATCTTGCAATGGACAACGGTCAAGCTATCTTCAGACCGACGATGGGCGGATTTAACGCCATTCCTAACTCGGCACAAATCCAGGTGCCACCAAATGTGCCACCAGTCCAACCAACTATTCATCCGCTCACTCACCAAATCGCTCCGCACCATCCAGGTGTTAGTGCCAGAGATGTGGCTCCAGCACCAGAACATGCCGCTGCTGCACCTGATCACAATGCTGCACCGGCAGCTGATCGCGGCACATTGCTCGGTCATCCTCACACTCGTATAGAACATACCGTCGATCAAGTTACTGCCGAGCAGCAAGCACCCGCTGATGCACAGCATGCGCCTACAGAACAGGTTTCCGAACAACCTCAAGGCGCTGAACACGCTACTGAACAGGCTACTTCTTATACTGTTAAGCCCGGCGACAACCTTTGGGATATCGCTCAGCACCACTTAGGTGACGGACTGAAGTGGCAAGAAATTTACCAACTCAACCATGAAATTATCGGTGGCGATCCAACGATGATCCACCCAGGCACTGAATTGCAACTGCCCGGCGGAAATGAAATCGCTTCTAATTACACAGTGCAACCAGGTGACAATCTCTGGGATATCTCCAAGTCACATCTTGGCGGTGGACAGCATTGGGGCGACCTGTTCCATCAAAACTCCGATGTGATCGGCTCCAATCCAAGTCTTATTCATCCAGGACAACATCTATCGATGGCTGGTGATCATGCCGGTCAACTGGCCAGCGCCGATCCATCTCACGCAGCTGCACAGCATGCCACTTCGCACGTAACGCACCACGCGGCGCAACAAGTGACACATGCTCCTTCTCACGCTCAACCTGCACATCACGTGGCGTCGGCACATCATGGTGCTGCTGACCACGCCAAAGTAGCCTCCGCCACACCGCACGCTGCGCATCCTGCAGCAGCAGCTCAGACTGAGCAAGTAGCCGCTGGTTCCCAACAAGTTCCAGAGCAATTAGCCGCTACGCCTAGCGGGCAAACGGCCGGCTTGCATGCATCAGCGCCAATGGGATCCCTCGAAACTTCCGCACATTCAGTACCGACTGCCCTGCCGGACAAACCATAGAGCTAGCTCTGATCAGCGTTGATGCTCGCACACGAGCGTTCAGGCCCAGGTTCAGCATCAGGAACGGCGCCCCATTGCCGGATTCCATCGTCATACCATTTGGACGCAACCAGGTTGGCGACCTCGCCCGAGTCGCTTAGCGGCAAGCGACATACTGAAGCGAACTCGATGCAGTAGTTATTCACGATCTCTTTCACGAGCTGAGTTAAATTGGAAGATTGCATCGACACATAAGGACGAAAACCGACCAGTTCCAGGTCGGTGTTGATAGCGATCAATTTCCTTGCAATGACCGTGCCGTGCGTATCTGTCGCATAGAGAACACGTTTGTTTAGATCGCAAGCGTCAGCCACTGCAGAAAATGCATTGAACGAATCGAGGCTAAGGCAAGTGCCAAAGTAATTACCCATTTGCATGATCAAGAGCGGGTCTTGCTCAAGGTGCAGGCGGATCGGACTGCCTGGAATTTTTTCATTTTCGATCACGTGTGGAGAGTCACCTAACCACGTGTCGACATCAATGCCGCGTTGTGACAAAGTTTTCAAAAAGCGTTCATTTAAAGGGTGCTTGCGCGCCCAATGCCTGTTACCGAACAGTATCTCCCGCAAGAGCTTCCTCAAAAGACGCCTATTTGTTGTCAGAGTCACGGATAATGTCGCGGCCTCAAGGAGAAATTCGGCTGAATCTACCGCGTCGGCATCGATACCGCGTGCGGTGCCAAGCTCTTGTTTGATTTGTTGGTGAAGGATATGATTAGCAGCTTGCAAAGTCAGTTGAGCCGACACTATTTCGATATGGCGCTGGAGTTGCTCGCTAACACGCGCGTTCAGCTCATCGGGATTAGCCATACTATCTGCCAGTCTATCCATCCTAATAGAAATATTCTGAGGAGTCTCTTTGCCTTGCCAGTGAGAACGTAGGAATTCCAACTCAGTAGCCATCTTGCGTGGCAGATCAATTGGATCTTGCACCACTGCCGGCAACCGGAGCAATCCTAATACTTTTGCGGCTCTGTAAAGAGAAACTATTTCGTCCTTTCTGTCAGGAAGAAAGGCGACCAGGGAGAGCCATGGCTCTTCCTCTCCCGGCTCACCAAATCGCAATGCGTCAAGTATTCCATCGCGCGGGATAGTGAATCGCTCCAGGAGAATGAGTTGGCAGAAAAGACGCAAGCACAATTGGAGATGCTCTGAAATTGCTCTAGCGACTTGTAGCTTCAAGGTCGGATGCCTTTCTAATATGTCCAGACCTTCCTTGACCAACAACCTGGAAACTGGCTCTTTCACTTCGCACCAAAACTTTAATAGCCTTTGGAATAATTTGAAGTCCGCACCAGCAAGACGAAAAGGTACTTCAATCACATCTTCGACGCGGTGCACATTAATCCAGCGCTCAACTAGGTAGTCGATTGACCAGACGAGAAAACTCTTGTCCATTGTTGGCGTCCCGATGAATTGCGCAACTTGCCCCACTAAAGTCTCAGCGGCATAACTAAGATTGGAGTTGGTTTCGACAACTTTTCCAAGGGCTGGGGTCAGTAACACAGCCGCCTCTAACGTGGCAACACGCGACGATGCACCACCCGCAGGATCAGATTTGCCAATCAAACCACAAAGAATCGAAAAAACTTTTTCCCGCGAATCAGGCAAAGCGCCAATCGCTCTGACAAGGGGCAGAAGCGCTGCCCGAGCTCGTTCCACCGATCCCCAACCGTGAACCAGTGAAACAAGCTGTGCCCTGGTGCCACATTCTTGCAAATTTGAGTGACTGTTGAGAAAAAGTGCGACTTCGACCTCTTGCTTTTCAGGTACAAACACGCAGTGCGATATGCTGCTCAATAGACCGATGTTCAGCAAAGATTGAACCCAATCCGGATCCTGACTATGGTCTAAAAGATCGCCAAATGCAGCGAACCCATGCGACCAATTATTTTCCAATCTCTGGATACTAGTCGAGTTGGAAGATCCGTACAGATGGCGCATCACGAGAGACTGCGGCGGCCAAAACCTCGGCTGATTTTCATTCAACATTCGAATGTAGTGCCAACCAATCTCAGGCGACATGGTCAGACCTCGTTTCAGACTCCGAATCAGCATGGCGAGGAGCTCAATGCAACCCTCGTCCAGAGCCATTGTCTTACGAATGTATTGCGCCAGAAGATCGACGACTTCGGACTTTCTGGTGCTTAAGACGTACTGGCGAATTATCGATGCAAATTCTTTCAGAATAATCTCATGCATGGGAGCAGTTTTTCGCGGAAGATAGCCTTGTCTCCTGAACAAATTGGTTTGTTTCCGCCCTTGCTTTTCGGATGACCAGCCCTGGCTAGCTAGATCTTTCGATGACGGTATCAAATCTTCTAAATCTTCAATCGACCGGAGACGGTCAAAGATTCGCGCCACCTCTGCCGACTGAGTACCCGAAAGCAGCATATAGCGGGCGTCCTGGACTCCAATGAGAAACGGACCTGGTTCAACAAGATGCTTGCGGACCCTTTCTAAGAGCGCTTCACTGTTACTAGAATTGATCAACCAAATCAACGTAGAAACATTTTCCATCATGCCAAACTTGTTTCCGGCTGCAAAGGCGCGCCGCATCCAAGCGTTGCTTCCAGCCGGCAGACGCACATCAACCTGATAAGCATTCTTTACAGCACCAACCAGCACAGCAGCCAGAGCGCGTGCAGCGTCTGGAGCATTTTTGTCATGCAAAAGCTGCGACAAAACAGGAAGAGACTGTTCGCCCAATCTGAATAGAGACTCGGCAGGTGAGATTGATGGAAGGTTGACGCACAAAGCTTCAGCAACAATAAGCGCAGCCAACTGTTCGACTTCGTCGACGGTGAGCTTCTTCTTGCCGCGTCTTGCACTCAACAATGTTATGTCGATCGTCACAACTCTTTTGGCCAGCTCAAGTTTCTGCTGTCGGCATCGCAGCCAGGCTGCAGCATCTCCAAAGAGTTTCTTTGATGCGGCGGGGAACTCAGCCATTTTGTACAAACGGCGCTGCGCCTTAGCCAAGTCCTTCTGATCCGGTGCTAAGGTAATGCCGTCTTGAATCCAAACAACGCGATCGGACAACCAATGCATCTCACCATCGAGCCAATCCGTCTGCTTCACCAGAATCTGGAGCGCTAGCTTAGGATTGGAATAGTCTCCTTTCGCTTTTGGTTGTCGTGGATTTTTCATTTCAGCACCAATAGCGCGAACCGATATCAGACATACCTGAAACTGGTATTGTTGAGCGAATTGTGGAGGAGTGAGGCTTCCCTCTCACTGCCCACTGGAAGTGCGCCAAGCCAAATTCACTAGATCGGCTATTCTATCGCGAGCAAATGAATCTTGCGCGGCCACGAATGCAGGATCTCAATGCCAACCTAATTTGTGCAGAATATCGAAGAGCGTTGAAAAATGCGCTGGAGCCCCAGCCGCTGCCGTCGGACTCGCCCGAGCAGTAGCCAGGCAGAGACGACCCGTTATGAGTAGGAAACAACCGGCTTGAGATGTGGAACAGCAGCAGCAACTTCCGAGAGCTTCTCTTCGAGAACGTTTCTGATTAGGTGGAAGTCTTCATAAGCGACGCAAGCAATGTTGTTTTGCTTGCAGTGCGACAACAGCTTCGTCTTCGCGAATACGAGGTCTGCTTCTGCTGACCAACAAAAATCGCTGCGACCATCACCGATCACCACTTTCAAAGGACGACTTGATCCCATCTCGAGAATTCGGCATTTGCACAATCCAGAGCCGCAGCCCAACACTTGCGGTGCATGTGGAAAGGTGAGCTGAAGATTTTTGTTCTCATCTTCGACAAGGTGATTAGCCCAGACATTATCTACGTGAATGTTTTCACGTTTCAAAATGTGATGAATGACACGGTCGATGCCGTCACTGACGATCTTCAGTGAGACGCCATTCTTGCGGCACCATGCTGCGAATTTTGGAAAGGTTGGATCGATCTTAACTCGATCGAGCACACCAACCACCCCATCCCATCCGCCGCGTATCAACGGAACTTGAAGAGCCATGCACTCACGTGAGCCTATCTCACCCTTGATCCAGCGTTCTTCAATTGCTTGCCAGGCTGGATCAGCCAAAGCCTCGAGCAGCACATCGATAGTATCGCCCCTGGTGATGGTGCCATCAAAATCGCAATAAACATCTATTGAAGAACTCATATTTAGCCTTTCTTACACTCGGTAATAAGTAGGTCAAGCAAGTCGTGCGCCAAATCCATTTCGGGATAAGTGATCTCTAATGACGGCGCCAGCGTGACCACATTTTTGTAGTAACCGCCGATATCCAGTACCAGTCCCATTTTCTTTCCATTGATCTTCAAGTTGCCTTCAAGTCCCCGTTGGAACATTTTGTCGGCAAGTTCGCGGTTCGGAGTGTAGCTGTCGCTTCCCTGGCACATTTCCATTCTGAGCGCTAAGCCCATGCCATCGACGTCTCCGATTTCAGGATGTTTGCTCTGCAAATCTTTAAGCAACTTAAGAAAGTAAGCACCCTTTTCATTCACAGTGACTTCATAGTTGCCTTCTTCGAAGATCTTCATAACTTCGAGTCCGCAAGCCGTTCCCAAGCTGTTTGATGAGAAGGTCGAGTGGGTTGAACCAGGTCCGAATTTATCAGGGCTGATGTACTCTTCCTTGGCCCAAATTCCTGACAATGGGTTCAGCCCATTGGTAAGCGCCTTTCCGAAAACCATTACATCTGGAGTGATATTGAAGTTTTCAGCAGCCCACAACTTACCGGTGCGGAAAAAGCCCATTTGGATTTCGTCGTCAACGAGAAGAATTCCATGTTCGCGACAAATCTTGGCAAGCTTCTCAAAGTATCCCTTGGGGGGAATGACATAGCCGCCCGTGCCCTGAATGACTTCCACAAAGAAAGCGCCAAATTCAGACTTCTTGGTTTTAGGATTCCAAGTTCCTGTGTATTCATGTTCAAACTTACGCTCGAACTGTTCCACGCAATACATCCCACAATTCTCAATCTTCTTGCCATAAGGACATCTGAAGCAATAAGGGAAGGGGATGAATTCAGCACGATCGCCAAACTCGCCGTAGCTTTCACGATATCTATATGAAGAGGTAATCGCGGATGCTGCTAAGGTTCGCCCGTGGTAACCGCCTTCAAAAGCGAACATGCGGCTCTTGCCGGTAGTTTTGCGCACCAACTTAAGAGCATCTTCAACTGCTTGAGCACCGCCTACGTTGAAATGAACTCGACCCTTAGCGCCAAAATTGCGCTGAATTCCTTTGACCAGGATTTCAGATAAGTAGACCTTCTCCTTATGGAGATACTGACAAGCTAGTTGCGGCAACTTATCGATTTGATTTTTCAGGGCATTGTTGACACGTTGATTTGCATAGCCGAGGTTTACGGCTGAATACCACATTTGCAAATCGAGGTAAGGGATAGCGGCGCCGTCATATAAATAACTGCCTTCGCAAGTTTCAAAGAACTGAGGTCTTTTCGCGTAGTGCACGGTATCGCCGTGGGAGCAAACTTCTGCTTCCAATGCGAGCAGCTCATCTTCCTGCTTCCTGACAACCGCCTCATCCACTGGAGTGAGAGTTGCCGCTTTTGAGGAGGAGCTGTTGCTCGATTTACCCGCCAAATCGCCCGTCATGTCTAACTAAAACCCCGCACAATAACACTTTACTTGGGTGAGCATACGCCGGTACATTTACACCATCCTTACAGCGCCCATGATCCAAGAGTTAGATCGCCTTCATCATCAAATCACATCTTCGCCTAAAAGGCGCTAGGAGACTGAACCTTACGCGAAACTGACACGCGAAACGAGATCGAGAACTTGGTTTATGCAAGAAAAAAAATCGGACTCAGTTCAGCAAGCAAATCAAATGGTGTCACATCTGGTGCAATCGCAAATCAAGATTTTCGTTGCCAGACCAGCTTAAAGTGACTATCCATCACGCCAAGAGAGCAGCAGCACAACATTAGTACCACTGCTCTCCAAATCTTTTTTGAGAAAAGCTATTTCGCTCTTTTGATAGAAGCCTTAGCATGCTTGTGCTTTAGTGGCGCTGCAACCTTAGTCGTAGTCTTGCTTGTAACGATCTTCGCGCCTTTAGCAGGAACCGCAGGTGATGACTTTGCAAAAGCTGGTGCTGAAATTGCGATTGCTCCAAGTACAATTAATGATACGAGTGTCTTATTCATGATTGGCTCTCCGTCAGTGTTTGGTATTCCCAGTAAATTTCCGAACTTGTCGGTGTGTAGTTTCATAGTAGTCTTTTCGCCGTGTAGCTTTCGTGAGCCGAAACTGCTTTTGTTGTAAAACCTGCGTAAACTGAAACTTACAAAACCCAGGAATAAAACCGATTGTTGTCGAGCGCGACGGGCTTCATGAAAGCTACACACATTAAAGATAAACTTGGTAAGCGTTGACAGGCTGGAATAAGATCACATGACTAAAATCTTAGTAGTAGAAGATGAACACGATCTCTCAATCCCCATCAGGGACTGGCTGAGCCGCGAGCAGTATCTAGTTGAGCTAGTCGACAATGGACTAGAAGCTCTGGAGCGATTGAAGGTTTACAAGTTCGATGCCATCGTTCTGGACTTGATGATTCCAGGCGTGAACGGAATGGAGGTTTGCAAGCGGTTTCGAGAAGATGGTGGCGTTACTCCCATCCTTATGTTGACTGCAAAGAACAGCGTTGAAGACAAAGAATCGGGGCTTGATGCTGGCGCTGATGATTACCTGACAAAGCCATTCCACCTTAAAGAACTATCTGCACGTATACGCGCTTTATTGAGACGTCATACCCAAGCAACAAGCAGAGAACTTCGAGTCGGTCAGCTCGTTCTTGATGTTGTCGCACGAACCGTAACATTGAATGGCGAAGAGATTCATTTCGTGCCCCGCGAATTTAGCTTGCTCGAATTTTTTATGCGCCATCCAAATCAGGTTTTTAGTGCTGAGGCAATTTTAGATAGAGTCTGGGCTTCCGACACGCTCGCTTCCTCTGACACGATCCGAACTTACATCAAAATTCTCAGAAAAAAACTCGGCGGTGAGGGCAAAGAATCATTCATTCGCACTGTCCATGGTGTCGGTTATAAGATAGAGTCGCCATAATGTTCCCCAGCCTGCGCTGGCGCCTCACCTTTTGGTTTGTAAGCCTCACCACCCTTGTTTACGCACTGTCGACCTTTTGCGCGATCGGCTTGTTTCACGCAGGCCTCTCGACGGTGATCAAAGAAGAAGTCGATGCCCTCGTGTCGGAGATTGTCCCGGCGATTGCGCTGGATGGTGGCACACCAACGTTGCATGAATGGGCAACGACATTTCGAAAACACCCATTCAAATCACTGCCGACAATCCAAATATTTGGTCCTGGCGGTAACGTTGTGGAAGAACATGGACCAGCGGGTATACCTGAGCTCTATAGAACAGAAGGCGAGGTTCATGTAAACCATCAAGCATTTTTCGTGCACTCTACACCTCTAATTTATGAGGGCAAGATTGTCGGATACTTGCAAGTCGAACTCTCTTTACGGCATCGAGATCAAACAACTGTCCAATTCGCCATGACAATGGCCTCCGTGGCACCATTTCTCCTGTTTGCTCTAGGTGTAGCCGGATATCTGTTTTCAAGCAAAGCTGCCCAACCACTGGAAGATAGCTTGCTTGTGCTGCGTCGCTTTATGACTGACGCCGGTCATGAACTGAGCACGCCGATCACGATCATTCAAGCCAATGCCGAAGCAATGGAAGTTGACGTTCAAAGCAATGAGGCGGCAGAAAGCAGACTAGCTGTCATTTCTCGAGCGACGGAGCGCATGGGCAAATTGGTGCAAGATCTCATGCTTTTGTCAAAAATGGAAAGCCCACAGCTAGAAACAAAAAGAGTGCCGCTGGATTTCGACAAACTGGTGCGCAATCTACTCGAAGAATTCGACGAACTTTTTAAGACCAAAGGCGTCGAGCTCAAGAGCGTCAACTTGCACAGCGCCCCGATTTATGGCGACCCTGAGTCACTAAAACGGCTCGTTACCAACCTTTTGCAAAACGCCCTTCGTTATACTGAAAGCGGCGGTTCGGTTGCAATCTCAATCGAAACGACACCTCGATTTGTAAAATTAAAGGTGGCTGACACGGGAATAGGCATTCCGCCGGAAAGCCTGCCACGAATCTTTGACCGCTTTTACCGAGTAGACAAATCTCGCTCCAGATCCGCTGGAGGAGTCGGGCTCGGTCTATCCATCGTGAAAGCAATAGTTGATGCCCACAAAGGCAAGATGGAAGTACATAGCAAAGTTGACTCAGGCACCGTCTTCACCATAGTTCTGCCGATCCGCGGGTAACGTGACTGACCAGACAGAGAGCGCAGGCAGCCTTGCCGGCACCGATTTACAGTCGCCCTGGTGACTATGGAGCCGGTGCTGGAGCAGGAGCTGGAGCTGGAGCGCTTTGGCGAGGACGTTTCGCCAATATCGCCTTCGCTTGAGCGTACATCAATTCAGCATCAGCATTGCGTCCCAACTTGCGCAGCAACTTCGCATAGTCTCGCAATGTGTCAGCTATATCAGAGTGGTCAGGACCCAATTTTTCCCGACGCAGTTTGAGCGACTTTTCTAAAAGCGGCTCGCATTCAGGGTATTTGCCTTGCTGGAAGAGAACGCTGGCCAAAGTATTCAGACAACCGGCCAACCTCAATGCGTCTACTGGTTCGGAAGCTTCAATTATAGAGGCGATACGTTTTACGTAAGGTTCCGCTTCTGCAAACTTCCCTTGCACACACAAGACCCCAGCCAAGTTGGTCAAATCGCCTCCCAGGGCTTCATGCTTGGACCCGAGTTGATTCTGCTTAAGAAGTAAAATTCGCTCGTACAAGCCTTGGGCTTGGGTATAATCGCCCTGCTCATAATAGCTTTCCGCAAGACGCGCAAGTCCGTCACCTAGTGCGCTCTTTAGATCATTTTTAGCACCGACAACGACACTCTTTTCGCCCTCACCTGCAGCAGCACCTTCTGCTTGCAAGACCTGCGCTTCTAGCTGAGCGATAATCACTGACTGCAGAACAGCAGGATTAGCCGCTGACTCCGCTTTGCCTGCTGGAGCTGCATCCTCTACGACGTTAGCTTTGGATAGAGCTTCCGCCCAGAATGAGGGAGCGGCTGCGGCCTTGACCGGTGCAGGAGTGCTTACAGGCTGCGCTGCCGTGTTAGACGGACTACCCACTTCAGCTACAGGCATCGCCGGAGCTACCACTGGAGGCACCGCAACTGGTGCGGCAGTTGCCGCTGACTGTGGCATGGGTGTCTCAGCGATCGGTTCAGCTGTGAGTGCTTTCACGACTGGCGTTTCGACTTGAGGCTCAGCCACTGCTGCTCGCGCTACTGACGTCTCAGCCACTGGTGGTTCAACCGCTGGCGCTACAGCTGGTGCTTCTACCCCTCGTGTCTCAGCGCTTGCTGAGCCCGCAACTTCTGTTTCTCCCACCTTTGTCTCAGCAACCGGCTCCTTATAGGCAGCGAGTGGGGCTGTGGCAGCTGATGTTTCCGCTTCAGCTGTTTCAATTGCTGCTTCAACAGCTGGTGGTATAGCGGATGGTGCCTCAACGGCTGGTGCTTTGTATATATCTTGTTGCTTTTCAGCTAGCGGTGCCTCAACTACAGGCGGTGTCACAATAGACTCGGACACTGGTCCGGAGAGAGGCGCTACAACGGCTGGAACAGCGGCTGTGGAGCCAGCTACAGACGACGAACCTGAGATAGACATTGGTGACTCCGTTGCTGACTTACCAACCGTTGATAATATCATGGACTGGAACGGAGATTGAGATGTCGAAGCGGCAATTGGTTCTGCAGAAGGAACAGTCATAATTGATTCTTCAGCTGGTGCTGTTTCCGCCACTGCAGCCAATACCGGTTGAGCCTCTGGCTCATGATATGCAGGCTTAGCGCGTGAGAATAGAGAGTCTACATCCTCATGCTCTTCGTCTGACACAGAAGTAGTGGCAGGTTCAGATATGGTGTTGACTGGTTCCTTCTTTGGTTCAACTTTTTCAACAGAAGCACTTTCTGATTTTGCAAAAGAATAAGGCTCGATTGCATCTAAAGGATCTCGTTCTGGCTCTTCGGCCAACGGAACCCCAGGAGCCTCCGACTCAACCGCGGCCGCAGTTGTGCCGGCTATTTCCTCCGCTTTCACGCTCTCAGCCAGTTCCTCGATTAATCTAAGCGCGATAGACTCGACTTCGGTTCGAGGCGCAACCTTTTGAGTTTCAGGCGGGGTGGCCGCAATGCTTTCTTCAAGTTGGCTCAACAACTCTTGTGCACTAACGAGCTTAGGCCTTTCGGCCTCGACGACATGCAGCGCTTCGGCTGCTTTCTTTTCAGTGTCAGCATTAAACAGATCGTCAATCTCACCAATCTCTGACGGAAGTTCTTTGGCTTCTCTTTCCGTTCCGATTATGTCCTGCAACACAGAAGAGTAAGCTTCGTTGGAATCGTCTTCAGAAGATGAACTCACCTCCGGCAAAGCGTCCAGCACTTCCTTTGAGCCGCTGACCAACAGTGAATCGGGCACAGCCATCGAAAGCGGTTCGTTTTCGGTCTTGGCCTGCGCAGCCGCAGCTCCCTGTAGAAGTTGTTTCATCGAATCCGTTTCATCCAATTCGTCGACTTCTTTAGATTCAGCAGTTGTGGATGAAAGAGGAGAATCATAACGATCATCACTTCTCTCGTAGTCATCATCATTCTCGTCAGGAATATCAGTAAGCTTTTCGTGACTGTCAAACAGAGTCGAAGCAGCTTCAAACTCTTCCATGACAGCGCGCAAGTCGAATTGCTTGTCTAGGTAATTCTTAGACTCACGAGCTGGTTTGACTTCCTGCGAAACCCGATCATCATCGGACACCGCAGGCGGTGCAATGGAGGCAACCAGATCCAACTGATTCTCCGCAACTTCGACCTCATGCGTTTGGCTCTCCGCCACTTGATCAGTTGTCAGATTCGAGGATGCAACTTCCGCAGAAGCTATTTCGGACAAAGCAACTTCCGCAGCCGCCGCATCAGCTATTGCTTCGGCAGCAACGTCTTTTCCTGCGTCCAGGTCGCTGTCTGGCGGCAACAATTTATCAACTACGGGAGTGGGTTCTGCAGTTACAGGTACAGGCGCCGGTTTAACAGGACCCTTGCCACCACCATTAGTACCTTTGTCCGAAGAGAAGAGACCGCGCAAATCGGACAGTGATACCAATTTATTTTCGTTTGCGGGAGGTTCTATTTTTGCAACAGGCTCAGGTATGGTCTCTACAGCTTTAGTCTCTTCACCACCCAGAACACTGTCAAGCGCACTCAGCACTTCGTCCACAGGAGGAATTGACGCCGTCACGGCTTCTGGTTCAGCCTCGGACCGCGGTTCTGCTTCAGACCGCGAAACATCGTTGGGCGACTGAACGCTTTCAGCTGACTTGGATTTCTCTTCTTGATCTACTAAAACTTTGAAAAATGCCGGCAAATTATCGTAAGACGCTGTGGAATCTGCAAGAGACTCTTCTGTCAGCTCTTCTTTGGACAGAGCACCGGACTCGATTGCAGATTCAGCCGTCGGTGCGACTGGAGACTCGACTGCTGACTCAACTGTCGCTTCTAGCCTGGACTCGGCTTCTTCTATTTCACTGCCAACTTCGCGATTAGCTGGTTCGTAGTCATCCTTAAGTAACATTGGACCGAGAGAGCCCTTACTTTCGAAATCACCATGATGGATGTTGGCCGCTTCATCCAATTCACGCTTACGTTCCAAATCCATCGCTGTTTCACTATTTAGTGAAAGCCTTTCGAGTGGCATCGGCTCAGATGTGCGTTCTTTGGATGCTGCAGCCTCTGCAAGCGACGCTTTCAAATCAATTTCGTCACTTATTTCGTCGAGCAAGTTGCCCAGCATACTCGGTGCTTCTTCTAAAGCCGCTGGCTCTTCTATGGCACTAACAAACTCTGACTCTCTTCCCTCAGCTGGCTCTGCTTCGGACCTACCAAGCAATGTTTCTCTAACAGCCGACTCCTCTTCAGCCCTACTAAGCACTGTATCTCTACCAGCCGACTCCTCTTCAGCAGTCGCTAATTCTTCCTCGACGGCCGACGGCTCACGGTCTAGAACTTCGGATACAGTAGAACCGTTACCCCCAGCAGTCATAACCGCCAACTCTAGTGAGTCATCATCGGCTTTATTCAAGTCATCAAGCAACGAGTCGAGCAGGCTTGGCTGCTCATCGTGGTGCAACGCGGCCGTTATCTCTTCAGGCAGTTCAATTTGGATTGATTCATCTCGGTCCGGTTCTTCAAAGACAAATTCTTCCGCAACAAACTCCTCTGGTTCGAACTGTTCAGCAACGAATTCATCGACAGCGACGGAGTCTTCCGCCGAACTCTCATCCGACTGCTGAAGCATATCATCCAAAAGTGATGCCAACATTGGTGGTGGCTCTGGTGGTGCAGCTAATGGCGAAGAGGTTCCTTCAGTTTCAGCTATAGTCTCTTCTTCTACACTACTTTCCGACGCAACCTCTGCTTCTTCGACTTCAACTGCTGGTTTAGCGGGCGTTGGCGCAGCGATAGCATCCAGCTCGGCCTTTGATGGCATGGCAAATGCGTTGGACTCTAGCTTCTGATCGGGTTCCACCGAGTCAATCTTAGTGCCAAACAAACTAAGCTTCACCTGAGAAATGTCTACGGAAGTGGCGCCGTGCACTTGCATAGGCAAAGTGGCGTTCCAACCGATGTGCGATAACGCCTCAGCGAAGCTGATCTTTTCTTCACGGTTTAGACAATAGTCGAGAGTGACAATCGCATCATCTTGGGTGAGGAATCCATTCGACATCATCGTGTAACACTGCAAAACGCACTGCATGGTCAACTCATCGATATAACCAGTCATATGCAAAACTTTTGCCAGCAGTTGTGCATTCTTGGCCGATTTTTCAATAGCGTTATCAATGTCATCCTGCGACACAACACGGGCAAGCATGAGCATCTTGTCGAATGAAACTATCAGCTTGGTTTCAGCTTCCGCGACTTGCTTATCGATATTTTCTAGAACTTGAGAAACGTCCTGACCCGTGCTCTTAATTTTTGCAAGCGCTTCGCCGGCGTCCTGCGGCATCAGCTTGTCTTCATCGACTCTCTTCTGCAGTTCAAGAGCGGCATTCAATAACTCTTCTGAAACATAGCCCTGTTCAACCAAGACTTGTCCAATTTGCTGATTGTTCACCAAGCCCAGCTCAAGAGCATTCATCACATCAGTTTCGTTGAGCAGTCCGGCCATCACCATCAGTTCGCCTAGCCGAATCCCCTTTTTACGGGGTTGGAGGATATTCATCCTCATCGTTTCTTGTAATTGCGGCTCAGCTCCCTCGGTTCCCCCAGCGGCGCTGAGAGCCTCAAGGGCCTCATCTCTGGTCATCATGCCGTCGCGAATCCGCACCTGGATCTCGAGCGCCATTGTCAAAATCGGGTCACTCAAAGCACCATTCAAAACCAGGATTCGACCAAGCGGCAACCCAGTTGCTTGACTACGCTGCATCGATTTAGCAAGCTGTTCCTTCGTTACCAACCCTGATTCAGACAAAAGCTCGCCTAGTTTGTTCGATAAACCTTCGCTGCTACCAGCGTGTTGATCGCGCACCACTTCAGCAAAAGTCATACCGGTTTTGCAAGCAATTTTCAGACATCCAGCCGCCAAATTATGGTCAATTGTGCGGTCTCTCAGCATGGACTGCGCATCAACAGCCGCTTGCAAATCCCTGGGACTGATGTAGCGGAAGTTAATCAACATTTGGCCAACGTGCACATTCTTGCTGCCAGCGAGCTTAACTGCTTCGTCGAGCTGCTGCTGCGAAACAAGTCCAGCTCTTACCAGCAGGTCTCCGAGAAGAAAATCGGTGGGATAACGCGTAACGCTTTGCTTTGGTTTTGGTTTTAAGAAATCGAATGGCACGGCAGTTGGCTTTCCTTTCGGAGACATGAAATGAGATCAGGTGATAATTATCTGCCCTGATGGCAGCAAAAATACTTTCTACGACAATGAGTCGTAGATGGGGCAATCACACTCGTTTGAGCGAGACCATCACTTACATTATTATTACCCGGTAGCGCCCTCAATCACGCACAAACAAGGAAAACTTCGAGCTGGCGAAGAATCAGTTTTTTTGTTGATTAAATGCGTTAAAAGTCCGATTGGCTCAGCCTTTAAAGGGAGCAACGCGCGACTCTAGAGATGTCGAATGCGTCAGATAAATCGGTTTTCCATGCGCATCGAAAACTTTCACAGAACTATCCGTTCGCAACTGACCATCAGCCAACTCAGTATAAGTGTTTAATTCCTCGTCCTGAAAAGAGGAAATAATTTTGTGAGTTTTCTTGTTCACGACCAGATGGGAGGCGGTAACTTCCACGATTGCAACCTTGTCGCCCCTGCTTATCAAGTCATAGGTGGAGACGCGATGATAGTCCATCAATGTGCCGCGATCTATCTGCCCTGTTGCTTTTCGAGGATCGAAGATCTGCCAAACGCGCCCTTGTGCGTCCGTAAAGGTGCCAAATTTATCAGTAACTTTAGCAACTGTCGTAGCTCCGGTGTGCGCATGTAAATGCGTAACAAGATTGACGCGACTCGTCTCAGTCGATTGTGTTCGTTCCCAAACCCCGGCAAGCCAATTGGGCACAACGAACTTGCTCACCGGCGCTTTACTAGCCGGTCCAAACATGGCGGCGAGGTTGAATACCTTACCAGGCATCTGATTCACCGGCACAGGAGGCAGTTGCTCGCTGTGAACGACTCCCCCGGTAAGTCTGGTCTTGCTTGGTTTCGGATCGGAGGAACCCTCGGCGCATAAACCTGGCTGCACATGCAGCACCAAAATCAAACCAGTCAAAATAAGTGAAGAACGCATCAAAATCCCATAATGTATTTTGCTATTGTAGCCGCCGTCTGTCATTTTCGCGTTCTATAAAATCGAACAGATATGTGGCGCCGCATGTGGTGCTCTACTGGTCCAAATTAAAAGATCGTGGAATGCCAATAATTTGCGTGTCTTCGTCTTTTTGCAAGATCCGGAAGGACAGATTGTCGCCGCTGCTGCTAGTTCGCAATTGTATTAGATGCCATCGCTGCAATACGGGTGCTTGGGGCAATAGGCGCTGTTGACATCCACCAAATAATCATCTACTATGCCTTTGCCTCACTATAACCAAAGACCTCACATTCGTGAGTTGAGCACTTTAGTACTCAAAAAATCTTGTTCCTTCCTCCCGAGTTCAACTCAAGGAGTATCTCTGCATGGCGCCGACACTGAATGATAAGACTGCTAACACAACTGCCGACCAAATAGAACAACATCTCAAGCACGGCGATGGTCTAGCCTCTGTTCGTGACGAAGTTGAAAAAGTGCGCAAGGAACAAGGTGGAAATTTCGACAAAAAAGAGTTCACGGCGTGGATGCAGAAAGTGGGTGACAAACTCCACGCTGATGGTATTTTGCCCAGACTGGACATCGTCCTCGACCATGACAAAGTAGCCCTTACAGGCATTAGCGGCGATGGCAAATTTGACGGCAAAGGCGATTTAATTACTCAGTCAGGCAAAGATGGCAGATTTGGATTTGGCTACGATAAAAAGGGTGATTTGACTTCCTTAACTGATTCAAAAGGTGCAGTCGATTATAAGTTTAAGGACGGTCAGTGGACCAACAGCAAAGATGGCACTAAAGCGGAAATAGCTGTAGATGCCGGGGGCAATGTCCATGTCATGCACGAAAATGGCACCGAAACAGATTTCCGCCGCACCGGTGAAGAAATTCAGCGCAATGCAGAGGGGCAAATCACATCGCAAAAGCGTGGAAATGGCAGCGAGCGCGACTACGTTTATGACTCGAAAGGACAAGTCCAAGACTATACTGAAAAGAATAAAGACGGTGCTGTAGTCACGCAAGCAACGCGCAACGCCGATGGTACATTCACTTCAAAAAGTGCCGGCCCAGACGGCATCTTAGGAAATGCTGATGATGTAACTAGCAAGATCAAAAACATCGAAATTGATGGGAAAGAAAATCTAAAAATTACAAACACTGATGGAACATCGGTTGAGCAACGCGGATTCGGTGCCAAACTGTTCCTGGATCAGAACGAACGGCTTACTGATCTTCAAACAACAAACGGCAAGCAATATCACTACGATTACAATGGTGACAGTAAACAACCAGATGGGTTGACGATATCGACGAAGGGCGCCGACGGAATGTGGGGCACCGCAGCCAGTCCCGGCGACGATAAAGTAGAACAGACCTTCAAACTCGAAAACGGCATGATCACGGCTACAGGAGCAGACGGGAAAACAGAAACGTATAAGGGTTCAATTGGCATCGATGACCGTGGCAGAGCGATAGTCACGGACGAAGCTACTAAGGTCGAAACAACCTATGGTTTGAGCGGCGCCATTAAAACCAAAACAAACGATCAGGTCACTCAGGTGACTAATCCAGATGGCACTGAAAACAATTTCAAATACGACGGCAACAAACTTCAGCAAGCAACACTCTTTGCAGGAACTGATCATCAGCAGACCTATGAACTCCAAAACGGCAAGTGGATGGTCAAAGATGCCAATGGTGATTTCAAACCAGCAGACGCGACGCCTTCCGTTGATGACAATGGCAACATAAGACTTACCAAAGCAAACGGCGACAAACAATTCACTGAGTACACGCCAATGGGTGAGGTAGTCCAAGGATATAACGAGCCTAACCATGAAGCAGTACCAGTGCAGACGGTTTCAGTTCAAAGACCTATGACAGGCGGCGCCCCCGTTTCTCCAACTGATACCACTGGTGCCACTAGTGGTGGAGTTGCTCCAACAACAGACGGAACCGCTCAACCGAGCGGCTCCCATGACCCCACAGGCGATACCAATGCTCCAGTATGCGTCGAGAAAAAACCCATATGCATCACCAATGATCCAAGTCAAGGCTCAACAAAGCAGTAAGCAGCGTTCAACTAATCCGAATTCCAATCAGCCGCGCTTGCGAATAAGCGCAGTCGAATATTGGTGGCTTCGCGACATGTTATTGAAACGTGCTAGCTACAAGCTTTTGCCGAGAAAAAGTGGTTAGAATTTTGCGAAGTAGAGGGAGACATTTAGGCCTGGTCGGATTCGACTGGGCGTTCGCAGCAATTTGCTAAATTGTCGCTCCTGAGCATCGAGCCGAATTCCGATGATGCAGTCGGCGGCAATAGTGTGAAGGTCGTCTAGATTAATCCAGATGTATTACCAAGTTATTTCAGCACAGTTGACAGCTCGGGGATTTTCACCATGGCGTTACGCCCGCAATTGCTGCAAACTGAACGAGTAATGTAGGTGCTCAGGGCCGTGAAGTGACAGAACAATTCGAGCAACAATCCAAACCGGCTGCAGCAAACTTCGCTGACCGACCTAATTGGCTGGAAAACGATGTTTTACATCCACTCTGGAATTCAGCTGTTGTTCGTTCAGCAAACGCTGTTCGCACCCTGGTGAACCCTGTAGCTGGATTGGCTGGAGAACACCTCAGCCCAATGTCAAATCAGCCGGTGGTCGCCGAACACGGACTCGAGGGGGGCTTACAGACCGTTAGTGCAGCTGCTGGAGGCTTGATACCCTATCTAGTGTCCGGTCGTGCCATGAACGGTCTACTGTCTAAAACCTCCGAAAAATTGGCCTTGAGCGGAAATTTGGGTCAGCTCGCCAATAGTGAGCGCTTTGCCAACATTGCCGGCGCTGCCGCTTTCGACGGACTGCGCGATCCTAACTCTGGTGAAACGAGATTGGGCAACGCACTTTCCGGTGCCTCCACGTTCTATGTTTTCGGCGTCGGAAATCAAATGGCCGGCGAACTGTCTTCGAACTTTCATAAAGCCATCGCCAGAGTCGCTACCGGTTTTGCAGCCGGCGACACGGGCAATTTGGTCTCTAATCTAGTTTCACGGCATGAAGTTGGAAGTGGATACTTGGATGCAGGAGTTTCAGGAGCGGTGTTAAACTCGCTCTTCCCACTGGCTCAAAGGGGCATTGGCACCGCCGTTGACACGGTCAGCATGAATGCAGGCAGACCGATACCGGCTGCGCGCTTCGTAGAGAAAGCTGGACTAGCCGGGCAAGTTGATGGCATGGCCGAGGCGGTGAAAGCGGCCCCCTATGCCAAAGTACGGTTCGGGAGCACCGCTGCCGAGAATGGCAATGTAATTGAGGTGCCGTCCGACGTCACCCCGCAAATGCAAGCAGATATTTTGAGAACAAAGTTACACAACCTGGCGATGACCCGAGGACCGGTACACCGGGGCGGTACATTTTCCAATGGTGATATCGAAGAGGCTAGACAAACAGGCAGAGTAGGCATAGAGCCATTCAATCAGAACCAGTTATTTTCCAACGGCTATGACGTAAAGTTGGGAACCCGTTTTATGAAGCAACCAGCAGGTGAGGTCCTCGACTTTTCGAAGCAAACACCGAAAGAAATTCTGCGCGATTGGACCAAGCGTGGCTTAGAGCAAAAATATCCAAACGGAATAGTTCTGGCTCCCGGCGAAACGGCTTTGGGATTTACTCAAGAACGCATAAGCTTGCCGCGCATGCCGAAGCGTAATGCTGATGGCAGCATGCAAGATTGGCAAGGACGCCCTCCGGTACTTGCCGATATCAATCAGAAGAGCACATTGGCAAGGCTTGAAATACGCAATCATGCCGCCGCACCGGTGCTAAACAATGATGGAACAGACCATCGAGTTGTTTTTGAAATCAAAAACGATGGACCTTCGCCTGTGAAGTTAATGCCCGGAATGCCAATGGGCAGTTTAGTTTTTAGAGAACTTCACAGTCATCCGCTGCCTGAGATAAACAGCAACAAAGTGACAGGTCAAACCACTCTTACTGGCTTGCAGACGCCATCAGAATCTTATGGTGCACCTGAAAATTCGACCAGCGAAAATTCTTTGGCTCGTTTTAAGCAGGCACTACTTCCCGTGGCTGATCTAAGCAATTTCAACAAAGTACAACGTGCGATCGTGGCGCGCCCAACACCGATCGTGCCACTGGATTACAGCAAACTATCACCAATGGATCGCTTACGTTACGATCCAAACAGCCAAGATGCTTATCTCGAAGCCTTGCGCAGGTAACCGTAATCGTAACCGCATTGATGGTTCTGTTGACTGACTTGCGTGGAATTGTTCACGGTAAATTGCAGGCTTTGCAATCTACCTTACAACAATAAAAGAATTTGCCGTGTTCAAGAATCTGATGCTACAGACCGAAACCATGCGGAGTGCCAAATTTCCGCTGAACCTCTCCAGTTTGTCTAGAGTGAGTGTTGGGCACAAGACAAAAAGATGCCCATCTTGAAGTGTCACATAAATGAATTCGGCAAGGCGCAAATTCTACGAGCGGCTATCGTTTGTAACCGCTGTTTGCATATCGATTTTGACCACTTATTCGCTACTCCCATCCCGGTGCTCGGCTGATGATCATCTTCTTTTTGGCGACCGGAAGATGGTCGACGGTATTGAAAATCTTATCGATACTAACCAGAAATTGAATTCAAAGTGTGAAAAGGTTCGTAGTTCTAAAATCATTGAGAACTGGCGACGCGCCTACTTGCATGGCAATGACGAGCAAGCACGCGGACTTTTGAGAGAAATTCTGCATCAACTCGAAGGAGAAGACAACATTCAGCCGCTTCTGGAGAATTTGGCGCAGATAAATATGTACGACGAAGATAAGAACGTCTTACAAGAGCGTCTCGCGCCGACTCGTTTCTTTAGTGACATACTCGTCTCTACGCGGCAGATTCTGGGACCGAAAAATTTTCTCGTTGCAGAAGTTTGCACCTACGTGGCCAATAACGCATGTAACAAATATGACTCAAGGAGAGTCGCTAATCTCCACCTGGAAGAGTTGAATATTAGGCGCATGTATCCCAAAAGGAAACCGATTGGCTGCTTGTGGGCATTCTACGAGGTAGCAATTGGCATGAGCTGCTCAGGACAAACAGAAAAAGCACGAGCGACGTTGGAACAAGGAGTTGCGTTTATGAAGAAAAACGGGCTGGAAAAGTCGCTGCCGGGCATAGCAATTACTAATAACCTGAAGGATGCCAAATCGGGTGTAAGAACGGATTATCCTTCCGGCAAACCGCGATGATTCGGGGCTAACCATTGGAATTCAGGAGGCTTCTCCCGGTCAATAAGTAGACCGGTCTATTACTAAATGAAAAAGAAAAAAGCATGGTATCGAACTTGGTGCTACGGAAAGCACACAGCGCTTGATGGTACCGCCTGTGACACCATAATATTCTAACAAGTCGGAATCATCGAGCAAGAACAACATGCTGCGAAGCACATTGTTCTTGACCGACGTTTAGGAGCGCATACAACGCGCCACAAACACGTTCTCGCACTTACTTCAAATCGTCACGCACACAGTTCCATCAAGGAGCGAATGACTATAACTCCTTCAGGAAGCGCTGCGGGCACCTCACCAGTGCGAACGATCACAGCAGCGGGCATGCCTACACTATTTGCCCCAGCGATATCAGAGCTCAGGCTGTCTCCGATCATTAGGCAACGACCGGGTTCGACGTTGAATCGCGAACAGGCATCCAAAAATATTACGCGATCAGGCTTACGAGCACCAACCTCGAAAGAAAAGACTGTGTGCTCGAAATACGAAGCGAGTTTGTGCCGGTCGAAGATGGCATTGACCGGAAAGGGCCACAGGTTTGACACGATCCCCATCCTGCAACCCGCCCTTTTCAAAGTGGCTAGAGCGAGGTGCGTTTCTTCGTACATTTTCAGTTTCGACCGCTCATTCCTGACCAACTGACGAAACATCTCGTAAGTCTCTCTGGTCGGCACTACACCGAACAAACGGCAAATGCGATCCACGAATCGCTTTGGACGAGAGACGTTTATGGTCAAGCATTCCTTCATAAACTCGGCGTTTATGCCTGGCTCGGACAAATCAACGCCAAGCTCCCGCGCAAAGGTGGCAATCGGGTCTTCACTCAGCGAAGTGCCGAGCGTCTGCCAGAAATCGAAAAGGTAAACCTCAGGTTTGCCTTTCATCTCTTTTCCTTTCATTCCTATGGCTAAGCGGCCGACTCGGTCAGTCGGCCGCTCATGATGCCAATTTGAAATTCGGAACGCGCCCTATTGCTCCGCTCCGAGACGATTGTAGAACACCATGCCTTGCCGCTTGCACTCTGCTTGAGCAGCATCTCGGAGTGAGCACACGGCGTCGCTGATCACGATTGTCTGCTCTAAACAAACTTCGAGTTTGGCTCCTAGCCTTTGGCTCGGATTATCGCGCCATTTCGAAATTTTCGACCTGAGCCGAAACAACACTGCCTCCTGTTCGATAAGCTGTGCGAGGAGCCCATCGGTAAATTCCTCGGCGTTGAACTGTCGACGCAAAGGCGTGATCAAATCGAGCAGTGTGCCAATCTGTAGCAGCAGGCCACTCAGGCACTTCTGTCTAATCAGGTACGGTTGACGTGGGATCTGAGGTGCGCAGTCTATCTCTTTGAATGTAGCAAGCAATCTCTGCGCTTCCGCCAGGTGCCGCGTCAGGGCATCTTCCGTTTTGACCTTTTCTTCACCACGAAACTGTCCATAAATCGCCCGGCGTGCCGTCTTAATGGCATCAATCGACCGTGCCAGCTGTTGCTCAGCAGTGTCTAACGCCCAGCCATCACCTCGAACAGCGGTGCTTACAACTTCACTCCACTTCTCGCCGTCCAAGTGCGTGTCATGGCGGGGCGCACAGTCTACGGACTTAATTAGTGCCGTGGTAACCCGGCAGTCGGTGTTCAGGCAACTGGCCTCAGTGACAACAGGCTTTAGACCTCTCCAAAGCCGGAGGTGCGGATTCTTATCCGGGTCGTTTTCAGACCGAACAACAGGATTCTTTGGACTCGCCGATGAAGGATGAGAATGAGTGCTCACTAAAGCGTTCATTTGAGCGTCCTCTTACTGGAGTAAAGCGTTGTGTCGGCAGAAGACCGACCAAGCGCTGTGAGAGGTGCCATGCAAGCACCATTTAGACTTAGAGCACTTGCATGGCAGAAATTTAGCCGTGACTCATTAGCTTCAGCTAGCCGCAAGCAGTCCCTTCGCCATCTTTACGGCGAGCAACTGCTGCACTTCAGCTTTACTAAAGAGCTCGCTATAACCCGCGCCAGGGCATTCAATTGCCCAGTCGAACAGCGTTGCCAATTGCGCGGCATTGCTGACCAGAGGCTTGTCTTTGCGCACCTCATCAAGGCTTTCGATGATTTGCGCTGACATTTTGCGGTACATCTTCTCGATGGTGCGTGCCAAAGTGCCAGGAACTTTGCAGCCCTGATACTCGGACATACCGTTAAGTTTAAGCACTTTTGTTCGCGGCCAATGTGTTGCCATCAAGTTCCAGGGATCCTGGTCCTGATTGCCTTCACCAGCTGAGCGGAAGTCCGTCCGAAGAATAACGCAGGGCACATCGAGCATCTTCGCGTAGATGAATTCGACCACCGTTCCGGCGTCGAGATTCGCACCATCGAAGTTGAAGATTGCCATGTCGGACATCATGACGTGCTTAAGATCAAGATTGCGAATATCAACCGAGCGGTTCACGGGTGACTCCAGATCTTGCGGGAGGACGCATTGATAGCGCCCGCTGGAAACCCGGTCGATGTATTCGGCAAGCAAGGCGTTGCCGATCAGATCTTTGTGAGTCCAGAGGTCACCAGCGAGGTAGACGGAGAATGATTTGCCACGCTGGTTTTGAATTTTGGTTTTGGTTGCTTTGGCGGCTTTGTTTTCAGTCTTGCTTCGCGTTTTCATTGGAACACCTTTTGCTTTCGCGCAGGCTTCCAGAAAACGCCAACCAAGGCTGAATGTTGCCATAAGCTACCAAGCTAGAAGAGTTGATTGGAGCTTTCATCGCAAATAGCCTTCGTTAGCGGCAGGATAACCTGTCGCTGTGGTTGCTATTTGCGCCAGATGTTGTCATCGAGCGGCCTCGCCGGTCGTGCAACTCTGACTCAACCCACCAATCGCGCGCCTGCCTTCTACAGATAGAAACAACCGCACACCACGGGTGGTGCACAATAGTTTCGAGATGTCTGTAAGTCAGAAGGTCGAGGGGTGTTCCTTAAGAGAACTACACGCAATAAGTCGATACCCACACCCTAGCAAAGGCGCCCCTAGCGACGCTCGTGCGTGCGCCAACTAGATGTTAAGCCCATCGCCTAACCGCCTCTTAAAACTTCTTGACAATCAGGCTAAGCAGCGATCCTGTTTGCGTTTCAAAATCGAGCGAAAGTGCGAATGTAAACAGTCAGCGATGCTTATCCGAGTCTCATCTTACCGATAGAAAAAGCTACGCAATTTAAGCTGCGCCATCTCTCGTGAGTTTACCTAATATCGCTAGGTGGATATGCAACAAACCAAGATGCGATCAACGTTCTACAAAGCGATGGCAATTTTGTTTCGTAATGGATTCGAGCATTGACACTACATGCCGATCGCATTGTTAGCGCGAAGCTGCTTCGGGGTGATTGCGGTTGCGGTTCTCTTGCATCAGTTGACGTTGCAACTGGACTGCCGACATGTAGCGTTGATTGGGATCTTCGATCGAAGCAATATTCCGATATTGCTGATACTTTTGCAGCGCGCCGTCGAGAAAGCCCAAGTATTTATCAGGGTCGTAGCATATTGAGGTGTGCCACTCACTGATGTGCCCTGAGCCTGAAGTTCCCAGAGATGTGTTCCCATCAGGCGCGATCACCACGCTTGTCGTAAAGCCATTCCTAGAGTTGTTTGGATGATTGTTTAACCAATTCTGCCAAGGCATAAGTGCCGGCGTATTTGAGGGCCAACCCTGATCGCTGATGTTATTGTCGACCGCGACAAAGTCTTTATTGATTTCATTGATTACTCGATCGTCCGAGAGCGAACTGCCCCGGGCCATGCGTCCGCCCATTCAGCAATCGCCGGCGTTTTTCTCACCATGGAAACCAATCACCAGAAACACAAGGATCGGCTTATTCTCAGCTCTTGATCTTGCTTTCGCTTGCTCCATATCTTTGAGCCAGTGAATTTGCGTCCACTTACCTTGGTGCTCACATTGAGTGGCGACTTGACTGAACTGCTGATATGACTTCCAGTCCATACATTGTCCTGGCGCTACAGCCAAAGTCAGAAAGGTCAACAATGTGTTCAGAACGCTTTTACGCAGTCGGGCTGCTTGCATAGACAATCCTCGGATAAACTCACCTTCGTCTCCACGCTAACGAGTCTACTGCAACAAAGTAAGAAGAGCATCCAACGATGGCCATATTTCGTCCGTGACTTTAGTCATGTTAGTTAGGGCGTTGGGTCCATGAACTAGGCAGCAGTGCTCCCCTTGTTGTGGAAAACGCTCTGTACTAGCTTTTCGCTTGCACATGGGGCGCCGTGTGTCTTGTGATCCATTCCAGAACGCCCTTAAATATTATGTCGTCGAACTGTCCTTCCTCAAAAATCAGATGCTCAGCCCTTCCGATAAAAACCATGTTCTTGTCCTTGTTTGGAATCGCTTGATAGATCGCAAGCGTGCCCATCGGCTTGACTAGATTGTCGCTGTAACCCTGGAAGATAATCACTGGCGTGTTGGTAATTTTCGCAGCAGCTTTAACGTTGTTACCCATAAAATTCTGGAAATTGAGCAGTTCGGACGGAGAAAGTTTCATCCGCATCTGTGAATCGCCTTCCCACATGTCGCGTAAATCGGCGTCCCTGCGACGCAAATGTAGCCGCAGACGATGTGGTCGTGGTCGCTGGACTTCTGGGTGATTCCGAAGAGTCCAAATTCTTGGATAATCCATGTTCATCACCGTAAGGTGGACAAGTGTTTTGAATTGTCATGCCAGCGCCACAAGCAATTATCGATAGTGCCACTCATCCAGACCGAGGCCTTTCCTATTATCAGACGCATGATCAGTAGCACCAAATACGGTGCATAACACTGACTCGAACTCTAGGAGATCAATCGATGGAACTTTGATCCAATTGACATAAGCACGTTTTCTATAATTATCGAAATTCGACAGCCAATGATCAAATTTTACGCAAGCCGGTGTAGGTGCCCCAATATGTTGCGGGCGCCTTCACTGTATTGTATTGTTCACTATAAATGGCTCAACCCTCAGCGAGTAAGCATTTGCGACTGCGACTAACTCTAGCTCAAAAAGGCATGATTGCTGTATCTACCATGCTTGCCTTTCAGCTTTTGTTTGTCGGAACGCTTGCACAAATGCTGAATCACGCGGGAGAACAACTAGAACGCGAAGAAAAGGTTCGAGAGGTCATTTCACACCTAAATAATTTGACGCACCTTTTCAATCAAACCACGATCGGGCTGACGCGCGTGATGCAACATGGTTGGCTTTCGGGAGAGACAGATGCTCAGTCCCAAGCCAATCCACAATTCCAAAAAGAGTACTACGAGCAACCTGCGCAGGTTCGAACGGAAGTCATAGTTCTGAGAAACTTGGTTAAAGGCGATCCGGTCGCCACCGAAGCCATTGATGACATCGATACATACTGCAGAACAGGGCTGATGATGATGGAAAAGACCCGCATGTCTGTTTTTGGTCAAAGCTCAGGCGAACAGTATAGTTGGTTGGCAAAATTGCACACGCTCGGCGAAAATACAGTCGCTCGAGAAGCTAGGCTTCTGAAATATTACACCGACTTAGAAGAGCAAATCGCAGAGCAGGAAGCCCGTTCACGAAAAACCGCCTCTACGCTAATTGTCATTCTAATCCTGTTCGATATTGCGATTGCCCTCCTGGCTGCCCTTCTGTTCACGCGTAACATCACCGGAAGGTTGAAAACTCTAAGCGACAACAGCATGCGACTGGCAGTAGGTCAAGAGCTATACCCTGTGCTAAAAGGCACGGACGAGATCGCTAAGCTGGATAAATCATTTCACGACATGGCAGAAGCGCTTGCCGAAGCGACGCAAAAAGAACGAGCGATTTTTGAAAATGCGACAGACCTGATTTGTTCGATCGGCAAAGATGGACGTTTTTCAGCCGTTAATCCAGCAGTCGAGACGATGCTCGGATATACATCCGAAGAATTGCTTGGACAACGGTTCATACAAGTTGTTGCCGATGAACTCCGTGCCGGTGTCAAAAACTATCTTGATCAAGTCGCAAGTACAGGCAATCTTGCGCCATTTGAAACACAGTTAACCCGCGTTGACGCAACGCCGATCTTTGCCATCTGGTCTGCTCAGTGGTCCAATAAAGACCAAATGTGGTTTTGCGTTATACACGATATTTCTGAACGAAAGCGCGAGGAGAACCTGATAAAAGCAAGTGAGGAGCGAATTCGTTCTGTGATCGAAAATCTTCCGGTGGGCGTTGTCACCACGGACTCTAATGGTCTTGTTGAGTCAATCAATCGAATGACGAGTGAAATGTTTACTGTTGCTGAAGAAGATGTTTTACGAAAGCCAGTCAGCGACTTGTTTGACGAAAAAGGTCAATCCGGAATGAAAGATCTTCAAGCCGGAAAAACATTCGAACAGACAGCCAGAAAGAGTAACGGTGAGACTTTCCCTGTCGAATTAACAACCGCTGAATATCAGGGATTCGAAGGGAATCGCCTCCTCATTCACATAAAAGATATTACAGAGCGTCGAGAGATTGAGAAGCTAAAGCAAGAGTTCATCGCCATGATCAGCCACGATCTAAGAACGCCGCTTACATCGATTGGGGGCACTCTAACGTTGATCCAAGAAGGCATCTATGGAGACATAAGCGAAGGCGGCGCAAAGCGGGTGATTGATGCACAACGAAACGTTGAACGACTGATCAATCTCGTCAGTGATCTTCTCGATATAGAAAAACTTGAGGCAGGTCAACTGACAATGGAGTTAGCGCCTTGCGAAGTTGCCGAGATTATTGATTCCTCCGTTTCATCAGTAAAGAGTTACGCAGAGCAAAAAGGAGTTGTTCTGCACGTGGAAACCACTGAGGCAACCATACCGGCAGACGGGGATCGCCTGGTCCAAGTGTTAGTCAACTTGATTTCCAACGCAGTAAAGTTCTCTCCTGTCGGAGGAAATGTATACGTTTCCTCCGCAAGTGACAATGGTGAAGTGTCTTTGTTCGTGAAAGATGAGGGTCGCGGCATTCCAAAGGAGTTTCACGAAAGCATTTTTGAACGCTTCCAGCAGGTTGCCGTCAGCGATGGCAAACGCTCTATGGGAAGCGGGCTGGGTCTAGCCATTTGCAAAGCAATTGTCGAGAGCCACAACGGTCATATTGGAGTTGACAGTGATGGCGCCACTGGCAGCACCTTTTGGATTAGATTGCCCGCATCGCCCTCGCTCCAATAAAACCTGCGATATACTCGATGGTCTGAATTGAAACAGAGGGTTTGGGCGGCAAGTGGCCAAAATAATCATAGTTGATGACGATGTCGCGCTCTGTGGAGTTGTAGAGGATTGGCTCAATTCGCAGGGACACACCATTGAAAAGGTCTACACCGGGCGCGATGCCGAAGATTTCCTGACGACTTACAAGTATGATTTGATCATCCTTGACTGGAGTTTGCCTGATTTAGCGGGCATAGATATCTGTCACAAATTGAGGAAAACAGGCGTGCAAACGCCTATATTAATGCTCACCGGAAAGACAAACATCGATGACAAAGAAGCCGGCTTAGATGCGGGCGCCGATGACTATCTAACCAAACCATTCGATCTAAAAGAATTGTCGGCGCGCGTCAGGGCGATATTGCGCAGACCCGAACAAGTAACAGGCAATCTCATTGTTCGTGGTGCCTTGCGCCTCGATACTTCTTCGCGAAAAGCGATGGTCAACGAACACGAACTGAAACTCTATCCAAGGGACTTTGCCCTTCTGGAATTTTTTATGCGACATCCAAATCAGGTTTTTGCTTCGGAGACTCTCGTTAATCGCGTCTGGTCAGCAGAAACGGCAGTCGGAAGCGACACAGTGCGAACAGCTATTAAACGGCTTCGACAGCAGCTCGAGTCAGCCGGATTAAAAGATGCCATTAGCACCGTATACGGTGTCGGCTATCAACTGATCTGTTTAGATTGACGGATGCAGTCTGTGGCGATCAAGGCGTTCACATTTGGTCTGTGCACTGTTCTCAGCGTCACTTTATTGCTCACCTTTGAAGCATGGCTGGCCTATCACCGTCCGATGATTACATCGCACGATCCACCACCCACGCCGATTCACATCAAAGGCAACGGTTCAAAACTGCTCTACGTCGTAATGGGCGACAGCACAGCTGCCGGAAGAGGAGCAGATGCGGATCGTTCCATCGCGATTGAAACTGCGCGTCACCTGGCAAAATCGCATGATGTGACATTAGTAAATTTAGGCGCATCGGGTGCGCGCATCAATGATTTAATAACCAAACAACTGACCGAGACCACGGCGCTCAATCCAGACGTAGTACTCCTTTCTGCCGGAGCAAATGACGTAATACGCTTCACACCGGACGAGAAAATCAAGACGGATCTCAATTTCATTCTCTCTGCCCTGACCAAAAACAATCCCAATATCGTCATTGTGGTGCCTGGCTCCGGAGATGTCGGCAGCTGTCCACGCTTTGAACAACCACTCCGATTCATCGGCGGATTGGAGACGAACAGAGTCAATCGTGCCATTGAAACAACTACTAAAAGCTTTCCACAGGTAACTTGGATTCCATTGGCTGATCGAACAAGTCAGATCTTCAAACAGGAGCCTTCGTTGTTCTCAGAAGACAAGTTTCATCCAAACGATCGTGGCTACGCCATATGGGTAGAGGTCTTCAATGAAGGCTTGGATAAAGCACTGTCTCACTAAATGTAATCAGACTAAACATCAACTCTTTCATCAAAGGTTGATGAACTTCAGTGGACTAGTAATTCAAACTAACAAGTTTGGAAGAGCCATCAGGATTTTTCATAAGAACGCATTGGGTACGGCTGTCGAATTTAAATGTAGGACCATTTTTGACAGTCATAATAAAGCCGGCTTTATCGTCGAGTTGAGTCATCTTGACGCCGTCACCATAGTCGACATCCTGGCTGCGCTGTTCGGATGCTTGCACGGCGGGGGTTGTTGCTACTGTGAGTGTTAGCAAAACAAAGAGGATAGATTTAGTTGCGTTATTCATTTTTCAAGCTCCAAGAATCGAAGGGCGGAATTTTCAGTTCTTTGGCGTCGGATGTATAGATTAGTAAGTCAAGTCAGGTATTACGCCAGTAATATGGATGTTTGGTTGGCAATCTCCATAGCCAAAATATTAGATGCATGGGTGTGAAGTTTCCATGATGCTCACGTGACATTGAACAAAGACGCCAAGTACAAATGAAAACCGTTCCCATTTCTACCTACAAACTATCACAGCTCTGGGCACGATTACGAAAGCCTACAATCACCATGTTTATTGTTTTCTACATCTACTGCGGTGCACTTTTCCTCTCTCCGCCCACAGAATGGCGACAAACTCTTCTATCACCATTTTGGAATTTTATCGAATATGTGGGGCTGTGGCAGTACTACACGGTATTCGTTCCGCCTCGCATTTTCAATCTGTATCTTGAGGGCAACGTCAAACTAGAGAACGGCGAGCTCTTGGTCTGGAAGTATCCGCGCATGGAGCAACTCGGATTAATTGAGAAGATGCAGAAGGAGCGCTACCGCAAGCTATACAACGACATTGCCAACAACGCAAGCGATGGTGTCTTATGGCCAGATCTGGCGCGTTATATAGCCAGAAAAGTTTACGTTCAACATGGCAAACGACCGATCGAAGTGACTTTGGTGCGCTACTGGTCTGACATACCACCCGCGTCCGGAGATCCGCTACCTCGCTTATCAAATAAATATGACTCGCTAGGCTTCTTTACCTATCCCATTAGAATTGAGGATTTGCAATGAAGTTTGGTGCGATAGGACGTTGGTGGGATCAATGCTGGTTTGCGGAGAATTCTCCGAGTCCGGTTTGCCTCTATCGAGTCGTGTACGGATTGTTAGTGCTGGCGACTGGATTGCTTCTTGCTCCAGATTTATTCAACTGGTACGGACACAGCGCTGTGATTTCTCCGCAAACCGTTCATGATTGGGAAAATTCAGAAGCTCGCTTTAGTGTTTTCTTTCTTCTGCCTGAAACAAACACACTGGTTGTCACAATGTATCTTGTGCTAATGCTGTCTGCAGCTTGCTTAACAGTTGGAATATTTTCACGATTAAGCGCACTTCTTGTGTTCATTTGTTTGCTTTCCTTCCAACAAAGAATGGCTTGTATCTTTAACGCTGGTGACACTATTTTACGTCATCAGGCTTTTCTGCTAATTTTTTCGCAAGCGGGAGCGCTTTATTCGATTGACCGTATAAGGCGAAACAAATCAAATCCAGCAGTTAGCGATCCAGTTCTTTGCAGTCCCTGGGCGCAACGACTAATTCAATTGCAGCTTACCGGAGTTTACTGTCAAACATTCTTTTCTAAGATGGCGTGCCCTCAGTGGCTCGATGGAACAGCATTGTATTACTGCAGCCGACTAACCGACTTTGGGCGACTGCCCGTGCCGTTTTTATTCGATCACCTCTGGACATGTCAGCTACTGAGTTGGCTGACGCTCGCCATCGAATTCTCACTATTTACACTGATCTGGGTGAAGAAGTTTCGCTACCCTGTTCTCGCAATCGGCACCCTCTTTCACCTAGGCATCGATTGGACGATGAACATTCCTGTGTTCGAGTACATCATGATTGGAAGTTACATAAATTTTCTCCAGCCAGATCACGTCAACCGATTTGTCAGCTCCTGCAAGATGTGGATGGGAGCAACTATTCGCAGATTCTCAAATCAGCAAAATTGATCGTAAAGTTCAAGTCCAGTTGATCGACCGATTACTGTTCGTACTCCGCCACATAACCAGTGTCGAAGCCCAACGTACTGGCATAGGCTTTTGCGCTTACCTGGCGACGGAATCTAATGTCAACTGCAGTTCCATTCGTCGTGTAAGTTGGTCTGACACCAGCGGGTCCGACGCGGAACGCCCTATATGTCGTTACAGGTGTCATGGTCTCATTAAAGTCTGATTGTGATCCCAGCAAAGGGATTGATCCTGCACCTGCTGGAGGCAGTCCATTGCCGGGATTGCCGCCGGTGCCACTAGTGCCGCCTGTGGTGCCGGTGCCGGATGTCCCGGAAGTACCAGACGTGCCCGAAGTACCGGAAGTGCCAGATGTACCAGAAGTGCCGGAAGTACCTGATGTACCAGACGTCCCGGAATTACCGTTGCCATTACAACCACTGGCTTGAAGAGTCAAAGAACAGGCAATGGTGACCAGAATCAATGGTAAACGCTCCACTTTCATTTAGAGGAACCCTCGTTGATTGCAGGTACGTTGCCATCGCCTTTCATGCTGACCATGGGCAGAAATTGAAACGCTTTCTTTTTCGATTGGAGAACATGACCAGCGTCCATGGCAACTTGTGTATTATCCATAGGTTCACCACCATGCTTCCCGCCAAGATTAGTTCCTGGTTGTCTCACTTCATCTCGAATATAGACATCCCATTTATCCGTGAAGTCGAGCCTCCCTGGAACGTTACTTACACCTTTTAACACTGGTAGTACAGGTGGGGTGATCGAAAAGGTTCCAACCGCACTTCCCGTGAGGGCATTAAGCTCCTCGGCGTACATCTGGTTATTGCTCGATACTGAATAGGGATACGGTTTAAGCGGACCACTCTTGTATAAAACATTGCCTGACGGGTCAAACTTGAATATGTGAATAATGCCACCGGGAACAGGTCCCAATGGTGTTCCTGTGGTACCGCCAGCGGTGAGGATTGGGGCGAAAATAACAGTAGCTGGATTTGGCGCATTCAGAGGGGCGTTTACGATCGCTTGCACTTGGTCGATCTGCGCCTTGCACCCACCTCGTCGAATCCAGTCATAGAATGCCCCTCTCCATACAACTGCGATAGGCGGACTGGAAGCACCATTGATAGGCCATGGCATGGAAGCCATTGTGGCGTTAGGGTAGTCCCAAGGAAAGTCGCCGTTAGCGGAGGTTAGAAGAGTAGACGGCTTGCCATTGTCATTGAGTTGACCGTTGCTTAAAATATCGGCAAACTTTTTAATTTCAGGAACGGGTCCATCTGGAAAGCTCAATGATAGGGAGCCTGGGGCTGGCAATGGATCATAGAGACTTGAAGGCACTCCGCAAGCGACCGCATGCACCTGATCCCCGCTCATCGTTGTCGCTATGAACTGATTGGCTTCGGCCTTTACGATTGTAGGTATGCAATAGGGGAGTGTGGTGTCGCCTCCGGCAACGAACAGAACCGGATCAGCTAGAGTAGAGCTTCTTCCTACCGAAGCAAAAACAAAGTCTTGACCCAAAAAAGGAATGTCGGTATCAGACCTGTAAAATCCAGCAGCCTGTTGATTGGCCGGCACAACCGCTAGTGGCTCCGGCTGAGGCACCGGTGTGTTAGTGGGCCATCCACCAGTGATTGAGCCGAGCGTGAGTTTCATAGAATTTGGAACATAGGACGAATTGCCGGTCATGCGAATGACATTCTGGTTGTACGCGTTGACTGCATCTATGTAGGGATAGATCGCCCGGCCGTCTTTATCAGTTCCCTTGCCGCTAGGAGTAATCGCAGCATTCAGGGCAGCTATCAGCGTCTTTGCTGCCTTTTGCGCATTTTTTGCGTCTAGTAAGGCAAATTGCTGCATTGTCTGGTCGTTTAAAGAATTTGCGATGATCAGGTCAAGCCTGGCTGTTCCAATGATTGTGTTGATGCTTCGCACCGGCATCGAAAGCTGATCCGGTGCCGTTGTGTTTTGACCGATTGGTGCTGCATCGGACAGCGAAACAAAGCCGAACTCGTCGGTATTAACTACGATACCGGCCAAGTCGGTCGCGGCAGCAAGTGCCGCAGATTCGATCGCCTTCTTCTGCTCGGCATTGCTGCCTAACAGTCGCGTGTAGTTTAGTCCAAAGAATATAAGCGCTATGACTAGCGCCATGAAGGCAACAATCAACGCAATCATGCTGCCTCGATTTTTGCGGTTGTTCGTAGTTAATCCGAGTGGCCACAGTTTGTTATGCGGAGGTTTGTCCATGATTTGGCTCCACTTGACCGCGAGAGTTTAAATGCACTCTCTCTCTACTAATATATTAGCCGCAACTTATCTGGTTCCATCATAGCCTAACTTCCGTATACGGTTGCCATCAAATCGGGCAAATTTTGCACCGGGTTTAAATAGACACTCAAATAAGCTGGTTTACAAGTATTGAAAATGGAAACCGTTTCTATTTACACTGTGTTCAACCGAAAAAAAAACGCCTAATTTTAAAAGGCGCATAAACGAATTAATAGGTAGCCTCATGTTATCGAAGTGGCGGCTGGCGCTTAGCTTGCAATTTTTTATCGCGTCCTCACTATCCGCGGGGACCTACGCGGCTGAGAATGTATCGCTCGGGACGGTAGCTTCATCCCAAAGCCTGGATTCGAAGATATCGGGCTCTAGCTCCTCCCAGAACATGGAATCGAAGGTATCGGACTCTACCTCCCCAGAATCCATAACACTCCCTGTCGATCGCACCCACCTGAGTCGCAAAGCTAGTAACACGCTAAATTCATCGCGTGGCTCGTCCTTTATAAGCCAATCGATTCTTCCAGCATCGCCCCAAGAAGCTAAAACAGATCAAAAAGGGAAAGGTTCGATTGTTGGAAAAATCACGGATGAGACTCTAAACCATCCAGTGACAGAAGCTCGTGTCGTGCTGTCAAAAGTCGGTGAAGAGCACAAAAGATACCAAACCGAGACAGGACCTGACGGGACTTACAAATTTGAGCACATCGAGGATGGAGAATATTCGATCACTGTGTCGGCAAAGGATTTGCTTTCCGGTAACCAAAGCATCAAACTCGCCAATGGAGAAGTTCGAAATTTAGATTTCAAACTTGAAGATATCGAGCCGGTGGATGTCCTACGAATCAGCGGCAAACAGACTCTGATTCATCCGGAAAAAATTGGCAGCACCACTAATCTCGATCACAAATTTGTCTATCAATACAAAACAGGAAATGATCTCCGCGACTTAATAACCAGCACTCCAGGTGTGATGAATGACAGCTATGGAAACATCATCACCCGTGGTGAGCACAACTCGATAAATTACATAGTAGATGACGTTGTAATCCCAGAAGCGGCAGGCGTCCTACAGCAGTCACAAGTAATCAATCCACGATCCATTCAGTCAATGAGTGTCGACATTGGTGGATATCAAGCCAGCGATGGTGGCGGACCGTTGGGTGCAGTCGCGCACATCAAGTCTTTGCCTATCAATAGCAAACCGAATTTCAATATTGGCCAGCAAATAGGTGGTCCGCTCGCAGGCAGCATTTTCTACAACTCAAGCGGCGCCTTTAGTCAACGACCGGATAGCATCTGGAACCGGCTTCGCTTCGAATCATCGGGCTCTTTTAGAGGGTCGTCTTACGGCATAGCTCCTCCGGTGAAGGACTATGTGCAGAACGGCCGGGCCGACATCAACTCCTTTACCAAATTGGAGTTTTTAGCGACACCGCGAGACACATTCAGGCTAACAACATCCATCAATGAAACATCTTTCCAGGTGCCTACATCTGGACGTTCTGCCACAGCCGGCGTTAAAGATCACCAACACGATGGACAGGATTACATCATTGCTAGTTACATCCACAAATTCGAAAAGTATCTTGACGAAGTCAATTTGCACCTGCTCAACGGTATTTACTATGACCGATTTCGCAGCACTAAGGCGTTCGATCCCGGGGTTCAATTCAACAATGGACAACCGCAAGAATCAATTTCTGCAAACGCGAAACGAATCAATTATGTGTTTTCTGCACAGGGAAATGTTCTAAAAACCTACAATAAAACTCATCACTTCAAAGCTGGCTTCTACTCTGAAGTGCGCCCTGTTAGCACACTCTACAACGCAACTTACTACAACGCGGATTACCTGGGCAGCGTCCCTTCGGCGACGAACCCGAATCCTACTCCATACGGTGCCGTAATCAGTCCGTTTACAGGTCAGGCAGGCGGTCCAGGCTTCGACGGAAAAGTAGGAAGGTTTTCTGGATTTAGATATTTGCAAAGCGCATTTTTCCAAGACAAATTTACGCCTCAAAATGGGTTTTGGCGCCGGTTGACTCTGGATGCGGGTTTGCGCTTTGACATGCAGAGAAGTATTTACGGCAATACTATGACATTGGCGCAAACGATCTTGAACACTCCTGGATCGTCACCGTTCTCGCTCCAGCCGTACCAGAAGCAAACGACTACTGATGCTCAAGTTAGCGGAAGATACGGCGCCGCCTTTGTTCTGGATAAGAAAACTGTTTATCGGGCATCATTTTCTAATTTATTTATGCCGAATCCGGTGGATATTTTTGTCACTCCGTACAACGTGGTGAGCGGACAAAATACACCTGGAATTTATGACGGAACACCCAAACCATTGCGCGCAACTCGTGGCTACTTAATTGATAGCAGCATAGAGCGCCAGTTTGGTACCCGCTTTGCATGGCGCACAAATCTGTTTTATAAATACCTCACGAATTTCGGGGACTCTGGAGTTGTTGGCAATCTGCCTCTTTATAATCGCCTTACGAATAGCGCCCAGGATGCAAGCGGCGTCGAAACAAGATTAGACCTGAAGCCCAAGCGAGATGGTTATGGCTTTAACGGATTTGTATCCAATACTATGCAAGTGGCATTCTTGCGCGGAACGAGGACGCCATCCGGTGGTTTCTATCAGACGCCTATTCCTCCTTTCATGAAATATCCAGATCACGACAGGCGAATGTCCACAGTTGCTGGGGTGGGATACAAGACACCGCAAAACATTTGGTGCCTTTTGACTACACAGGTGCTCAGTGGACTACAAGATGAGCGCGATCCAGCTATTTATGGACCACATCTTAAACGCACTCCGTTTATAACCGATGTGGCTTTCAATGCTGGTTATCAAATGCCCCATAAGCTAGTTCAAGCTCATCGCTGGCTACCAACTTCATTTGATGTTCGTTGTAGTAATTTACTAAATCAGCGTCTGCCAATTAATTTGGGCAGCCCCTTCCAAGGAACTAGATTTAGCCTGCCGCTTCGAGTTTTGGCAAGTTGCCAGTGGCAGCTGGGGCCACAGGAGGCGAAGTTAAGTGGCGCCCCGAAGCCACAGTTGTAGACTCCTCGAGCTGATGACTTGTAACTTATGCGCTATGTAGGTTTCCGAATTCATAAGGTCGCGCAACTTTCTGCGACTCGGTTTCGTCCAACTGCAAAACGATTTAGGGGGTACTCCCTTTGGACATTCATAATCTTGCATTGCAGTTTGCGTTCTTGTACGCACCATTTATCCACACGCCCATGGAACAGATAACGCCAACACTGTATCGAGGCTTGGACCCGAAAGTCAAAGACATCCAAGTTCTGCACGACAAAGGATTTAAGACGATAATCTCCTTGCGAACAAATCCAGAAAAGAAAAAAGAAAGGCTCTGCGATCAACTCGGTATGAAGTGGATCCAGATCAAAACGGGCGTCTTTAAAGTTCCGACATTTGATCAAATGGATCAGTTTCGCAGCATCGTCAATAATCCTAAAAATCAGCCTGTTTACACGTCCTGCGAAGTAGACATGGACCGCACCGGCGTGTATATTGCAGCACATCGCATGGTCGATTTACATTGGACCGCGCAGCAAGTCGCCGACGAATTCAAGCAACACCATCAGAAGACATGGTGGCCACCCTTCAGAAAGTATCAAAGCGCAGTCGAAGCATACGCGGCTAGCAGCGCTACCGCTGCCTCCGCAACTCCAATTTCTGGCTCGTTCACATCCTCATCGACAACCGTCGTAAAAGGCAAGCGAACGCAGTAGAAAAGACACCCAACTGGTATCCTTATTCCCTATGATATTGCGGTAGATCGCTTGATCCTCTACCCACATCGTTTGTCAAAACTCCGGGCAGAGACCACCGTATAGTGTAGATGATGGGCAGATTATTAGGCACGGCTGCTGATTCCACTATAAGTCCGACCAAAGTAGTATCATTTGCTCAAAAAATGAAAACCTTGCTACTGACCAAGATATGGTTCGATTGTTGAATAAGCTAAGTTTTGTCCGATTTCTCTGCTTTGTGTGAGGTGTTGTCTCTATGCGAAAAGATCTATGCGTTTTTGCTCTCCTACTCTCATTCATTGCGAGCAACAATCAGCCTGCCCGAGCCGACGTGGACTGGAAGAGCTATAAAGAAGGGGTCTATCAGGCAAAATACACAAAGCGGCCGATTTTTGTGATGCTTACAGAAGATCATTGAGGGTTTTGCGCCAAACTGGAGCGTGAAACTCTGGTCGATCCGCAAGTACAGCAATATCTGAAAGAGTTCATACCGATACAAGTCAATTACGATCGTGGTGACGAAGAGAAGCAGATATATAAAAAATTAAACGGTGCCGGCTTTCCGACCTTAGTATTTCTGGACGCAAACGCAAATGTTGTTCATCAGTTTGCTGGTTACAGAACGCCTGATGCCTTTGTACAACAATGCAAAGTAGCAATGAACGCGGTTAGGACAGGAAAATTGTTAGAGCAAAAGCCAATTGTTTCGACGCTCGGTTCCCCACCGACAATGGCCACGCAATCGGTTCGGACTTACCAAAATCGTCCTGGTGCGATGCAACGGTCCGCAATTTCGCCCAATACAGGTAATCCCAATCCTAACCTTCAATTGATCGGCTCTTTTGCAAACCGTAGTGCCGCTCCCGTCATAAACACAGGAAGAGGATCCGTTTTGCTCGCAATTAAATCTGAATTTAACATGGTTCAGCAAAGACAGGAAGGATTCGATCTATTCATAATCCAGAATGGGCGCTGTTTTCCATACTATTCACGTCCGGCGCGCGACATCAAATCTGCAACTAGCGATAACTACGGCAATATTTATTTTGCGGCTGGCAATGAAATATTTCGTCTCGCAAGCGGAAGGGAATCAAAGATCTACACATCGGCATCACAGAGGATCGACTGCCTAAAATCGAACTCCCGGGGTGAGCTCTTCTTCAGCTCTGGTGCAGTCGGGTCTGTCGGCGTTGGTGTGATCTACAAGCTGGCAGGTAGTGAGCCGAAGGCGGTGGTGAGGATAGAGCCTTCAACGGTAGATGGATTTTGGTGCGGACAGTTTGCTATCGATCCTCAAGACAACATTTGGTTGAGCAGTGGAATTGAAATGAACGGGAACATATACAAACTCATAAATGGCAAACCTGTGAAGATTTACAATGATCCATTTGGATGCCCGGTGGGCTTCGATTTTGAGCGCAATGGAAACTTGATTTTTGCGAACGATGACGAAAAACTGTACAGACTGTCTTGGACCCAAAAAGGTATTTTGGCGCAGAATTTGTTCACATTTACCAATTCGCCCCCCAATCCGCAGATTCTTCCTCGCTTCTGGGACGTCTCGGTTTACAAGGCAGTCGGCAATTCATCTAAGGCAGTGGTGAACGAACATGCCGTAGTAGTGAATGAACATGTCAAAGCGCAGCTCCTTCCAGCTCATCCGACTGGCACCGTATGTGATGGCATACTGAAATCCGAGCGTGAACACGTGCTGTTACGCATAGAGCAGTTCGGGAAGATGGGAGTTGGTATAAGTCCATTCACGGCATTATTTAATACAATGGAAACTCTAGTACCTCGCGGTGATGAAAAACTGATTCAAGAACAATTGAAACGTCTATCGGACAGCTTAGACGAGCAAGACAAAGCAACCAAAGAATGGCAATCTCGTTCAGTAAATTAGAATGTCGGGATGATTCGTGGCTTGTTTACGTCTGTTTTCTGGGCCTATAATCTTCCGGTTTCATTTCGAAAGTCCATGCAACAGCTTCGCGCGCAGTCGTGATTGTAGGTGGAACGCGTAAGAAATAGGACTTGATCGAACCATCCGGCTCCGGAGTGCTGTTGAGCACTTTCACCATTACGATTGGTTCATCGTTAAACAAAGTTTTCTTGTACAGAATTCCGCACTCATCTTCGTGTATTTTTTCTGCACCAGAATCAACAATAAATCGGGACATACCATAGCGATCAATCTTGACCCTTCTAACTTCTGCGTTAAGTTCCTTCAAAATGCTATCGACATTGATCGCCGACGGATTATCGATGACCTCGCGGGGAACGGTCGTCCCATGCCAGACATGGAGCTGGTAGCCATCCGAAAAGCGCAAAGCGGGTCCAGACTCAGAGTGAAGTCGTCCATTTTCATCAGTCTTGAACACGAGAGGAGCTTGTGACACCAGCACGACTTTGTCCAAGAACATGCAATTCGTCACCCCTCTGGCGACATCAAGATAACAGCGCAGTAATCTCTTGTTTGTCGGGCCAACCGGCAACCACGGCAACTCTTCGCAAAGGTATTCGTAGAAGGGCAACCAATCCACAACCGACGGCACGAATGTCAATGATGCAGTACCAGTTATGGTGGCAATTAAGAAGTGGAAAAGTTTTCGATCCTCCGGCGCATAGGCTTTGTCAAATTCTGCTTGGGCATTGCCGCGCACCGCCTCAAATCCGAACTTAACTAAGTTCTGCATTGAGAACAATTGTGAAAAATCAGGATGAAATGGAAACGATGTCATCGTCATCAAATTGGCGCGCAATTGCGTCGTCGGATTCTCTTGAAGCCGACTGCGGAGTTGAGTTTCGTATTGTTGTTTTAGTTGAGCATACTTGGCATTATCAGCCAATCTAATCCCGCATACGCCATGCAATTCTTTTGTCAACTTGATTTGACTTTGAAATATCTTCTGGTTAGAAACAACCATTGATGAAGGCATTGCCGATAAATCAGGCTCGGCCGACCGTTCCTTTTTGCTAAAAAACGGAACATCATCAAACCAATTTGCTTGTGCTTTTGCCAGTTTTGGTCGCAGAAATTTCTGACGTACCGCGTCATCTACTTGTATATCAATTTGTCGCCATAGTTTTTCCCAAAGATCATCGATCTCTTTTTGCGTATGATTAGACCCAGGATTGACATCCAACTTACGACTGTCGGTGCGCGTGAAACCGGTCTGCAAAGCGGCGCACATCGCCACCAGCTGCCACGGGCTTTGACACCACAGGATAGCTGGTTCCTCTGAATTAGGAGGTGCAACGGCCGCATACAAAGCCTTAATTGCGCGTTCGGCAATATCTTTGTCAGCCGGTGTAGTGGAGTGAACTACGGAAAGCCACTGATTATTGCGATCCGTCAGTCCAGCGCTTACGCTATCAGCGATTACGGGAGTATCACTAATCGACGACACGTCTAATACGTTCCGGTGTGTATTCGCGTTGAATCACTACTTTGTACAAGCCAGGCTTCAGCGCAATGGTGCTGTGTTCCTCGTGAACAAGCTCGCCTGGTTCACGCAGTTCGACCAACTTATCTTCTTTCCATGCATACATGGAAAGCCCGTTAATTTTCGTCATCAGCCTATGTGAGTGGCCAGTCACCTCACCATACGCCAAGACGACACTCTCGGCTGTACTTTCCTTCTGCGCCCCATGTGGCAACGCATCTACTCTGATTAGACAAACATCGCCCTGCCGATAATGTTCATTCATGTTTCACGTTCCTGAAGTGCAGTAATTTTTTTAGCTTCCTAATCCGATTATAGTCCCCAACCCAGCATAAAAGTAATGCACTCTGCCTGAAGAACTAGCTGCTTGCTTGCGCCGCTCAGAAAAAACAAAGATGACTGCTAAATATAACTGTAATATTTGCCCCTTTAAGCAGGTTAGAAGAACCAGTGGTTCTGCATCCATTGAGTCCCAAATACTCTGACTCGATTAATTCACATGGTTACTCGATTGCTGGATATCGAGCGGATGGAAGCGGGGTTACTTGAACTTGAATGGAGTAAAATTTCAGTTGACAAAATTGTGCAAAAATCAACAGAATCAGTGCGCTCTCTTTTGCCAAGGGACAGCTTCCAATTCGGAAGTACGTCATAACAGTATTAAATATCCATATAAATGAACAAATTTGACCGCTGCACTTGCTGCAGCAAACTGCTTTATCACAAATGTTGCCAGGCCTACCATCAGGGAGTGCTTGCACCAGACGCCCTCGCGCTCATGAGGTCACGATACTCAGCTTACGAACTCAATCTTCCAGAGTACATAATGGACACAACGCACCCCGAGCATCCAGAGTACACAGTGGATCGAACGCGCTGGAAGGGCGATCTAGAGACCTTTTCGAAACACACCAGTTTCGACCGACTTAAAATCTTAGAGTTCACTGATGGGGAAGAAACTGCAACTGTTTCATTCACCGCATATTTAAGACAAGCTGACAAGGACGCCAGTTTCACAGAGAAAAGTACCTTTGCCAAAGTGGATGGAAAATGGTTTTACAAATCCGGCGAAGTAACTTGATCATGGAGCGCCTGGATAGTGCGCGATTCATCTTAACTTCGTAAAAAACGATTCCAGGCTACCCGGCTGCACTCTCAGAACGATTCTACTTAGATTGGGAGTGGTGCCTTTCTGAGCTGCGTCTACGGCCGCAAGTGCAATCTGGCGCGACTGCTGTTCGCGTAGGCTGGCTGGTTCTGCAATTGCGATCAGGGGGCGAATGTAGCTTGCCGTAGCGGTCACAGCCTCTCGTTGCGAATGTCTTTGCAAATCGGACAACAAATACGCCAACGATTTCGCAACAAACAAACTTCCCATAGTCCGTTTAAATGACTTTACTATTTGCATGCCTGTGGCTTCAGTGTCATGGCTTTGAAGGGACTGTCCTTGGCAGTTTTGTAGGGCGGCGATGCGAAAAGTAAGTTCGGCATCGTTGTATCCAGAACTGCGACGGTAGAATTTATTGCGCTCGATCAAGTGTCGATAGATCTGCTCAGCCTTACCAAATTGTCCCTGGCAAAACAACAAATCCCCGACAGCTTGCGTTCCGTAAGCATCAACGCGCTCTTTTCCGTCCGCGTCTTTGCAAATCAGAAATGCGCGTTCGGCGAAATCAGCAGCCTTGGCATTTTGATTTTGATGATCGCAAACTATAGCCATCAGCAAAAGCGGTTGGGAAGTTCGTTCATCCTGCGCACCGTACAGCTCAATTCTGGAGTTCAACCACTGATTCAAAATTGGCTCTGCAACGCTCATCGGCTCGAAGGCCGCTGCTCCAGCCCAACTTTCAAGGAGGGCATCCGTGCCATGGTTCGGCTTCGAATCCATAGCAATCCAATTGGTTACAGCAGACTTGTAACTGCTTTGTGCATCGGCTAACTTTCCTTCAAACGAATATACATCACCTAAACCTGCATAAGTTATGGCAAGCAAGAAGCTACTCTTCATGCGCTTTGCGATTTCAAGGGCGTCTAAATAATGCTTCTCGGCGGAGGAAAGATATCCCGATTTAAGGCAATCAAATCCTAGTTTACATTGAGCTCTGCATCTGCCCGCTGCAAGCACATCACGCGCTTCCTGTGGCTGCCCAGCCTTGTCTAACGCTGCTGCATAGTGGCGGTTGATATCATTCATCACTGAGGGAGCGAATGCTGTGGCTAATCGCGGCGATGATACCAGCGCATAAATTCTTTTCGCTTCATCCGTCTTGTTCTGGTCCACTGCAGTGTAGAGTGCCGATGCTAGAGTGCCCGCATAGTCGTCTCTCGAAAGCTGATCGATCTTAGGATGTTTATCGTCCGCTTCTAATTGTTGATAGATTGCGATCGACTCATTCAATTCTTGTTCGGCCAAGCTGAATTGATGATTCTCTTCATGCAATGCGCCGAGACGACTGAGATTGTAGGCGAGATGTTCGCGTTCAGTGGTCGAATTCGCATTCGAAGCGTCCTTTAGCAAAGCATCGCGAAGGATGCCTATGGCACGCTGATAGGAGGATTCGGCAGTCTGTTTATCGCCCAGCTTCGCGGAAGAATTTCCCAGCCGCGCCAGGGTATCGGTTAGCCTCAATGAATTTGGCGCCAATTTTTCTGCATATCCCAAAGAATCGAAATAGTTGACACGTGCTTGATCGTACTTCTTAGCGAGATCGAAAGTTTCAGCGGCAAGGTAAGCTCTTTCCCATTGCCTGAGGTTGTAAGAATCATCCCAGAAAGTCTGACTGGTGCAGCCTGAGACGGATGAAGCGACCAAGGCAACCCAAAATGCTCGCGCCAGTATGATTGGAGAGTTCAGTCCTTTGGTATGATTTGTGTGCTTATTACTCTTCCGCACTATTTTTCAAGGTCATGGCAAAGATACTAATTGTAGAGGATGATCTAGACATCTGCACACAAGTAGTGGGCTGGCTGTCATTCGAAAAACACACTGTCGAAGCGGTTCATGATGGCAAGGAAGGCAGTGACAGGCTCAAGTTTTACCAATATGAAGTGATCATATTGGATGTAAACCTGCCGCACATTTCTGGCTTCGAATTGTGCAAACGATATCGAGAGGCTGGCGGAAACACGCCAATTCTGATGCTGACCGGAAAGACTGAAATTGCCGATAAAGAGGAAGGTTTGGATTCAGGTGCTGATGATTACCTGACCAAGCCGTTTCACATGAAGGAATTATCCGCACGAATCCGTGCTTTGCTTCGTCGCTCAACCAAAGCAGTCGGGAACGTGCTTGAACTCGGTGGCTACTCGCTCGACACCGCCAAGAAACTATTCTCAGTTAACGGCGAGGTTGTCACACTTGCACCAAAAGAATTTGCACTGATGGAATTTTTCATGCGCCATCCAGACGAAGTGTTCAGTCAAGAAACGCTCCTAGACCGAGTTTGGAGCAGCGAATCCGACGCCTCAGTTTATTCCGTTTACACCGCTGTAAAAACATTACGCAAGAAGCTAACGACCGACGGCAAAAAATCCATCCTCAGCACCGTTCACGGAATGGGATACAGACTCGAATCCAAGTAGAGCGTGATCGCCTGCTCTTGGCTGGGGCGACACAACACAATATTTAAGAACGTCAGTCTCAAGCAACTTTGCGGGCCATCTCTCTTTTGATGGTCCAATGCAGTGCCAAAGCAGGAGTCAATAGAATGAAGATGATATAGAACTTGACCGCAGAAAAAAAGTAAACCATCAGTGGGCCTAGAATTTCACGGTTTGTGTGAAACCACTGCGCTATGAGTCCAGCCCATGTGTCCCACAGCGCAAAAGTGGCAAGCGCCATCAACAAATTAAAAACAAAACTAACAGCCACAGTTCTTAAAAATATATTTCGAAGTAGTCGGAGCGAATCCAATGTCATGCCGTGTCCCTCCTATTGAAGAGCCGCAAATGCGATTCCTCCTACTGGGGATTTTACATCTAACAATGCAACTGTGCTTTCGCTTGACCCTGCCTTAACGGATAAATCGATTCTTGCTCGACCGTCCTCAAAACTTCTTCAAAACTGACCATTATATTGACCACATGAATCGGTAAAGCGTATCGCGAATCGACTCCAGCCCGAACCAACAAAACACTTACTAAGCGTCTAACTCCACGCCCTTCCGAGGGTTAGACGCCTGTTGAGGAGAATACCGTGAACAACCCTGAATCAATTCGAGAATTCTTCAGAAAGATGGCCGACGGTACCGTTGTTAAGTCCAATAGCGATCGGCTCGCGGTGTTGCACAACTCTCAAACATTTCTGCCGCGCCAGTCCACCGCGAACAATGATTACGTCGAAGCAAACTTCGCCCAAGGAAGAGACTTTGGCATAGGACTGCCACCATTAGCGAACCGCTAGCTTGGTTTCGATGCTGGCAGGGATGCCGGCGCTCCCAGGGTTTTGGCGTTGGACTGCCGCCATTAGCAAACCGCTAGTTTGGTTTCGTGCCGGCAGGGATGCCGGCGCTCCCAGGCGATGCAAGGGAACTCAGTCCAAACACAGGTGTAAGGATGCAATACGGAAGGAACGCAAAAAAACTAGCGATGATGCTTTTTTTCATTGGATTGGCATGTGTTAGCCCAAGCTGGGCAGAAGAAAAGGAGGCCAAGACTCCGTCGTTTTTTGGAGAAAAGGAAATCTTTTATCAGTTCGCTCCTCACACCCGCAAAGAGGATCTTTATCCGCGCCATCCAGTCGAGGACGGAACAGACAAATGTGTTACGTACGTTGCCCCCATCCAATCAGGCACAACGCTTTCAGGGTCCGCCCCAACCGTTACGACGCCTCTTCCTGAGACGCAAGCGTTGCAAACGCCAGCTGAACAGATCGTTGCGCATCCGTTTATTCAAAGAGAAATTTCTATATATCCCAATCCGCTCTTGAACAACTGGGGCCCGCCCATACACGGAATTCCATTCCTTCATGTGCTTCCCCATGATCCGCCACCGAACGGAATGAATCCCGAATCATTCAAAGACCGCCCTTACATGACTGGTGCCACTTTTGCCAGCGATATGGTGCAACATTGTCTCCGGCTAGCGGCTGCGCAAAGAACAGCAGAAAAGATTCTCGATCCGAACTTGCAATCAGCTGAAGCAGCCTTCCAAGGCTCCACCCAGCAGGCAGCGGATGCATGTTCAGGAGATGCAACCGGTGCTTTTAAGGCCAATATGTGCACCGCATCCAGTGCCTTGATCAACGTCGCAAACGAAAATGCAGCGACGCCGGCGAAAGGCACTGATACCAATCGCACGGTACCGCAGGCGATTTGGATTGTTCAGCAAATGTACAAAGCATTCTTTCTGCCCCTGGGTTTGCTTTTACTGTTGGTGGGCGCAGTGCTCACCCAAACAACGAATTACATCAAAGCCTCGTTTATCAATTCATCAGCTTCCCGTCCATTCGAGGGCATTCTTCGCGCTCTGATAGCGGTTTTCCTAATTGCTGCGATCCAACTGATGGTGAGCTATTCCATCGACTTTGGCAATGCGATGACTGAGGCCGTTAAGCAAGCAATTGACCTGAGTTCCATTCAACAGTGGTCGCAAGAAATAACTGACCCGACAAAAAATATGACTGCATCGCAGATTGCAGCGCGAAACAGAAGTGAGTCTACAGCTGCTGCTACGACGCGAATGGTTTTTGGAACCGCTCAAGCGATATTGAACACAGCGCTCATGGTGCTAACGGTATACCAATTAATTATGGTCTGTTATCTCTACCTATTTGGTCCTATAGCAGCTGCGATGTATGCCTGGCCGGAAGGCGTAGGCAGCCTTTTCCGTCCTGTATTTTCCAACTGGCTGAATGGACTCTCTGATTTGGTGCTTTGGAGATTTTGGTGGTGCGTAATTCTTCTGTGCATGGCGACTCGGATTCAGTGGCTGAAAGACATGGGCAGCTACAATCCGAGCAGCGCATGGGAACCGCTTGTATACATCGCGTTCATGGTCATGCTGACTTACGTTCCTTTCGCAGCCCTGGATTTCAAACCGGGCGATATGGTCGATTCACTGATGGAAAAAGCATCCGCCAGCAAAGGTTGATCATGAGCGAGCTGAATTAAACCAGTTCTGCTCGTTCGATCCTCAAAACTTCTTCAAAACTGGCCATTATATTGATCCTGTAAATCGATTAGCGACTGCGAATCGAACAACAGCCCTAACAAAGAAATCACCCTCTGGGCGTTCTAACCATACGCCCGTCCGAGAGTTAGGTGCACTAAACAGTGAAATATGGGAGCAATGTTGATGTCACTTTCCCGAAGAACTTTCGCCTCATCTCTCTGCCTAGCAGTGCTGACTTTGGTGCTTTGTCAGTTAGCCGTCTTTGCAGAACCAGATAACAAAGATACAGGCCGGACCTCAATAGATCTGATGGCAGATCAGTATCTGAGAGAACATCCCGAAGTGAAATGGCTGAGGGATTGTGATAAGCGAGATGACAAAAACAATCCAATCCCCGGTCATGTTGATCCAGCGCTGGTGAAAGGAGCTGGTCCTTACGGCACGTTGTATCCACCAACTGCGGCTTCGGCGATGGGTTTTGATACCGAAAGCAAGCTGTATGAGGGCATGTACTACGCTGGTCTGAACCAACTTGGCGGTTTCAACGGACAAGTCAATTCCGATCTGAAAAGCTATACGCAAGAATTACAAGCCGGCGACTTCATGGCGCGGACCCTGCAATATCCGCCGAATGTAGCAAACCAAGCTAAAGCGCAAGCGATTGGTCAGTCGCAAGCCTTGTCGAACGCCATGGGTGATATCGCCAAGTCTCAGTCAGCAAGCGCAATTTCATATTGCTCTAGTTTTCTACAAAACTTCACGACAGATGAAGGAAACAGATGGAATAAAATCCGCAACGGCCTGTTCATGCCAATTGCTATTCTTCTCCTGTTGCCAGGCGCAGTTATGACGCAAGTAAAAGCTATGGCAGTGTCTGGGAATCCTGTGCTTTCAGATTCGCAATCGGGTGAATCCAATCCGTTAGAAGGCATCCTGCGTTCAGTGGTGGCAATATTCCTCATTCCTGCGACTTATCTGGTGGTCAATTACGGCATCGACTTTTCAAATTGCATCATCGACTCAATTGCCGGGACTTACAAAAATGTCATGGGTACCAATATGTATCAGGATGCGCTCAGCAACGAGGTGCGCGCATTTCCTGTCAGAACGCCGCGAGAAAATCAAAATGCGGGAACTCCGCGAGTTTGGCCTACGACAACTATTAACAGCGTAGAAGATTTCGAAAAGAACTACCTAATCAACAAAGTAGAAGACCCTAGCGAAAAGAAATACGAAGTTCCAAAAAACAAAACTGACGAAGCAATGCCATCTGGTGCAGTTGCCGCCCGTCAGCTTTCGTTCGGCGCCAATGCAGCATTAACAGCAGCTTGGAACGTTCTTTGCGCATTCCAAATGGCATATCTCTCCTATCTGTTTTTTGTTGGTCCCATTGCCGCAGCATTATGGGTGTGGCCAATGAAGCATTTTAGAAACGCGCTGCCAAATTGGATCGAAGGAGTGGTGACACTCTGCTTCTGGAGTCTTTTTTGGAACACTGCGATCTTGCTGATGGCTTGCTTTAATGGCGTCAATGAAAGCAGCACAATGATCACCAGTGCTCTCAATTTTCTAGCCACTTCATCCGTTAAATTCGCATTCGACTTCGCCGGTCTGGTCAGAGCAGCTGGCCAAGAAGCTGCTAAGAAAGCAACGGAAAGAGCGGGTGCTGCGGGCAAATCAGGCGGCTCCGGTAATGATGGCAAAGGTGCACAAAAGCAGGAGAAGAAGGACACTGCCTTAACTAATGCAGTCGCATCAGAAAGTGCAACAAACGCCGTTACGACCAAAGACTCTGGTACTGTCGTGACAAACAACGACTCTACAAGCCTGGTGTCAAACACCAAGGCTTCGGATTTGAATAACGCAACGTCAAGTTTCCTAATCGACGGAATCACACCGCCACCACTGGCGATATCGTCGCAAAATGGCGCGAATTGGATTCAATCGCAGAGCGTGCAGCTAGGCAACTACACGGTCAGCCGAGGGGTCGACGACCAAGGCAAGCCTCATGATTTGTTGAAAACTTCAAACGGACAAGTCATTGCTGAATTGCCTCCAGACTCAGGGAACGGTCATTCATTCACAGCTGATGGCGTCAAGCTCACTTGCAGGAATGACGCAAACGGCTCATCCTACAGCTTGACCGAGGCTTCTGGCGCACTATACACAGCTCAACTCCCTTCGCTTGAGGGACGCACGGCCAGCGCCATCGTCGGAGGTTCCCTGAGCCCCGACGGAGATCTATCCAAAGATTCCATCGCCCTTCGATCTACCGAAGGCACGATGCTCCTCGAAAATGGCGGCAACACGGTACTAATGCCTTGCTCCAACGGCAACGGTTACGATGCATATCGACTCGAGGCAGGCGTTTCCGAAGGTAATTTCGCACTCATGGATGGGCGTCGACTCTCCCTATCTCAAAATCCTGACGGCAGTCGACAAGTCTCTATAGGTTCAGAAAATGGGGACTCAGAGTCATTCAACATCAAATCAAATGGAGCTGGTGGCTTTGATATCTCACATGAGCTTGATGGAATGACAGCCAGCTCAAGCAATGTATCAACCGACGGCAACACTACTGTCTACTCAAATTATGACGCCAACGGCAAACTGACTGATGTAGACAGAATCACAGGCAGTAACATCGCCAGCACTCTTTACGATCCAGCAACCGAAAAAGTATTGGGCTTTGTGAATAGCAGCTACGAAGATAACGGAAATTCACAGACAAGCTACTACCAGCCGGACGGCACACTCACAGCCAGCACCAGCCATGTATTCAAGGCGGATGGCGGATTCATAGACACAGTCACAGATGGCAGTGGAGACACGGTAAGCATTCAGGAAAAAACTCCAACCCAAGGCGGTGGATACGCACTTCAATCATCGAGCTTTTATGACGGACAGGTAATAAGCGCGAACATTTCAAATTACGATTCAAATTCAAATCTGATCGCAACATCAGCAGTGGAGCCAACTACAGTTGCAACCTTTGAGCGAAATTCAAATCTAGTCGTCGACGCCGCAAGTATCGCTCAAGGCATTCCGCAGAGTAATCAGAACGGCACCGTGTACGAAGTCGCTCAAGGCGTCACCCAGACTAATCAAAACGGTACTGTATACGAAGCGGCTCAAGTCAACCGTGAGTCGCAGCCAGTCAGTGCGGTCACCGTTGTGCCAAATCTGGTGTCCTCGGTAACCATGGATAGTGGGTCCGTCTCAAGTTCGATGGCGCCGGCACTTATCCACGATGGGTTCGTCTCCAGTTGGGTGGCACCGGTGAGTATCGAAAGGGCATCAGTGTCAAATTCGCTATCACCAGTGACGATGCAAGCGCAAGAATACGCAGCCACTGCGCAGGCACATCAAGTGCAGCAGACAACTCAAGCGTTCGAACAAATGATTAGAACGGCGCAGAACTGCTCGGTCGAATCTCAAGTAATTGCCGATCAGAGCTACCATTCGGTATCACCAACAGTGCACACATATCAATCAGCTGACATACCGCAACCAATTCAGCAAATACAATCCAGCCGGCACAGTAGCCAAACGCAAAAGGCCTATGAGGACCAAGCGCATGTAGGGCAAGCGCGACAGATGCAAATCGCAACTACGCTGCATGCTCAGAACACGGTAGTGCCTAGAAGCAGCCGGACAGTGGATAGAAATACTTCCGCGCCTATTGCCAGCGCATTCAAAGCCCCGATGTTCAGTGCTCAGCCAAAAGACAAGGGACTGGCGGACGTGCCAATGTTTGTGCCGTCGGACCGCGAGCCACAATATCTCAGCAAAACAGGAGTAGACGAAGAAGACTGCCAGTCCCTCAATCAACAGTCCGACGTCCAGCCAGAATCACTTCAACAACAATTGACGGACGCGGGCAACAACGTCCAAAGAGCAAGAACGATAGCAGATATATTACATTGCGCATCCAGCACGAATGACAGATCCGAAGCTTTAGCCAACACCCATGTCAATTACACGCTTCTGTGTTCCATGCTGCAGAAAGGACTGACGTATCAAGCTCAACAACTCGTCAATGTTGTCGAACGTGACATCCAAACGCTCGCCAAACAAGGTGAGGCCGCCCCTCTAATCAATTCATATATCGAGCTGCTGACGCGACATGGCATGTACGACCAAGCCAACAGCTTTCAGACGCATCTCAACTCTGGAAATTTAGTCTACTCTGGCTACTCGAATCCCTGGTAGCTTGGAAAGAATCCACTGCCACTTGCAGAATCGCTGCCACTTCGCAGAAACATCGCTGGCGCTCAATAAATGAACCTACATTAAAAGCCGGACTACCTGCCCAAAACATGGTTTCCACATTCACGTAAAGCTATATTACATCAGCGTTTCCAGGCTTTAATGATTCCGTAAATACCCGACCAGAAAGACTTTTCAGCATCGCTTAAACCTGCATTTTTTGCTTAACATATTAAACGGTAAAAAAAGATGGGACATACCCCGTACCCCATAAACAGTTTTCGAAAAGGCCGGGGGAAATTTTTGCCGATATCGGTAGAAACTCACGAACTACCAGGTGCGCCATCTAACTCGGGATCCGGAACCAAAACGTGCTGCCTTTATCTTCCTCGGAAGTGACACCAATAGTGCCACCGTGGGCTTCAACAAATGCCTTGCAAATCGCCAAGCCAAGACCAGTGCCGCGGGCGTTTTGCGCGTCTTCCTTGCGGACCTGCTCGTAACGCTCAAAAATGCTCTTCAAAAAACGCTTCGGAATCCCTCGTCCCTGGTCCGTAACTTTGAACTCCACGCCACCATCATAATTCTCCACACTCACCGTGATTGTGGATGAAGCGGGCGAAAACTTGATGGCGTTGGAAATCAGATTGATCAGAACTTGTATCAGTCGATCTCCATCCGCCGAAATTACCAACTCCGTCGGAACAAATTCTACTTTGAGTTTCTTTTGCTCAGCGAGCAGAGACACCACGTCTTCGACACGCTCAAACAATTCTTCCACTACAACTTGCGCCTTTTGAATTTGTAGATTGCCGCCTTCCATCTTCTCAAAATCAAGTAGATCGTTGATCAACCGAATCAATCGGTCAACGTTTCCTTCGGCGATTGAAAGTGTCTTAACGGCACCATCTGAAAGGTCACAAAAGACTCGATTGGAAAGCAAAGTCAGGGATCCCTGCACAGAGGTTAAAGGCGCGCGCAAGTCGTGACTAACGATGGACAACAGCTCTTGTTTTCGCTGAGATGCCTCAGTCAATGACTCGGACATCTGGTGAAACACTTTATCTACCGTTGCGATTTCGTCCTTACCGTCTAGTGGTGGCAACAATTCTTTGTTGGCGCCAAGTCGGACTGTGTTGTTTACGAGTACGTCGAACCGACGAGTGGTGCTCACATTGAAGAAAATCGCTGAGCCAACGGCTATAAATATACTAAACAGAACGCCACCAATTAAGCATTGGGAGATGAGAAAGCGAGCGCGCTCCTCCGTCTCCGAATCGCCAGGACCCAGCTCTTGCTGCTCCTTGACGAGATCCCTAAGTATGCGGATGAAGTCAGTTGCACTTGATGTCAATTCGGCTCGACTGGTGAACATTTCCTCTCTGAACGTGTAGCCGGATAGAGAGCGCGCCCTGTGAAGTGCGGCCACAGCTCGATCTGAAGCAGCTTCTAACTTGTTGATGGATTCAGAAGGCTTCTTACTTTCTCGAAGAAGAACTTTCAGAGTGCGTATCTGTTCCGGAATTGCGTCGGTCAATCTATTGAAGGTATCAAACGATTCGCTATGGTTTGTGGACTTATAGATGGCGAAATTCGAGCCGGCGGTGACAAAGTTTGTGATCAAACTATTGCACTCGTTTGATATGTCTTTATAGTGCCTCTCTCTCCAGACGGCATCTTCTGCCTTTTTCTGCAGAATTGCCAGCGTTGATACGAACACGAGCATAAAGACGATCGGAATCGTAACCAAGATAAGCACTTTCTGGGAAAGCTTGAGATCAAGCCGCATCATGCCATCCTATTGAATCAGCCTAAACCGAGGGCGCGGGCGTCATCCGAGCTCAACTCACACCACAGAGCCAAATCTTAGCAGGTTAGTGGTCGCTCAAAATTCCATCAAAATTGTCCTCCGTATCTCTTGGTACCTATGCTTCTTCCTTTAAAATTTCTGAGCTAGTCCATTGTGGCTATATAAATCAGAACGCACCGATTTCTTGCAGAACAAAATCAAGTCGTCGTTGTATTTGCAACGACGACTTGATCTGTAATCCCCTAAGTGGACTAAAAGTTTTTGAGAATTTCTAAATCATCTAAATATACGGCGTGACTTAGGACGGCAACTTCCGCAACTACCGCAGCTTCCATTAGCGCAACTAGGACGCTCAGGGATAAAATACGAACTACGGGAATTCTGCTCATAGGTATCTTTAACCATCGGCTTTGCCTGGCAATTAGCGCAACTACCATCACTGCAGCTGTTGTGTACAGGCGCGAGATGAGTGTTTTTAAGCTGCTCGATCACTGGAACATCTATGGCTGGCTTCGCGCGACAACTGGAGCAACTGCCATTGGTGCAGCCTTGGTGCTCAGGAAACGAATTGCTCCTAGAACGATCATTGGTTTCGCGATTCTTGGAATCGATCCACACCATCTTGCCGTCAATTAGGTTGTACTGCCGTTCTCCGTTCGGTCCAACGAGCTGGCCGTTACCAGATTGATCAAATACATAGTGCGATCCATCTCCTGGTGCCTTCAGGTTTGTTGAACGAACTCTCATTTCAACGCCATCTATGATTTCAACATCTCGCATGGGATCAGGAGCTAGAAGTTTTGCAAGCTTCTCTGTTTGTACCGCTAGTCTGGCTTCCAGATCTTTGATCTTTGCTTCGTCGTCATAGCCCGGAGTAGTCCGATCCATCTTTGGCACAACAATCCGCTCGCTAGCTTCACGCCCAATCGTGTCTATCCCACTGAACTCGTGTTCATAGTCCGTCTCGCACTTTAGGGACTCTGTTAAAGAGCCACCGCTAAAGCCTTTGCCGCGCAGAGCTGAATTGCCGCCTGTGTATTTTTTATCGTCACCCGTTGATTCTATAAGCGACAAAGAGAAAAGCAATCCTTTATCTTCCAGTGCTCTCGTGTGTTCCTTCGCGCGGTCAGATCTAAGCGATTCATCACAGGAGTCCTTATTAGAGCAGTCATTGAACTGGATCAAATCCGGAAAAATCGGATGCGCTTTAGCATAATCTGCTATCGCATTGACTCCGTTGTCATCATTCCTTACTGGTTTGTAATTACTCATCCCTAAATCTCCCTGTGATCGCTCCAGCATTCAAAACTGCGTCGAAAACATAGATGCTGCTACAATCCCACTACCAATCGCCAGTTCGAGCCGTATTGAGTTTGTTCCAGCGAAAGCTCGGTGGATAACTTAAGTTGTCTCTATCGATCTGCTGATATCCGGGGAATTGAAGCGGTCTCGTTCGCGCATAGGTTTCACCGTTGTATACGGTCGTGCCATATTTCGCGCTAAGCTCGTCATATTTCGCTGGGTCTGCGTCGTGTGTAACCGCGGGACGTTGTGCATACACGGCTCCCTTATCCCCGTTTTGTGGGCGAGTAGTAAACACCCATCCATTGTCGTATTTGTGTTCTATGCTATCTACTTGGCCTTTTGAGTCAAATTTTTCAAGTGCGCTTGTCTTGTAATTGGGACCTAACGTGTCACCTAACCAAGATGGATTATTGAACTCATATTCTTTTGATACCAGGTCTCCTTTCGCATTGTGCGTAGGCTTCATGCTTTTGACATTGGGTCCGATCTCGATTTTCTGCTCTAGTTCTTGCGCTAACTTGGCGTCTACCGCTGCCTTCGCTAACTTCGCTTCTGCAGCCTTCGCTTCTGCTAACTTCGCTTCTGCAACCTTCGCTTCCGCGTTTTTCCTCGCATCATCTTCAGCGACTAATTTCCTCGCCTCTGCCAGCTTCTTCGCAGGATCGTTTAACTCTGCTTCCTTTTTCTTCGCTTCTGCTTCACGCTTCGTTGCTTCTTCGACTAGTTTCTTCGCCTCCTCCAGCTTCTTAGCAGGATCGTCCTTCTTCTCTTCTGCTTCCTTCTTCTTCGCTTCTGCTTCCCGCTTCGCTGCTTCTTCGACTAATTTTTTCGCTTCATCCAGCTTCTTAGCAGGATCGTCCTTCCTCTCTTCTGCTTCCTTCTTCTTCGGTTCTGTTTCTTTGGCACCATCTGTGTTGGGCTTAGTTTTTCCGCTCCTAAAGTCAGCCAATTCTCGCTCGAGTTCAGCATTCTTTTTTTGCATAGCTTCCATCATTGAAAGCATTCTATTCATTTTAGCTTCCATGGCTTCTGACGGTACATCATTCGATTTTGGTGCAGCCGACACATCTGCTGGCGACTCTGGCCGCTGATGTTTAGCAGGGTTGATTGTGTCGAATGCATTACCCTCATCAAGTTTTTCAACGATCGCTTTTTCAATCAATCCATTAGTTTCATAACCAATCCGGAAGTCATTACCAGCATGCATACTCGTGATATCGAATGTCCCTGAAGGTTTTTCGCAATAGTTGAGATGGCGGTCTTTGTAGCTCTTGGCTAAATCGAATTCGACCACCGGCAGAAAGCCATCTTTTTGCAGTTGCGCAGTCACTGATGCTGCATTTTGGCGTTGGATCCCGGGATTGGTACTACTATGCTCAATATCCCAATTCTCGCTCGAGAAAGCTTTTGTGCTGTCACCTTTCAAGGCAGCCTGCTCTAGCTTTGCCGCTTCCGCGTGGACTTGCGTTTGATTCCATACTTCATTCGCCATTGCTGCATCTCCTATATTCGTCGCTTAAAAACCTTGGTTCCCTTTCGGGTTTAAGTGAGTTTCAACCGGTCCACTTAGGCTGTCCGATGCGAGAACAATATTCTCCAAATTTGAGGAAACTTTGAGGATGTCCGAACATCCTGTAGTGAGCCAACGTTTGCACGAGGTGGCGCGAGCATTGTGCTGCTACTTGCGGCAAGCTCTCGTGTCGTCTAACACAACAACACAATGAGGAAAAATTTGCCCACATTGGCACCATATACGGTATCAAAACAACGACGATAATTTGCAGCTAAAGGTTGCCATAGCATAAAGGGTATCTCTGACTGCGCCACATCCAGAGACCAAGGCAACCTATCCCATTTAATGTGACGACCCTAGTTTGCCCCAATCATCAGTTTAGATAGTCTCACAGACCGGCAGTCCTTTGACCCCTCAACATCCAGGTACTCGTTATGGCACAACAGGAACGTCTATTTCCGAATGCACTTGAATTACCGTCCGAACGGTATGGCGAGAGCAAGCACCTCTCAAACGCATTGCAGCAGTTAAAGATAGGAACGGCTCGTCAACCCGAACAGGTTGGCCTAACAGCGGACACTGCCAGTAAGCACCTGCCGTCTATGCATTTGCATTCATCTGCAGCTCGTCGAGATCTTGTCATGCATGGCAAGAACGGTCGTGAAACTTCCGTAACAGCGATCGACCCCTGCCCGGGTGAGAGTCTAAGCGAATTGCTGAAAAGATTACACCCAGACCTTTCCGCAAATCAGCTTAGTCGAGAAATCCGTCACACCTTGCAGTACAACAAACAGTTTGGACACGATTTGGGCGACGGCACTCCCCTTGATCCTAATAAAGCTGTTTTTTTGACAAGCATCAAACACCTTGATGCGGCAGGTCGAACTACCATGATCGAGTCCCCGAATGGCAGAACAACAGAATTTGCCTACGACGATAAGGGCCTTACCGGTTACAGAATCACCCTGCCCAACGGCACTATCGAGGAAAACGCCTGCAGAAATGGCAATGGCAGCTGGTCGCTGATCTCAGCCAACGGATGCCATAAAACGATTGCTTCGGCATCTGTTGACAGTACCGGCGCGATCCTAGCCGTCGACAATTCCGGTAACAGATTGACGCACCTAACCCGCGGTGACGATATTTCCACTAGTTTTCAGGATGGCAAAGCGCAAACATCAATTACTACGCGAAATGGGCAGATGCTCAGCCGCAGCAACTATGAATACACAAATGACAAAGTCAGCGAATATGCCTACTATGGCGATTCGCCAAACAAACCCGTTTTGCTGAACGAGCACCCTCTTGGCGATGCTTCCGATAACAACGCTATCGATATGCCTCGCTCTGAACGCGCCAACAGGATCGTCTCGGCTGCACTTGAAACTGCCGGGAAACTCAATACTTTCACCAACTGTGGCACTGGAGTAGCCAAAGCGATGCTAGATGCCGGGGTTGGCGATTTCAACGGAGCAACAGCGGTAGAAATTGGAGCAGATATGCAACGCAGTGGTAAGTTCGAGAGAATTCCTGTTGCGGAAGTACAACCAGGAGACGTGATCGTTCGCAATTGGTCCCAGTCGGTAATCGCGCATTCGAACGGGCACAATTGGGGTGACATCGTCATTGTCTGCGGCAAAGATTCACAAGGGCAATTACTGGGGGCTAATGATCACAAGGACATCATCCCTCAAGATGGCGGTAGGTACACAGACAGCTACGCTCTTAGGGTCATTGCCTAGCATCAGACAAATCTTTCATTCCTGCCTGCCAGCCAACCTTGATTCAAACTGCGGAATTTTGCCGAAGCTATTTCGGAAACATCTGCTTTTTTGAGTTAAGAAGGACATGGCTTAGGGAAAATCAAAAGATACGGAGAGATTTGCTGAAATTGAACGTTCAATTCGCGGGCACACTTCAATATCAATTGCAGCTGTCTGAGGTCCTTAGCACGGTCCTGCAAGGCAGTCATGAGGATCTCAGCGCCCTTCTACTGACAGATGTCGAGAATGGGCGCTACGGCACTATTTTTATCTCGCAATGTCGCTATGTTTGCGGAGCTGATCTAAAGGACGCTGCTGGTACTCAAATTGCCACGGGGTATGAAGCTTTAAAGATTATCTGCGGACTTGTTTCTGCCAACTTCAAGTACGTTACGGCGCCTGCCGAATACTTTGAGAACGCTGATCTATCGCTGAATATCGAGATGACGAAAATACTCACTTGCTTACCAAGACTACCTAATGATTGGTCCGAGCTGCAAAGCGCAGATTCCCTTTTAGATAGGGTGTTTAGCGCGGAAGACAATGCCTCAAAACCTTCCATAGTCAGGCGCGAGAAGCCAGCTGAAACACCGGCGAAGAAGAGTGACTGGCACTCAGTTCCGGTGCCGCGTAGTACACCAGACAACCCTGAAGAAGATGCTGAAGCGAAATACGCCACTCTGGAAGAGCGAGCTTTAGCTGAACTCGGTCCACCAGGGTCTAAAATTAAGAAGAAAAAAACGTCATTCATAATGAAGGTGATTAGGCGGATAGGATTCTTTTTTTATAGCGCATACAGCGCCCCAGCTCACCTTCTCAAACAGCTCGCCCTACCAGTGATCTTGCCGCTTTTGGCGATCGCCTTGCTTTATCAACTAAGCATATTTTTAGCGCCCAAATTCCGCGCACTCAGGTTGCCTCCGACGCCATCAATACGACACTCTATTCCTGAGCGTGCGGTGCGAAGTGCACCCGTCTATCGAGCGCCGCAACCTCGCAAGGCATTGCCAATTCAATTGCCGCACCCTGCGGCAAATCCAGAGACCACACCGGCATCGGCGCCAGCACCAGGCGCAATTCAACATCGTCGCGCTTATCAAACCACGCCGCAATAAAGGGCACCAAATACGGTTACACAATTAAGTTCGGGGGGTCAAGGCATGACGATGATTTCGACACGACGGTTCTTTTCGCGCCCTTCGTCAGATGTGTTGGGTGCAAGCGGTCGGGTCTTGCCATATCCCTTTGTTTCTATTTTGAGATTGGTCAGTTTTTCATCCGTGACAAGGAAGTCTTTAACAGCTTCAGCTCGTGCTTCAGACAATTTCTGATTGTACTCATCTCCACCGATCGAGTCAGTATGTCCCTCGATGATCAGCTTAGCGTTTGGATGCTGTTTCAAAATTTGGGCAATTTCGTGGAGCTCGTTTCGCGCACCAGCTTTTACCGTTGAATCTTTGTAGTCGAAGACTACCGAACTTTGCATAGACAATTTAAGTGCCGATCCGATCGCGCCGACGGCGTCGATATCCGCTCCAGGATAGTCGCCTTCACAATGTGAGCGTAGATCTCTCAAGCGCACGTAGTGAAAAATTTCGCCAGGAATAATATGCGGACCTATGTCCACAGCCGAAGTAGCGCCAGAGATTTTTCCGATGTCAATCCACTTTCTTCCGTCTTCAGAAATCGAAAGTTCGCACGCTTCTTCATCCTCCCCCACTTCAAAGACATACAAATCAGGACCTTTCACATCGACAAGTGCGTTGTTAGTGAATCGGAAAGTAACTTGGCCGCCGCAACCCAGTGTTAGTGCAACAGGGCGGCTGTCGTTGGTGCCATATTTGTAATCAGGAGGACCCAACATATTTTTCGGATCCATAAAAGCTGCGGCTGCACCAGGTTCCCCTTTGTCAAACTCGACGATTTCGTCGGCAAAGGAAAGATCACCTTCCGGGAAATGAACCAACTTTCCACGACTATCGGGATAATCTTTCGGCTCCATTTCGCTTTTCGATTGAGCGGGAGTGGGCTGTGGGCTTGCTGACTTCAAGCTAGCTGATTGGATCTTAGTCGTACTGCTTAAATTCTTGCTGTTGGCCGGAGCCGCGTTACCAGCACCGGCTGGATCGGATGACTGATGGATTGCGGCTGGATCGGGTGACTTATCGGATGACTTACGGATTGCGGCTGGATCGGATAAATTACTGCTGGAAGAAGAACTTGCCTTGGTAACAACACCCTTATTTACCTGTGCGAACGTGGGAGATGAAAGTGACCCCGCTACCAGCCCAATCAGCACGACCGACCACTTCGATGTTTCAATTTTTGATTTCATTTATGTACTCACAAAAAAATGCATATTATCAGAAGGTCGCCATTTGCCCCGCAGCATATCTTGCCGCGTCGACCATTACTTCAAACAACGGGTCTTGAGACTTCGCGGCTGATGAGCGATGTGAGGGCACAAGCCAGAATCGCGACTAAGTGCAGAAGCACACTAAGTGGTGACTAGTTCGGCGCGTTCGTTATCTTTTCTAATCGCGTATGCGGCAGCCCGGCGAGTTGTCTCGAGAGAGACGAGCAAAACAGATATGTCCGCTGGGCTGACACCACCCATTCGAGCTGCTTGACCAAGAGTTTCAGGTCGAATCTTGTTCAACTTCTCACGCGCTTCTTTGCAAAGATTTTCGAACGCAAGATAATTGATATCTAGAGGCAGCTTCACGGCGTCATATTTTTCCGTCTGGGCAACATGATTTTTCTGACGCTCGATATAACCCGCGTACTTAATTTCAGTTTCCAACTCTAGTGCAAACTGGAATGTTTCAGGAGCCGGATTGACCTTGGCAATGACTGAATAAGGTACTCGGGGACGCCGCAATAGTTCTTCTAAAGTGACGGATAATTTGAGCTGCTCATCGAATTCCGACAAAGCATCATCCCACTCTTGCGACGGATGAATGCGGGTTTGCTTCAGTCTCTTGCGCTCTCTTATAATCGAAGCTTGCTTTTCTTCGTAGACTTTCCAACGCTCATCATTAACCATACCGATTTCGCGACCGATTGGAGTTAGCCTCTCATCAGCATTGTCTTGACGAAGCAGCAAACGATATTCGGAACGCGACGTCATCATCCGATACGGTTCGCCGATTTCCTTGGTCACCAAATCATCGATTAGAGTGGCTGTATAACTTGATGAGCGCAAAAGTACAAATGGCTCTTTGCCCTGAACGAAATGTGCAGCGTTGATACCAGCCATGATGCCTTGCGCCGCCGCTTCCTCATAACCACTAGTGCCGAGCATCTGTCCTGCTGCAAAAAATCCAGGCATATCCTTTGACATGAGGGCGTGCGTGAATTGAATCGCAGGCAAGTAATCGTATTCAACCGCGTAAGCAGGTCGAACCATAATTGCATTTTCCAATCCAGGCAATGAATGAACAATCTGATGTTGGATCGCTACTGGTAGACTTGTCGAGCAACCCTGCAAGTAAACTTCGTAAGTCGAGCGACCTTCTGGTTCGAGGAAAAATGCGTGACTTTCCTTGTCGGCAAAACGCACCACTTTGTCTTCAACAGATGGACAATAACGGGGGCCGACACCATGAATCATGCCTGAGTACATTGGGGATTCGTGCAGATTATTGCGAATCAACTCATGAGTAACAGCCGTTGTTCTCGTCTGGTGACAAGGCATCTGCTGGCGCACCGGGCGATTATCCAAGAAGGAAAAGAACTGCAGGCTGTCGTCACCGGGCACGATCGGCAAATTTGTGTAATCGATCGTTCGCCCATCAAGACGAGGCGGTGTACCTGTTTTCAATCGATCCATCTTGAAACCGAGCGATTTCAGATAAGCGGAAAGGCCCACCGCAGGGAATTCACCCGCGCGGCCAGCGGGCATCGTTTCTTTGCCAATCCAAATAGTGCCCTCTAAGAAGGTGCCGGCGCAGAGCACTACCGCTCTTGAATAAATCCGATCACCAAAGGCGAGTTCCACACCTGAAATTTCGCCATTCTCAGTGAGAAAGCTTTTTACCATGCCCTGACGCAAGGTGACGTTGGGCAAAGACTCCATATAATTCTTCATCCAAGCGCTATATTCTCGCTTATCCGACTGGGCTCGCAGAGACTGAACGGCTGGTCCCCGGCTCATATTCAGCATGCGCATCTGCAAGTAGGTGGCATCTGCAGCAATGCCCATGACACCACCGAGCGCATCTATTTCCTTGACGAGGTGTGACTTTCCTGGTCCGCCGACCGCCGGATTACAAGGCATCGCGCCAATTGTGTCGAGATTAACAGCAAGCAACAAAGTTGTGCAGCCGAGTGCTGCTGTGGCATTAGCAGCTTCGCAGCCACCGTGCCCTCCACCAATCACAATCACATCGTATCTTTGGGTCATCGGAGTTTCACTTTGTTGAGAGCCGAACACATAATGTGACAGGCACTTCATTGGCGGCAGATGGCTGCGTAGCCAATTCTAGGATAAGTGTGCCATCATATCAAACATAGTCAGTTGAGCGCCTATTCTAGTTTACATATCAGGGTTACATGAAGTCTGGAGCGACAACAATATTCGGTGGTTTATTCGTTGCTTTGGCTATTGGCTCCGTTTTCGCATGGTCGGAATGGAGCGAAATAACCCAGGCAAGTGAAACAAAGCCCCGACCGGCGGCTGCAAACGGCGCAGTCAAAAGCGTTTTACCGGCTGGAAAGTTTTTCGGGCAGGCAGCCGTAGGCTATCAGGCCGCGCAGCAATGCCCGGAGGTTATAGCCAAACTGTTCTGCTACTGCGGTTGCGACATGACCGACGCTCACACGACGCTATTGGATTGTTTTACTTCTGAACACGGAGCGGACTGTCCGATCTGCACTGATGAGGCAGTTATCGCCGCTCAGATGAAGAAACTTGGTAGAACTATCCCGCAGATCCAACAGGCGATCGACAGCAAATACGCCAAGGAATATCCGTTCCAAGAAGAGAGTCCGGCGCTCAAGAAATACCGACAAATGGCACTCGGAGTCAAATCAACAAATTTGGACAAATCGTCCAACAAACAGCTTAAATCGGGACACATCTCCGGAACTTGCTGTAAATAACACTGATAGTCGACATTATCCCGGCAAATTGAGTCATAATTATGTGGTTGATAGTCCACTTGGTGTTGCATGGAAGTTCGGCAGTCAGATGAGGCTAATCCCACTGCGCGCCCAAGGGTGCTCGTAGTTGATGATGACCTCGTCCATCAAAAATTGATGAAGCTGGTCAGCGACCATCTTGCTATAGATGTGCAAGTTGCAAGTACTAGCACTGATGCCCTGGCAATTCTGGCAACCGAGAGCTTCGATATCATTCTGATGGACTGGCGCATGCCCGTGACCGACGGACTGACCTGCACATTGAAAATTCGTGAGCTGCAAAACGCTCAAGGCAAGCGGATTCCCATTATCGCTGTCACCGCGCATGCCCTCACGGGAGATCGCGAGCGCTGTCTGGCTGCCGGCATGGACGATTATTTAGCCAAGCCTTTCACGCTGGAACAGCTGCAAGAAAAAATCCAAGAATGGCTGATACAACCAAATAGAAGCCAATTGTAACTGAGCGAGTAAGTGACGATAGATCTGCGTAAAGTCTGAGTGGATCTCAGTGATGTGGGTGGAGCCGAATGATGACTTGGATCCATGGTTGAGTGGATCCGAGTTATGAATGATGGATCCGAGCAATGACAATGACACATTGATCTGAGGAACCAGATTCGGTGTCATAGCAGCTTGCTGTTTCTTGACATCCTGCACGTCATTTTCGTCAACACAACTTTGCTAATGCACAGGCGTAACAGGCGCGCAAACAAGCTAAAAACCATGTGAGGATCTAGGGTTTTCCCATATTTAACATCAGTAAAGTTCTGCTAAAATTAAGCAACTTGAAACCTCTTTATGCAGAAAGGTACGCAACATGGAACAACTTGCCATGCATTGCCAGGAAGCTTATACCTTTAGAATCGTTTGTGATGAACGATGTGCGCTCGTGAGCAAGTTAGCAGCGGTTATCAAGCACTGGGATAGAACTAAGAAGTTCACGTTTATAGACCGTGAATGTGCCGAAGACAAAGACAGAAATCTACTCAACCAATTCGATTTAAGCCCATGGAGCTTAGTTCTTTTCGATGATCTGAACTATCGATGGGAAGGTCCAGAATCCATTCCTATCATTCTGAAGAATCTACCAGGCGGAAAAATAGCTGCGGTCTTCTACTGCCTACCAGGCACAATGTGGCTGACCCGGCAGCTTTACTTGCTAGTTTCACGGAATCGCAGACGTTTCGTGCAACAGCACGGCACCACCTAAACACAGCATAGCGCCCTCTACACACCGCACATCTAAACACCGCACATCTAAACACCGCACATCTAAACACCGCACATCTAAACACCACACCATCTAAACAGATCCACTCTTTTTGCTCAAGATCTTGCTTAGATGGATGTCTTTCCAGTTGGTGTACGAACGGTAGTAATAAATTGCCACACCGACCGTAGTGCCATCGGCACCAACCATTGTATAGCAGAGAAAGTTGTCGTCTCCTGTAGCTGTGCCCGAGACTGCGCCCCAATCAAAGCACCACGCTTCCAGTCCTGACTGTTTGCCTTCAATTGGATCGGCCAACGTTCTTAGCGTTAAATCACAAATTTTCTCATAGAATGCTTGATCAAACTGGTATCGAGTGCGATCAAAAATTCCGGCTTGCCCAGAAATTATGCTTACAGAGTCTCCGAGCGATATTGTCCAATCAGACAACTCCGGCTCGGCGCCAGAAAAAATAGCAATCAACTTATAAGTATCGACACCGTCGTCTTCGACAAATGCGTGCCACACGCCTGCTGCGCAATTATCGAAGAATGCATGTCCGAGACCTTCCAGAGTTTTACTGCAAGGATCCGCAGCTGCTATCTTTCCATCAGAGACAGTAAAATTTCCGATGTGCAAGATTTTTTCAATCTTAGCCGGACACATGAAGTTTGTCTCCCAAAACGAGATTAGTCCACTAGTCCACTAGTCCACAGGCGGTTCGACCAGCCCAAATATCAGCATCTTCAGAATCGTCTTCCTCATTGAAGCAAACTTTCTTTCCGTAGAAATCGTCGCTTCGAATCAAAACATCCTGGCCGGTTGTAGCTATAAGCAAAGTGCACTTGCTTGGATCAAGCTCCGCGAACGACGCCCGCAGACCCTCAGTAAACTCCTGCTGTGAGCAAGACAGGCGAAAGTGATCGAAACCATCTTTGGCAACAACCAGAACGTTTGGTTCAAGCGCGGAAAGAGAATTGCGGATGTGCTCAAGACTTGTCGGAGAAATTTCAACGATGACAACCTCAGTTGAATCGTTCATATTGAGCACCGCATTCAGTACCGCGCCTGTCGATTCATTAGCCAACCGCCAATATTCTGTTCGGTGCTTTGTCTGTAAATCGTCATAACAGAACTTGCCTGCCGGGCATCGTTCTTCTGAGCGATTCACCATAACCACGATAACTTTTGGACCGACGCGCTGCCGCCACTTGCGGGCAAGTTTTGTCAGAGCTTCCAGGGGATCGGCCACAGCGAGCAATGGAAAGTTAGTACTGGCGATGGCGTAACCTGCGCGCTCCCCGACGATGCAACCGATCGCTCCTTCAGAAAAGGCATCGCCAAGAAAATCGTGTCCGTCATATTTGTTGCCTGGCAGAGCAATGAACCAGGCGCCTTCGGGCAAAGTTCTTGTATCGGTGTGTACCTCGGCAACTTCATCCCGCATCAATCCAGCGGCAAGTCTAGCCCCGGTTATGTCCATTATTTCTTCTGCAGAATAGAGCGCTGCCAACGACAAATCCTTTACTTTGGTGCACGAATGCGATAACGAGACTATCATTTTTCTCGATTAGGTGCAGGACCACTCAAAAAGAATGTCAGGCTCGTGTTCCTCATTATCGGATCCATCAGTCTGCTGCACGACCGTAAATCCATGTTTGATGTAAAAATTTTTCGCTGTTTCGTTGCGCTGGAATGCCCATAAATGTAGTGTTCTGCCCTGCCGCTTGGCTAATTCGAGCAATGAGCCGCCCAAACCTCGCCCAATAACTTCGGGCGCCAAATATAGGTGGCTCACGATCAATTCATTGAATGCGATAAAGCCCACGATGGATTGATCAAGTCTGTCGCAAGCCACATACACTTGATCATTTTCAAACACAACATCAGAGAAATATTGCGTATCAGTTTTTACGGCTCTTCTGATTTCGAAACTTGAATTACTCATGTGAAAGGGCGCGATGCCGTATATAACCACAGGCTCAGTTCGCGTTAGAAATAACGCCGTTTTTCTAACAACGGCGACCCTGATTTGGAAGAGTTCGAAAAGACCAGATCGTTGACGCAATTACTTGCTGGAAACTAGTTCTTTTTCTTCTTCTTTAGTTGCAAATTTTTCAGCTTCAGCTACATTCAGCTTGCTGTCTGCTTTCTTACGATCGTTGAGAACCCGATTCAGCAAGCGGCTCGCATAATTATTAGCAAAACTGTTTCGCTGTATAGTTCCGGTAGAGTTGTCATTGGACATGGGTGGCAGCCCTCCGCTTGCAGATGTAAACGATTGCAAGCACAATTCTTATGCCCGAATTTGTCAGACACAAGCGCCATTTATGCTTCCCAACCGCATCAGGAAGATGGTAGTAGAACCGCCATCTGTTGGCAACCCCAAAACGTCCTGCTTAAGCGCAATTAACTGAAGAATGCCTTATGATACTCACTGACCGAAGCTTAGTTTCGAAGGCTTTTACATGGCAGATCAGCTCTCAACTGCAGATCCACATTGTTCTGACAAAGAAGGTGGCTTGCTCATTCCGTGCGATATCCCCGGTGCAGATGCCTGGGCGAAACGACGCCACTTACTGGATACTGCAGATCTAACAGTGGCGGAAATTGAGTGCCTCATGGCTCTGGCTGTACGGTGCAAAACATTACACGAGACAACGCGGGCACCAATTTCGGTGCTCAACAATAAAATCGTCGCCAACCTATTCTATGAGAATTCAACTCGCACACGCAGCAGTTTTGAATTAGCGGCAAAAAAGCTTGGCGCCTCTGTGCTCAATTTGGATATCAAATCTTCATCCATCACAAAGGGCGAAACTATCGAGGACACCGCCTCGACTCTGGTTGCGATGGGTGTCAACGCCGTGATTCAAAGACATTCTTCTTCTGGAGCCGCCCATAAGTTAGCCAAAGCTTTAAACGATGAAGTTCATGTCATTAACGCAGGCGATGGATGGAATGCTCACCCAACCCAAGCACTGCTGGATTTATTCAGCATGCTGGAGATTCGCCCCAGCATTGCCGGATGTAAGATTGCCATCATCGGCGATATCACTCACAGCCGCGTGGCCCGCTCCAACATTTCACTGTTGAAAAAACTTGGCGTCGATATTCATGTGGCAGGACCGCCCACCCTCATCCCCAAATACCTGGACACCCTAGGCGCCACGGTGCACTCAAGGTTGGAACCAGCAATCGAGAATGCAGACTTTATTATTGCCTTGCGTTTGCAAATCGAACGTCAGCAACAAGGTCTAATTCCAAGCATCGGTGAATTTCAAAGACTATATCGCATCGATCACACACGCCTCAAACTAGCCAAGCCCGGCGTGCATCTGTTGCATCCAGGGCCTGTTAATCGCGGCATAGAAATTACCGATGAACTTATGGATGACACCAATGTGTCACTGATTAGTCGACAAGTGGCAAGCGGCATCGCGGTTCGCATGGCGTTGTTGTTTTTGTTACTCTCAGAACAAACTCCGCCCAAACAAAGGTTCTCGAACGTTGTCTAAATCATTGCTGATCAAAAACGGTCTACTTATAGATGGTACGAAAAAACATCGTCTGGATGTTCGCATCGAATCCGGAGTCGTCGCAGATTTAGCAGAACACCTCGAAAGCGGCAACGATGAAGAGCAAATCGATGCCACAGGGTTGTGGCTGACACCGGGATTCATCGATTTGCATACACACCTGCGCGATTTAGGACAATCAAACAAAGAGGATATATTTACGGGTACCCTTTCGGCGGCGTGCGGTGGTTACACAACCGTTGTAGCGATGGCGAACACAGATCCTCCTACGGACAATGTGCTAGTGATGTCCCGAATCAAGCAATTGATTGCTGAGCGAGCGTGCATCGAAGTTCTGCCGGTCGCTTGCGTTACGAAAGGAATGGCCGGAAACGAACTAACCGAGATGGTTGCTTTAGCAGATATGGGAGTGGTCGCCTTTTCAGACGATGGACTACCTGTTACGAACTTAGCCGTACTGCGCCGCGCTCTTGAGTATGCGGAGCTCGCTGAACGATTCATCATCAGCCACGCCGAAGATAGAGATTTAGCGGCTGGAGGCTGCATCAATGAATCTCCAGCGGCGACCAGACTAGGACTTCCTTCGATCACGCCCGCAGCTGAATCTGCATGCATCGCCAGAGAAATCGAAGTGGTGCGTCAAACTGGCGGGCGGCTCCATTTTGCCCACGTCTCTACTGCCGCTTCCGTCGCTTTGATTCGTCATGCGAAGGCTAGTAAGCTACGCGTGACCGCGGATGTTACCCCGCATCACCTCGTGCTTTCGGATGAGGACATAAAGGACTTCGATACGTCCTTTAAAATGAATCCCCCCTTGCGCTCGAAAGCCGATCAAGAAGAATGTGTGAAGGGCTTGAAAGATGGAACACTTGATGCCATCGCCACCGATCACGCCCCGCACAGTCGCTCCGACAAAGCAAAGACTTTCGACGATGCACCCTTTGGGGTAATCGGCTTAGAGACTGCCTTTTCATTAGTTTACGAACGCCTGGTTTTATCAGGAGAGATTTCAGAACACGATCTTTTCACCCTGATGATGTCAAACCCAGCCAAGATATTGGCTCGCAAAGGCAGCGTAGAAAAGGGCGACGCTGCCACTTTCGCGCTGCTCCAGCCAAAATTGTCCTGGATATATAGAACCAAAGAAGGTTTCTCTAAAAGCATCAATTCTCCGTTCAACGAAAGAAGAATGACTGGAAAAAACTTGCTCACGATCTATCAAGGACAAACTGTCTATCGCGACGAGCAACATCTGCCGAAGCTTACTGTTAGCAAATCGACATCACTCTAAACCAAGTTACGACAATGAACGGCAACGCTATTTTAAAGAGCTTGTGGAGAAAAACCAGTAAATACAGATTCATCTTAGTCATGAGTGCTGTAGCGGTGATCGCACTGAGAATGCCGCTGCAGACCTACATGACACTGGGCCGATATCAGCATATCGGCATCGCCATTTTTTTATTCGGGATGGGTTACGTCATGCAACTTATTTGGTCATGGCGTAATTATTCAAAGTGGGCGAGGATCAGCAATTGCGCGACCTGCGCCTTCTTTTGCTCAGTGGGTATGTTCTTCTACGCCAACTCCTGGCTGGATACGAGCATTGCTGCACCAACTGAGGAAAAGATGACGCTCAGGAGTCTTTTTCTAGCCATTTATCTCTTTCTTGCAGTTGTAGTTGCTGCAATTTGGCTGAAGTGGATTCACGAGGATGGAAAAGCTGTCGCCGTGCAGATCTCCGAGCACGAGCAAAACGAAAGCGCGAAAAAATAGTGCAGTACCAATACAACAATCGAGGCAACAGTTGAAGCGGCTTATATTACTAGTAGGAATACCGGGCGCTGGTAAAAGCACCCTTGCAAAGAAAATAATCGAGAAAGGTTTCCATTGTTTGAGTGCTGACCCCATTCGCGAAGAGTTGTATGGAGACGCAGCCGAGCAAGGCGATAAGGAACAGGTCTTTAAAATCTTTTTTGAACGATTCGATGATGCTCTAGCTAAAGAATTGGACATCATCATCGACAACACCAACCTCAATCCGCGACAAAGAAAACCAATTTTAGAAAAGGCACAGGCGGCCGGCTATACCGACATTCAACTATGGTTGTTAGATGTACCGCTGGATGTGTGCTTAAAGAGAAACGCGAGCCGTCCCAGAGTTGTTCCTGACGATATAGTGGCAAACATGTTTATGGAGCTGAACAGGTCTGGCAGACCTCAAAGAACCGAGGGCAAGCTCGTTTTGATCCGACCAGGAAACGACGAGAACGACTTCCGATTTTTCTTTCCGCAATCTTAGTGCTGCTGATTTTACCGCGGTGATCCTCTTGGCGGAATCCAAACTCCACCAGATGCAAACCGGCGTCACACAAAGGCGGACTACTCAGCGTTACGCGGGCCCTAGTCAGAAATCAGAAACCTGAATTGTCATAACTCTCGTCAGTATTTTCCAAAAGGTTTTTCACGGCGTAGACCCTTGCCACAGGTGCTAGAGTTTCAGTACCAGATAAGCTAAATTCGCTGCCTTTGACAAACTCATCGCCGCCCCATGCAGCGGGCAAGACACTGCCATGTCCAGTGGTCAACCCTTTACTGCGGTCACCCGTGATGCCCCTTTCGATGCGATGGTCAGGAGTGAATCCAGGCTCGCCAAATGGAGGTAGTCCAACAGTGCCTTCGTCACCATATATGGCATCAGCGTCGCCTTTGGCTTGACGCACAAAACTGTCAAGCGTAGTTTCAGGCAGCCCATTCCGTCTATGTTCCCCGCCAAAGACGCCAGCCAGCTGGCATTGTCCAATCGACTTCTGCTCGGGTCGACCTCTTAATGCCACACGAGAAATACCGAGGTCTCGAGCTTGCATGCCTGTGCGACGAGTAGTATTGCCGTAGACACCGGGACTAGCTGCGAAAGTTGGATCGCAGTAGAACACGCACCAGGTTAGCGAAATCAATATCAAAAGATGCATAGTAAATCTTCTCCGAGTCGAGACTCAGAACCTACAGTGCAATTTTGAGAAATTTTTGAGGAGCTAAAAGCTCTTCAACTTCAATTAAAAGAGCAGCCGCGCCTTACTCCTCTGCTCTTACTTCGTATCGCTCCACAGAGCTTGCCGATTAGACTTTATACTAATCTTTATAGTATTAGAGTTAAAAAAGAAAGGCTAACACCACAGATGGTGCAACCTTCCTAAATCAGGCAAAAAAATTGGAGACCAAACGCAGGCGGATTTGCTCTGCGTTTGGTTCCATATCCGGTTACTCCTATTGGGGAGTTTGGTTTACCGTCGTTTGCCCGATTTTCGCGAGCCGCGGACGTTGAACTTGATCATGTCGCGAAACCAGAGACCACTGTCCTTGATGGTCCGCACCAGTGTGTTGCGGTCGACATGAACAATACCGAAGGTCATCTTGAAGCCAAGCGACCATTCGAGATTGTCCATCAAGCTCCAAGCGAAGTAGCCGGCAACGTTGACACCCGCGGCGACTGCGGATTCCAGAGCGCTGAGATGATCGTGAATGTAGGCCATACGACCGACATCACGCACCCGACCTTTGGCAAACGTATCATCGAGCGCCGCACCGTTTTCGGTAATGAAGATCGGCGGCAGACGATACTCCTCGTTCATGCTAACCAGCATCCGCGTCAGCGCTGGTGCATGAATTTCCCAGCCCATCAGGGTTTTCTGGGCACCCGGCATGTCGATGATGCCGCCGTTCTCGTCAACCACGTGGCGCAAATACCAGTTCACACCGAGGTAATCGATGCGCTGAGAGATGATCGCCATGTCGCCGGGATGGATGACTGCACCAGTGGCAGCCATTTCCTCCAGCACCACATCCGGATAACGAGCCTTGAAGATCGCCTCCAGATAGATGGCATAGTTCTTCAACCAGTGCCGCCGAGCTGCATTCACCGATGCCGGATTGGCAGCGTCCTTGGCTTCTGCGGGCACCAGATTCAGGGTCACACCGATTTTGAAGTCGGGGTTGATCGAGCGCAACGCCTGAGTAGCCAACCCATGCGCCAGCATGAGATTGTGAGCGACCTTGACGCGCAAGTTGGGGTCGCTGAGACCCGGAGCGAGCCCGTCCCCGATGTAGCCGGCGACGATCACTTCAGGCTCATTGAGCGTGCCGAAATACTTGACGCGGTCGCCGAGGCGATGCGCAATCAACGCCGCGAAGTCAGCAAAGGCATATGCCGTATCGCGATTCAGCCAGCCGCCTTCGTCTTCGAGAGCCTGAGGCAGGTCCCAATGGTAGAGCGTGACGTACGGCTCGATGCCGTTGCGCAGCAGCTCATCCACCAGGCGACTGTAGAATTCAAGCCCTTGCTCGTTGACTTTGCCCTTGCCCAAAGGCAAAACGCGCGACCACGAGATCGAGAAGCGATAGGCTTTCAGGTTCATGCTCTTCATCATCCGCACGTCTTCTTCCATGCGGTTGTAATGGTCGCAAGCGACCGCGCCGTGATCGAGATGCGGGCGTGTTTCGAAGTAGCGCTCCCAGATCGAGGCGCCGCGCCCGGTATCTTCTCCAACACCGCCTTCAATCTGGTACGCCGACGTCGAGGCACCAAATACGAAGTCAGGGGCAAAAGCGTACTTGTGAATCGGAACGGGGCTGTCCTTGGCTTTCCAGCGGGCAGACCGGTCGTAGTTTGCTTTAGACATTTGAGTTCTCCTGTATCCCGATGTGGGAATGAATGCCAAAGGGCGCAGGCGCACGGAATCATGCGCCTACGCTTCCTGGCCTCTGTTGAAAATCACTGACCTTGCTTGATAGGCGAGGAGGTTCGGTGCTGCTTACGAGAGCCAGCCTCCCTTGAATCCAGCGCCTCGAAGCGCTCGCTTGAGCGAACGGTCCTTGCGCATCACCTGCCAGACAAAGTCGCTACGATAGTTCTCGATCATGAGAACTATAGGTCCCTGGTCGATGGCCACCCGATCCTCGTCCACCCAGCCAGAAGGCTTGGTGACGTCGTAGGTCGGGTTGAACGCGTCAACGAAACCGCTCAGCTCCGAGAAGAGCTCTGGGCGGTGCTTAAGCCAATACCGCATCGTGCGGATGGCTTTACGGGGTGTGAACGGAACAGCGCTGATGGCAGCTGTGGGCGCGATCGTGCCGTCATCAAAACCACGCGGCGAACCGCGTTCGCTGTAGCCGCGGAAAGTGCGCTCCTTGCCGTCGACGACCTTGGTGCCGTTACCCGGTCCATCGCACGCAGTCAGCCCCCAGTCGAGCTCGTCGTATCCCCTCCACTGATTGGGATTGTCAACGGAGTAACGATGCTGGGCCTTGGTTGCCCGCACACTGTTCTCGAAGTAGTCGAAACCGAGCCGACGATTGGTATCATCAGCGATGCCTCGAAAATCGATCCAGCAGTGCGGGTACTGATAGCAGAACAACGGCGTACCCGGCATGGCGATGTATTTCTTGCCACCCAGGCTCTCCGCCTTCACCCCATCAAGCAGCGAAGTCCAGCATGCACTGGGCGCCGGCTTGCCCTTGGCTGACATAGCCAGCAGGTAGAGGAGCAAGGCTTCGCTGTAACCCTGGTAGACGTAGGGAATCAGTCCCTGCTCGGGTGTCCAGCCGTGCAAGATCTTGTAGTCGGCGCGCACCAACCAGTTCCAATCCACGCGCTCAAGGAGAGCAGTGCAGAGGTTCCGAATCTCCTTCTCGACGGCGTTGCGCTTGGTGAAATAAGCGCGGGCGAAACTGACACCGGCCATGAGCAGGGCGGTGTCAATAGAGGAGAGTTCGGAGTCCCAGAAGGTCGGGGCTGTGGCGCGCAAACCGGTGCGTGGGTCCAGGAAGTGGTAGAAGAATCCGCGATTACCGCTGCAGCCTTCTTTGCCTTCACCCTGAGGGGCGTTGGCGAGAACGCGCAGCACTTTGACTGCGTAAGCGACAGCCTCATCGCGTGAAATCCAATTGCGGTTGACCGCAACGGGGTAAGCGGTCAGGGCAAACCCAACACCTGCAATGGTGGCGGGTGAGCCTGGCCTGTTTCGGTCAAAGATCAGACCGGTGTCATGGTTCTGACTGTCGAGAAACCATTGGAAGGTTGCTCGCTGCACCCGCTCGAGGACGGCTTCGTCACTCAAGCGATGCTTTCTATCTTTCTGCTGTGCGAGTTTTTTCATGGTGAGATCTCGTGGGTTAGCCCATACTTTGTCGCCGAGTCAATCTTCCAGGAACCATTTCCCAGAAGCTCGAGAACATGCGTATGGTGTTCAACCAGCGCTGGTCTGTGACCGACACTGATGACGGTTGCTCCGACGCTCTGCAACACTGTGTAGAGCAGCCTTTCATTTTCGGGATCAAGAGCCGAAGTCGCTTCATCGAGAAACGCATACTTCGGCTTGGTCTGGGAGGCAGACCAGTTTCAGCAAAGCAAGCAATTGAGCATGTTGAAGGGGATCGTGAAGAAGCCAAGATTACAATTGACGCAGGCCATATCGTAAAGATTGGCCATCGTACGCCGCAAAGCGTCAGTTGATGATCGCAGCTCGCGAGCCTCACCATTGTACAAAGCGATGGACTCGGCATCTCTGCGCACGTCGGTCAGACAATGACGCAGATTAGCTTCGAGCGCACTTTGCACAAAGTTCAGGACGATCAGCTTCTTGCCTATCCACAACGAAACGAACGAACCAATCACCGAATATGCCACCACAGTAAAACTGAGGGTCGGAGAAATCGACCAGAGCACACCGATGAAAGTGCTGATGTTTACGAGCGCGTCAAGCACCGAGACGAACAATCCAACCGACGAATTGCAGAATGTTTCAACATCCTGAGTCATTCGCTGGTCGGGGTTGTCGATGCGCGGGTCGTTGTTGAGCTTGTAGTAAGTGTGACTCCAAGCAGTTTTGTCATGTGATTCATGACAAAAGCTCCGGATTTGGGAAAGGGTTAATGCGCTGCGAGCCAACGCTTGCTGGCTGCGAAAACTTCTAATGGGTGCCGCGAGTGTGATCGTGCCAATGCCCGATGCGCTATGCACCAGAAATTAGAAGACAGAAATAAGCTGAAAGATATAGAGAGCTAAAGAAATGAGTTTAAAGAAAGTAAAAAACGATATCTTAAGAACTAACGTTTATAACTAGCCAATACAAGCTTCGCGCGTAAAGGAATGTCAAGAGCAGCATGAAGCTGTATTGCGACGCAAATAGCAACTTTGTGCATCTGTCGCTGTTGTTGGAGTTATCCGTTGCACTCAACGCAGCTGTGCACAGCGCTCGCACAATGATAAGTTCTCTCAGACTGCAATTGCAACGATTGCACTAACCGCACCATCTTGATGTAACGACACTCACTAGGCTGGCGCGAAGAGTGGCCAAAGTGTGTCCGCAAGCTCAGCTTGCTTTTGCAATCTAGGACATAAGCTGTTCAGATTGCCCAACAAATCTTGGCAAAAGCTAGCTCGGATTATCCAAAAACTATTGGCATTAACTGGTTTAGATTGCTCAACAATTCATGGCAAAGCGGCTCGGATTTGTCACGCAAGCGCTGCTTTAAGCCAGACTGTTGGCACCTCATATGGTGCAGCAAATTATCCAAAGTCCCTGCCATGGACGCATGTTAGAGTGTGTATGCAGTATCAGTAAGGACAGCGCAATGCCCAATCCACTCCACATTCGTTTGATGACCAACGACGATCTGCCTGTTTTGTCTCAAATCTATGTGCGTGCCTTGGACGACACAGACGAGCGATGGAATCAGGAGTCAGCCCAAGCCCTTTTGAGCGACTGGTTGAGGCGCCAACCAGAATTAGCATTTACTGCTGAGTACGACAACGAAATAGCCGGCGCCTTCGTTGTCGCCGTTAGACCATGGTGGGACGGCAATCACCTTGTGGATGGTGAATTGTTTGTCGAACCAAAACTTCAACAGCACGGAATCGCTCGTCATCTGCTGAAAAGAGTCCTTGATGAGGCGATGGAAAAGTATTCTCCTGTTCTCTGGGAGAGTTACACATTTCGGAATGACACTTTTCCGCTCACCTGGTACAAGCGCCTGGGTTTTCGAGAGATTGAAGAGTGGGTGATGATCAGAGCCGACATAGCTTCGGTTGCAAAACAATTGTCACTCTTACCTGGCTAAACGTTTTGTTCACGCAGTTGGATAGGTTCGATAACTGACAACTGCGGATTAATACTCACGACTGCGGATCAGCGCTGAAGCACACCGTGCTCACTCAATGCCACGGCAGAATTAAAAATCGAAGGGTAATCGTGCACCACTCGTAGTAGCTCGGCAACGGACCAAGCCTGGGCAATACAGCCTCGGGCAAGGTGCGGCGCATCCCCGTCAAATATCTCAGACACGGAACCTATGCAGCCCTCGTTCAAAATGTGGCTAAAAATTGGTTGTAGCTGTAGCGAGATCAGTAGCACATTTTCTTGCTCAACTCCAAAGGCGTAGAATCGGCTATCTATCCAAGGTCCAAATAACCAAGGCCAGACAGTTCCTTGATGGTAAGTAATGTCACGGTCATACTGATTCGCCTGCACTTTGCCGTTGCCGTACGTGCCTTTGTAATTGGGATCATTTGGAGAAAGAGTGCGTAAACCTTTGGCAGTAAGCAAGTCGCGTTCAACGACGAGTAACATGGACTTGGTTTGTTCTTTTGATGCTACGGGAAAAGTAAGGCTGGCTGCCAACAATTGGTTTGGTCGAATCGCTGAATCGGCGGAGCCATCCTCCCGAATGAAATCGTAAAAGCAGCCCGAATCTTGATTCCAGAATTTAGCGAAGTTCAACTGAACCAAATCAGCAATTTCGGCGTAGTATTCGGATTTACGATGGGCGCCAACCAAGCCTGGCTTTCCACGCGGAGTTTCGTGCAAACCAGCGGATCCCGTAGCGCAGTAAAGAAATTCAATCGTCTTTAAAAAGTTGTACCAAAGTGCGTTTATTTCTACGGCTTTTCCAGTGCGCGGGGTGACCACAAAATCTCCAACCTTTGCATCCATCCAGGTCAATTGAACATTGGGATCGCCTGCCGAAATCAAGCCGTCAACAGGGTCCATCCGCAGTCCATGACGCGTGCCCTTCAGATGCCAGGCAACGACGCTCTCAAGAAGCGGCAGCTGTTCCCGCACGAACTGCGTGTCAGTAGTCTCCCGGTAATAGCGCAATAGTGCTGACGCCCACCAAAAGGTCGCATCGGACGTGTTGTACTCTGGAGCTTGACCGGAGTCAGGAAAAAAGTTGGGCAACATTCCGTCACTTAAATACCGTCCGAAAGTCTCGAGAACGCTGCGCGCTACCTTCACTCTTCCTGTGGCGATGGCGAGACCAGTCAAACTGATCATTGAATCCCTGCCCCAATCAGAGAACCAGTGATAGCCCGCAATAATCGAACTGCTTCTCGTCGATTGACGGCTAACAACAAAATCATCTGCTGCCAGTGTCAGTAATTTTTGCTCCACGGGAACGTCTTTCAATTCCGCCCTAGAAAGCAACTGGCTCCTGCGCGCCCAAGAGATCTTCACAACATCGTCAATGGAGCGGAGCAAGACATCATCCAACGCACCAAATACGGTGACAGATTGCCCTGGACGAAGACTAGTCTCGATCACACCGGCGTGAAAACAGTCCTCGCCATCCTCGAGTCCACGCTCTAGTTCACGTGGATAATGGTAACCGTGATACCAATCTGGCTGAACATGATAATCGCCGCGATCGTAATAAATATTGAGTGGGTGAGCCTGATCGAACGCCTTGATCCTGACCAGACCTTCCTCAACATGTTGCTCGAACTGCCAGCTATCCCAGCCTTGTGTGGCGCCATGGAAATGTCGATAATTGACGAGCAGGTGGAGTTTCAGGGCAGCCACGTCTTCTGACTCGTCCCCAACTTGCTTTGATCTGCGCGGCATGAATGAGCTTTGCCACGTGTAACCCACGGCTACCTGCTGCTTTCCAGGCATCATTGCCACTTGCTTGATCAGCAGCCCATCTCCAATTTCGTACAGCCAAGTTGGCACAGGCAAAAGGTAAAACGAGCATATCGTCTTGAAACCCTGCGGTGACACTGCTCCGGATTTCCAGAAATTGGTCGCTAAATTTGTTTCATGGCCATTGACCGAAATTACTTCATCGATCCGAGAAAACATGACGGTGCGCCGCACCGGTGGCTGCAAGGCAGCGACAAGCAGTCCGTGATATCGACGAGTGTTTGCGCCCCAGATATTCGCGGATGCGTAGCTACCGAGTCCATTTGTGACTAGGAACTCACGCGGATCATCGGCCTTTCGGTCGGCCAGATCAATCTCCGGGAAATCGAGATTTTCGTCTTCAGCTTGGTTGCGCAGCCATGCCTGTGGATGAACAATCATCTGCACCTCCCTGCCGTAAGACTTTCATCTGAACTTATGCACGGGATCGGCTAATTATAAGCACAGCCCCTAAAGCATCTTATGCCTCAGTAGAAGCAAACTCCCAGATGAATGTTGAAAGCTCACAGATGCACGTTGAAGGCTTTTCCTGAGCCCGCACGCAAACTTCCAGCCGGATGCCAAAACAAATTTACTCTTCAGATCGACAATGGCGATGGGAAACGCCTCGAAAATTGCAAAAATATTTCGGAATGATGGATGAAAGCGCACCGACAAAATTGGAACGATTCGAAAGCAGCGAAAATTGCAAAAATATTTCGGAATGAGTGATGGATGAAAGCGCACCAATAAATTTGGCTGATTCAAAAAGCTCAAAAAATTCATGAAAAAGCGAGAAAAACGTCAAAAAGATCCAAAAAAAAAGAGGAAAAGAAAAGCGACGGGAACAGGCAAGCCACCGCTGATGGTGGCTTCGACCTGTCCCCGCCGACAATTCAATCATCGATTTCGACGATGAGAAGAGCAGTCTTAGCCGCTGGCGGAACGCGTGCGGTGACGACCACGCTGTCGGCGTGCCCGATCACGGCGTCCAAATCCGCACCCGAAGCGACAACAGCCGCCTCTGGAGCGAGAGAAACAATCCCCTCACTACCGTCAACGCCGGTTTCAATATCGCCATCACCGTCGCCAGCTGGGTCGGGCGCAGGCGGTGGATGACTTTCAGCATCATCCTTTCTGCCACGCGACAGATCAGCGTCGTCCTCAGGCGTACCCGGCGCGACACCATCAGGACGATCCTGGTTAGGTGGCAGCGGGTACTTGCGAAGTATCTCCGCTCTGAAAAGCTTCGCCGCAGGGCTGGGCTCTAACTTGACGAGATATTCGAAAACCTTTTGGCACAACCTCATGGCGGCGCGCTGATGCCTCTCGAAAGGCTCGCGCTTGTATCCCCATGCGCCAACTGTCTCGTCCCACACGGGCAATGAGCCGACGGTGAGAATGAACTTCGTTTCGTAGTCACCCGTCTCGAAATAACGCCAGGTGATACTGGTCACCTCGATGAAGGTCATGGCCAGTTTGTCGAACACCGGCGGAGTCTTCGGCGCCCAAAGCGATGGACGCTTGCCGACCTGCCAGTATTGCCGCAGAATGCGTGTGTGTCCGGTTGCCCCAGGATAGTAGCCCTCGGGCATGTTCACATGCTGATAAGGCTCGCTGAACGCGGTCCAGTCTGCGATCTCGTATTTCATGATGTCAGCCGAATCGTAATTCGGCCGCATTTGGTCAATGCGCAGCATGTCGCATTGCCGCGCCACCGATTGAATCACGCCATTGATTGCGGCTTGACCGTGGTTGGCGACGTGGACAACGAATGTGCGAATCTCACCTGGATGAGTCGCATCTTTGCCCTGCTCGCCAATTTTCGTATCCTGACGGCCGAGCCCGAGGTGTACCATCTGCATGGAATGCGGTTGGGCGCTGCTGACATGGCTGCCAACCACCGAAAGGTGGCTTGACTGACCATGACTAAAAGCGATCATCAGCGCTTCGTGAGTCGCGCTTCCTCCTTGAGCATTGTCGCCTCCATGATGAGCGTGTCCGCCATCATGACTGAAGCTATGGTCGCCGCCACCATGGCCGCCACCACCATCTAGTCCTGACATATTAGTGTCCTCCGTATAACTAAAGATCCGAGCTTGCGCTCAGGTAAACCCAGCCGAAAGTGGTTCGGTTGGTGTGAACTTCCGCCTAGCAATTGAGTTGCAAGGCGGGAGTACAATGAAGAAAGGGATGGACCAACCGACCGGTGATTCATTTGAATCAGTACGAAGAAGACGAAAGCCTCACACTTCTGGCGCCTGCGCCGGAAGAGAAACTAAACGCCTGGCTGGTAGAGTTCTATGGGAAACCTATTGAAATCTCAAGCAGGCAAATTTTGCGCCACCGAGATCTGTCTTATGTTGAACGACTCAACATCAACGATGCTTTGCCGTCGTCCCTGATTTACAAGCAAGTTCTGCCTCCGTGGGATGTGGAGCAAGATTTGCACGAGAAAATCCTCATTCCGTCAATTTCCAATTCCGCTCAGCTGTTTTTAAGTGCGACACATGGTCCGCTCACAGCCTTGTTCATGGAAGATTTAGGAACGGGATTTTTAGAAACAATGGCCACCCCCGAATTAGCTGGACGTGTCGGAGAAGAGCTGGCCAAGCTGCATCGCTCTTATAGCTACCGCACCGACGAACTGATCCACACAGGCGTGTTACGCACACTCTTTCCCATCGACTACGAACAATTTACCGGCAAGATTGTTGGACTGCTTGAAGAATGGCAGCTCGTCAGTCAAGCTGATTTGCTGTTTCTCGAGCAGCTGGCTTTCTTGCTAGCTCAGAAGTTGGCTGGCGAACCGAATTCCTTGGTGCACGGCGATTTGTACGCCGAGAATATAATCGTGCGCAGCGAACGTTTGTTCATCATCGATTGGTCGTGGTTCACTGTTCTTGGCGTTCCTCTGATGGACCTTGCCACTCTGGCAATGACCCATCAAAAAAACGGCAAGTTCAGCAACTTCAAAGACGATTTGATTGACTCATATTGCTATGAATCGGGGCGCGATGTGTTACATGTGCGCGCCCTGCTTCCATACGCCGAAACGCTGAGCCGACTGCTCTTCTTGCAATGGCTGGTGGAGCGCAGGCGCAGAGGCATTCTAGGCACAACAGTGGGACCAGTCGACGGAGTAATCCCAAAAATCGTGCAGGAACTGCGCGATCGCCGCTCCTTGATTCCGGCTTGATTAGAACTTCCAGTATGGCGCGTTCGTCAGGCGCTCGACACCGTCTTTGGTGACGACCAAGTCGTCTTCGATGCGCACACCGCCAAAGCCGTCAATGTAGATTCCAGGCTCATCAGTGACGACCATGCCGACCTTGAAGGGGTCGTTTTCATAGTCGTACGGATCATGTGCCACCAACCCGAGACTGTGTCCCAGACCGTGGGTGAAGTATTGCCCATAACCACTTTTCTGAATCAGATCACGGGCCACTTTGTCGAATTCACGATAAGTCATGCCCACCTTGAGCGCCTTGCGAGCCGCCTTGTTGGCAGTGAGCACCACTTCATAAATTTCGCGCATCTTCGGGTCAGGCTTCTTGCCAGGAACAAAGGCTGTACGCGTGATGTCCGAGCAATATCCGCCAGGGAACAAGCCGCCGAAATCCATGATTACAGGCTCACCAGCTTTGAGTTTGCGCTCGCCTGTAGCATGATGCGGAATGGCAGAATTCGGACCGCTAGCTACAATCGAAGTGAAACTGTTGGTCAATGCACCATACTTGCGCAGGCGCATATCCAACTCAAAAGCGACTTGATTCTCGGTCATGCCCGGTTCGATAAGCTCGGCAACCTCGTTATAGACTCGGCTCGTGACTTTGCAGGCAGTGCGCAAAAGAGCAACTTCTTGCTCGTCTTTGTATTGCCGAAAGCGTTCGACGATGTGAATCGTCGGCACGAGCTTGGCCTTCAAATCGCTTTTCCAAATCTTCGCTATTTGCACGGGGATGTGCGCAGCCTCAAAACCAATCTTACTGCCCTTCTTCAACCCGGCAAGAGCGAGCGCTTCGTTGATGTGTTCGGTTACTTTCTTGCCGCGGACCACTTTCACGAGCTTGTAGTCGACCGCTTCGGCCGCGGCTCGAGTGTAGTAACGCGCATCGGTAATGATGAACGCTTTCTTGGCGGTAATCAGTAACACGCCAGTGCTTCCTCCGAAGGCGCTCAAGTAGGCAATATTCTGATTGTCGCCCTCGTTGGTGCGAACGAGCAAGCCGTCGATTCCGTGGGTGTCCAGTGACTTCTGGAGCTTTTTTAATCGCTTATTCATAGCGATAACTCTACCAGACCACACCACGGAATTCATCCGGCTAGGCACTTGCGGAGTCGCTCCGCTTGACTGCTAGAGACGCGCCTGACCCTCGAGCTGGCGCCGACGCATGGAGTTAAGCAGACGCTGTTAAGAGCTCTTGTCCGCGCTCACAGCTGCCACCGCCGCCTTAAAAACTTTGACCGGTTTGGACCACATGTCCCCATTGGAAACGACGATAGTGCCGTCTTCAGCCTCGATGCTCGTCTGCACGTAGCTGATAGCCGTAATCTTGCCCTTGACCTGAGTGCCCAAGACCTCGATGGTGTCACCGAGAGTAAAGTGCGGATTGAACGCCAGGAAGAAGCCGGAAATGGCATCGCGAGCGACGTCCTTAAAGGCGAGAGCGATAGCAGCGCCGAACAAGCTGACCCCAAGGAATACCTTCGAGAGCAAGTCAGGCGCGATGAATGACAACGAGATGAACGCGGCAACGAACCAGTAGACGAGCCTGAGGCTCTGCGTCACCAAGCTCTTGATGCGTTCGGTGGCGCGGGTGCGATTCAAGAGTCGTTCGTATTGGGCTTTGAGCAGCGGATGAAGAATCCACGCCACCCAGAAGAACAAGGCACCAGCCATGAAGTTGGCGGCGAATGGTCCAAGCTTCGTGCCGTATTCCGACAGAGCTTTGGAGAAGTGCTGGTGAACAGTCGAACTGAAGACATCGGTTCCACCAGCGAGATAAGCCAGGCTGAGCAACACGATGACGGGAAGGAGCTTGCGAAAGACTCCGGAGAGCGATTTGAACATAGATACCTCCGCTAAATTTACGCTCACCAGGCAATTTAGATTGCGAGGTTAGCGGTGAATGGCTCGGCTATGCGAGACAAGTAGCCTGAAGCGGCAGCGTTCAGGCAGCAAAAAACGACCGGAAATATTTCCGTAAAAAAAGCTAGGGCGTTAAAGCTAAAGGAGAATTGAACGAATAAGACTTTTGAGTAGTTGAAATAAGAAGGAGAACTCTTACCAAACTACTTGAAACTATTACCAAGTAGCAACTGCGCCATTTAAAGATCTCATTTCAATAAAACTCATGATACTCAAGTAGTAGTCCACCAAAGAAAAAGCCTTCTAGCGCGGATATCGCGAGGGTTTCCGTATGTTGAGAAGACCAGGGTTTTCAAGATGAAAGTGGTGCCAAATTATAAATGCTCGCGCACCACATGTGGTTGCTTCGTGAGCGGTGGTTAACGTGAGGAAACTGCGCTAAACATTTCTTTTCGTTGCCAGTGTTGGATTAGCAGTATGCGGTCTGTTAGCCTGAATTGCCTTTATATTTTTTATTTTCAACTTTAATTTCCAACAAACACCTTTGCACGACCATTTTCAGCTTCTCTTTCGTATTGACACCCGTCAATGCGATGTTCGCATGATCAACCTCAACCAGAGGACTTCTATGAACCAAGAACTCACTTCACCAGCAGCTTCCGTCTCAACTGACCAGGCTGCAAACGCTGCTCACTTCGCCATCGCGCTGCGCAATTTCAACGGCTTGCTTCGCACCAATTCCTTCGCGCAGGCGCTCATTTGGGCACGCCAGACCGAACAACTTGCTGCTGTCACCAACGAGCCTACTATGACTGCTGCGGTACGCGAAGCCTACGTGGCACTAATTCTCACCGGTGCTGCCAAATTCGAAGCCCTGACGCTCCACTGCGGCAACATCACTTCCACGCAAGGAACTCTCGCCGACATCATCGCCGAATCGACTGACTGCCTGGTAGAACATCTGCGCGGTGGCAAGGAGATACCATATGCGGTGGCACTCGCGGTCCAAGGTTTCTCCAAGATTTTGCAGGGTCGCGTCGCCGCGCACGTCGAGAGCGCCGAGCTCCTCACTTCTGCCGAATTCCTCGCCGAAGTATTCCAGAGTCTCGATCCAATCGTCGAGCACACCAGCTCACTAAGCCGGTCGCCTGAATTGTTCGAACTTTCGCTCGACGAGAAGCTTGCATTCGCCGCCACGGCAATGTCGAACGCTGGCTACGAGCTGAACTGGCTGCTGCCTTCGGACTGGGACAAGGCAAGCTTCTACTGCAAGCGGGTCCAGCTTCTTCTCACCGAGAAGGCGCTGACACTCGCTGGTCAGGACCTTCAGACCGCGCCGCCTAAAGCCATCCATCCCCGGCTGCAAGGCGTCGTCGATGCTCTGCCCGCCGTCCTCATCTCTCTCACGGACAGACAGTACCGCCAGAGCAAGCGTCGCCTCAAGGCAATCACGACCGCCCTTCAGGCAATCGTCACCTGAGAACGCCGCACAAGAACACGACAAGCTGGGACCACAGCAATTGCATTATTCCCCTGAAATGAAGCGCAATGTGCTTGTGGTCCCAGCCGAAATAATCAAACCTGATAACTGAAGAATGGCGCCATTCCTGGTTCTCACCAGGCGCCTTCTTCTTTAAATCTATGCTCTATAAGCCATAGTATGACCTTACAAAATCCGCACAAATCGGTCTGTACAGCGCATGGGTTGTGGCTCTTGATTAATTGCGCCCGGAGAAGCTAAGCCGCCGGTTTCAAAAATGCCACCGCACACGGTGCTTTGGTGACAAGCTTTGCCGCACGAACGGAACGGTAAGGGCAATCACAAATTACGAGCAGATCGGCTTTATCCGCGTTTGCTGCTGAAATCGCCACATCGGCAAAATCACCAACAACAGCCCTGTATTGCACGTCCATAGGCGAGCTTACTAGCTCCTTGGCTGATTGACAGTCTTGCTCGAGCGAAGTCTCGGCGCTGAAGATACGGTCGGTCATAATTTCGCGAGACCTGGTTTTGCCAACGAAGGAGAGCGTCATATCAACGACTGTCGAAGGCTCTACGACACTTACCAATGTGAGATGGATCGGATCTTTTTCCTGGTTACGAACTAGTTCGTAAGCTGCATGTGGGATCTGACCGATGGAGACTATAACGATGTTCATTTCAGGGACCTCCTGTGGTTCCTAATTTCATACTAACGCAATCCTGCAAAATACCGCAAAATTCGGTACAATACTGCAAGAAACAATACAAACCTTGACATAAGTGGGCTATGCTGGCTGAAGAAAGACGCAAGTTGATGCGAAACAAACTATCCCGAGATGGGCAGCTGCTTTCCGCTGAGCTGATTCGAGAGTTCAAGGTTTCCGAAGACACCATACGAAGGGACCTAAAAGAGCTTGCGGATGAAGGACTGCTGCGGAAAGTTCACGGGGGAGCAATGGCTGTTACCACTGTGCCCATCGAATATGCGGCCAGGCACGAAATGAACGTGGAAGCCAAATCCGCAATGGCACTACGGGCGGTGTCTCTGGTGCGACCCGGGATGCTCATTTTTGTCGATGGCGCCACCACTACCGCTCTCATTGCAGATCACCTACCCTCCACTCTCCAAGCGACTTTTGTCACTAACAGCGTGGCTACGGCTACAGCCCTATCTGTTTTACCTGGTTGTGAAATAATTTTGCTCGGCGGCAAACTTATCCGAAATCTACTGATTACGACAGGACCAGAGCTTATTCAGGATGCTGAATCGTTCAGACCAGACCTGTCAATTATAGGGGTGCATGGTCTAACCATCACAGCCGGAGCGACAGTTGAAAATTATGACGACGCTTTGATCAAACAACGTTTTGTCCAAAACAGCGGCGAAGTCGCTGTTCTTGCTGGTCACGAAAAATTGGGGTTCATAGCCTCTTACTTCGTGGCTAAGTTATCTGAAATGTCGTATTTGGTTTGTGACGCACCGCACAGCAGCTTGAGCGAATATGCCGAAGCCGGAATAACAGTCTGGAAAGTTTGAACAATCAAACTCTGCTGACCGGCGTGCAAATATTCGAGATTGCTGAGCTGCTATCAGAACCTCGCGATTTGCTGCTAGAGCTGAGCATCCGACAGGCGGGTTTTACTCGAAGATTTTCGTTGGAAAAGTGCCGCCAGAGTGTCGTGGCTGCCAGCCCGTAACCCCGAGAGGCGGTAGTCAAGCGGATTGCGCTTAATAATTCGACAAACAAGGCCATAGGTAACGATGATCGATACGCCCTAAAGCATTGGAAAACGGGCGTTTCCGGCTTGGAGATACATATGTTACTGGGCTACGTTGGGATATCACCTTCACCCTCTTCTTAACCCAAGTCACCAACCACAAACTTTACTTCCCCGCACAATCTCTCCCTTTTTGTCACCGCATTTGGTGCCTTGAGGTGGTTCGGATTCGTGTCAACACAAACAAATCAGATTGGAAGGAGCGCATCATGAACGCATCATCAAACATCAGCGCGCCGCACCTCTCCAATCTTCACCTTGTGTGTGGAAGCGGAGGTACGCGAGCGTTTCTCACCGGTGCCGGCGCCATTCTGGCGTGTGACACTGCAGGAATTACCAACTGGGAGTCAATCGGCGGAGTCAGCGGTGGATCAATCATCAGTGCGCTTTACGCCGGTGGCATGCCAGCTCCACAACTCGTTGAAGAGGTGATCGGATACGACTTCGCAACGCTGTTCAAGAAGACCAACACCCTCCGCAACCTGATCCGAAGCAACCTGCCCCGGCGCCCCAAGACTCTTGAACGCCACGCAATCCGCGAGGGCATCATGAGTTCCGAGGGCCTTGGTGCTGTGATCGACAAACATGTGGCGACCTGGCCGGAGAACTTCTGGACGATTGCTGTCACAGGCAAATTCCACATCCTGTTCACAGCGCACGGAGTCTTCCAGATTCACAACGGACGTTCTCTGCGCATCAGTGAGACGCCTGCTCCACTCGGTCTTGCCATTCGAGCAAGCTGTGCGGTGCCTGGCATTCTCGAGTCGATTGAATACCTCGGTCGACACCTCTTCGATGGCGCGCTCAGCGATTACGGCGATTGCCCGACTGGGGTTGTCCGCCATCACTTCCAAGCACCATCGAACAAGATTGTCGCTTGCGACGTCTCCGGTGGCATGACTCGTCAACGACGGGCCATCTTCGCGCTTGGAAGGCTTATCACTGGGCGGATTTCGCAGAAGCTGCACGTCAACTCCCGAGCCGATGAGATCTTCATCGCACCAAAGGTTCAGGGGCTGGGCGGTTCGCTTGAGTTTTCGCTGACACGCGACCAGAAGGAAGCCGCCGTGCTTTCAGGCTTCAGCGCTGCTGTAGTCGAGTTGTCGCGGAGGGGCGTTTTGACCGGCGACAAGCTGATTCTTTGCCAGGAGGCAATGAAGTCGTACAGCGATATGCACCGGATTCTCATCGCCGGGCAGCGAAACGAGTGAGGGTGACAGTTCTGCGTTAAAAACGCAGAATTCTGTCACCTTTCACTTGACGCTGTTCAACTATCTAATATAAAAGAAAAATGTAAAAAGAAGAGACAGCGGGCCAAGGCCCGCCGCGCTCTTCTTCCGGCCATTGAAGTGACCTTAAGCAAGAGCGCGGCGCGAGCCGTTCCAATGCAGTGCTGCGAGCTTTCAAAAGCGGTCCTCCTAGTTTGGATGCGCGCGTGAGAGTCCGGTAACCGGGCTTCATACGTTCAGCCACCCTGGATTAGCCTTTGCGCTCCTTCTTCACCACTTCAGCCTCCGGGAACTTCTCCCCGATCAACTGAGCCACATCTGACGTGGTGCGGATGGTAACCGAAGCGATGAAAGGCGCTTCGGACATCTGGATGAACTGGTTCACGATCTTCAACTCGTAAACCTTGGTCAGGTCGTGCTGCATCGCGATCATCGCCTTGCCGAGCGCCTTTTCGGACGCGCAGGTGAGCGTGACAGCGTAGTAAGCCAGCTCCTCGCCCTTCGTCACAGTGCTCAGAGCCTTGTGCAGACGGCGCTGGAAGATAGCCTGATCGCCCGTGCTGTGGTTCTCACCACGCTGAGCCATCCGGTCCACTTCAGCTACGTCGCCTTCGCCCTCGAGCAGCCCGAAGTCGAGCTTCTTGGCGCCCTCCGAGTGGAGGACCACAACCTTATCCCCGCCGCAGATGGCGTGGTTGTTCATCAGACGGCTGAGCGGAGTAACGAGGTGCTTCTCGAGCACTCGCTTCAGCTCGGCAACACTGCCGCCGTCTGCCATCGAAGTGTCGAGCAAGAACGTCTTCGCTGAGGTTTGCACCTCGAGCTCGAACGCTTCACCCGTCACCAGAGCCGACTCCATGCGAGCATGGAGAATCGCCAGCTCGGTGTCGACGATGCCCAGGAGGTCTTCCCGCGTGTGCATCTTGAACACCACGACGGCGTCCAGACGGTTGCGGAACTCCTTCTTGTAGAGCTGCTTCATGCTCTTGGTGACGATGCCCTCGATCTCCTCAGGAGTCGCCTTGTGAGCACGGCTGATGAAACCGATGCCACCTTCCTCCAGCCGCTCCACCTCGTCCATGCCCAAGTTCATGGTCAGGATGAAGATGGTGTTGCTGAAGTCCACGATCTCACTGTCGCCCAGGACTGCGCATCCGTTGTCGAATACGCCCATCCAGAACTTGTAGAAATCGTAGTGCGCCTTCTCGAACTCGTTGATGATCACGACGTTGACTTCGCTCTTCGAGTTCAGACGCACGCGCCGAAGGTTGTGGTTGCTGATCCGCGAGCGCGGGTCGGTGTCCTCAGGCTTGAGTTCAGCCTTCTCCTTGGCGGAGAGACCGCCGACGTATGTCGGAGGAGCACCCTTGAGGTCGAGCACCTGATGCTTCTCGACGTAGTCCGAGCCCTCGATCACGGTCACGGCGTCGGCGTCATTGTGGATGAACTCGGCAATCACCTTACCGGAGTAAGACTTGCCGGTACGCGAAGGTCCGATGGCAACGCAGACAGCGATCGGCTGTTTCTTGTTGCGGATCTTGCTGTTGGCACGTTCGAAGACCATCTGGGCCATCTCGTTCGCCTTCGGCTGACCGATGACGCGAGCGCCGAAGAACTTCATGAAGGCTTCGCTGTGATGATCGACCTGGTCGGTATCGAGCAGGATCATCTGACGTTTGATTTTCTTGGTAGTAGACATAACAGACTCCTTTTTCTGCCGGTTTGATCCGGCGTTTGAAAAGTCAGCAACGCAGGGCGTCGCCTAAGGCCTTTGTGGCCATGAAACATTGAAGCCACCATCACTGGTGACCTCTTGAATGGCGACACCTAGCCGCCGTTAGAAACTGTGGTTCAAAGCGTGGAGCGCTTCAGCATCTCCTGGTAGGAAAGCTGAACGAACGCACGCTCGTCACCAAGCAAACTGGACGCCAACGAACCGATCTGCTGCCTTGCGGCTTGCACATCGCCGTTGACCGGGACCAGGAGCTCGATTTCCATGTAGTGACCGGAGTACTCTCCAAGTCCTTCCGCGGTATCGAGCGCTACAACGATGTTGTGATGTTCATCCTCAGCAAGGCGCACGTAAAGGTCGCGGTCTTTGCTGAACGAGGGGAGTGGACCACCTGCAAAACGCTCGCCGATTTCCAGCAAGCAGCCTGCAGCCAGTTCATTTGTCTCCGTCTCCGTCTCTTCACGTTCACGATCGCCACCAACAACAACCCACTTTTTGCGAGTGAGAATGTGTTTGGTTTTGTCGTTCATGGTTTCGACGCGGATGCGCATCATGTCGCCTTCAGTGATAACCGGCAGAAACGTGTCCGTCATGAACACCTGACCGGTCAACTGAAAGCCTGAAGCGAGAAGACGAGCAGGAAGTGCACGGAACTCTTCCTTGGAAATCGCAAACTTGCGTTCGACTTCCAGGTGAGATTTCTTGCAATCCTGACAATTCCTTCCGAAAACTCGCCTCAAAATTTTGGGGAGCTGGCGGAAAGCTGAACGAAAAACCAGGCTAACACGCCTTTTAGTCATGACTAGCTCCTTTCTTGAGACGAGTGAATTGTCGTTAATCACTGGCGTCTGTTCAAGATTACGTTAGCTAACAGAATGCAGCAATCATACGGTCGTTCAGATTCCTTCCCTGGGGGGAGAGGTTCTGGCGTATGAGGGAAGATTGGGGGAAAAGCTGCCTAGTTAGTTACGAAATCTCTGAGTTGAGTTGGTTGAATGGATATTTAGACCATACACAACAAGTTCTTGGAAAGCCAAAGAAGCTCTAGTCAGGTCTTGAAATGCGCGTTTCTCTTGATCACTGATCTAAGTTCAATAGGCTAATGGTCTGGCACCCTGGCGGATTGACACTCTGCGCGTATTTTTATGGGGTAGACGTTGGGTTATAGGCGATACGCTTTAGAACCCCACGAGCGCCGGATTAGCAGAATCATAAGGAAATCATAAATAGCGACGTTCGCGCCAGGTGTGATGCGCCTAATACATTCCAAGATTGATGTCAAGTTAGCTAGCGCCCGCGAAGTGTCACGAACTTGGTGCCTTCATGATCCCGCGACCACGCGCTGTACCGCTGCCAGTCACGATTTGCGCAGCTATCGCCCACTGATTATTATCGGCGTCTAATGCTGCCCCTAGTCAAGGAGAGGCTTTCCACACACTGACATCGTATGTGGTGCCAAGAGGGGTTTTCGCGTTTAGCCCCAAATGTCAGTAGGGCATGTCACTAACAAGCGAGTCCCAATCAAACTTTTTTCAGCAAATTTGTTAACGTCGGCAACCAAACAGAAACATCAATCGCTCGACCATGTTTTACGAACCCTTGCACCACCCCATAGGAGATCTTCCAGCCATGAATCAATATCCGGAATTGAAGGCGACTGAGAAATCACGCAACACACCATTCGCCTGGGATTTCCGCGCAAAATCAGATTTCGCACTTGACGACACTTGTGGGCAAAGCGATTTTGACTGGCCGGCATTGGACGAAGAATCTTATAGAATGCCCGTGCCATCACAATCAGTGAAAGTTTGGAGCATAGCGAGCAGCAGTTCTCGAATTCCAGCACAAACTGTCAAAGCAAAAAAATCGGCTGCAGACGCCGAGTCCTTGCGCGAGTTGTTGGATGAAGCAATGGAGCGAGAAGCGCAACGAATAACCGCTCGCATGAAAGCTTTCCGTCCTGAATCTGAAGATCAGTCAACCGACGACCACATCAGTGTCATCACAGCAGTGCAGACGATTTGCACCAAACTCCAGACGCAGTGCCAATCGTTGTCCGGAATTGCCATGCATATTTACCGGATGCTGCTAAATCACAAATCATCGCTGTTGGTTAAACAGCACGATTATGCCGAGCAGCTTGCGGAGTCGGGCAGCTTCGCTGCATAGACCCCACTAGTGTGCATAGGCTATCCTCGGATTAATCTTGGTAAAAGTCCAGTTTTGAAAGGAAAGGTATAGATTTAGTCCGACCTCTTAAACCTTTCCAGACACCACCCGCGATGTCAGAACCTCGTTTGCCAACAAAGCAGGGCAAACTCGAAGCTTGGATAACGCGCTGGTTTTTACAAGCGCAAAAACCGCATTGGAGTAATGACTTTAGGCGCTCGGCGTCGTGGAGACTTTGAAATTCTGGCTGGCGTCAGAAACGAAATAAAGGACAGAGAACGGCAAGTCTCTGTCCTTTTATTTCGCCTGCAAGTCACCGGATAGCGCTAATACGATAAAGGAGACAGAGAACGGCGATGATCTCTGCCCCCTTTTATTATCGTCATCAAAAACTACGACATAACTATTTCCAGACCAGGCAGCAAAGCTTCGCCGTGATTGGTTGCTTGTAAGTGTTGAGATCTGGCCGAGATTGCCGCTTTAGTACCACCCTGTGCAGCCGCGATGCTCCAATAACTTTCGCCTGATTTGACTTTGTGATGACTATGATCGGCGCCGGCAGCCACTGGTGGTCTAGCTTCAGAGGGATTTTCGGCAGTGGTAAGGTGGTGCGGTGGTGCGGTTCTATCCTCGTTGGCCATGCCCCCGCGAGCTAGTCCATCTATCATGCCAACCACCGGTCCCTCTGCAGCTGCCGTAAGCGGTCTGTCCCGGTAATGATCGCCAATTCGATTGACACCAGCTTGCGCGGTGCGGGAAACACTGTCAGCGGCTTGACCGATCACTCTGCCTTCTCTATCTACTTCTTGGTGCACCGCGTGAGCTGCACCGGCAACCTGGTCTCNNCGCGCACCACGTCTCTGTTCTCTCTGGCCAATTCTGCGCCGGCAGCGTTGACGTTGCGAGTGATTGCCGCACCAGCCGCGTTCCAATTCTCGCCTGCAGCCTGGGTTGTGCCTCGAGCGTAATTGCCGATGCTTCCCCAAGTATCCGAAATAGCACTTGTCAGATCAGCAAACGCATGACTTGCATGGCTTCCGGCATCTGATCCTTGTCGATTTGCTTCTCTAAATGTATCGGATGAATTTGGGGCCATGGTAAATACTCCGAGAGGACCATCGCTGGTCTGGTAAATTGCGGTAAAGGTGAACCGCTTGATTGATATCTTAGGGCTGGGCTGTATCGTAGACCGGTCAAGAGTGTGTCACCGGTGTGTCAGGCAGGCAAAATTCGTACTGCTTGACCGTTCTCAATCGATTCGCGCTAAACTCATCGTCTAATTGCGGAAGCAACTTCTGATGGAGAAAAAAACATGCTCAAATCCGAAGCAGAACGAGTCATTCGACGCGCACTCGAAGACACGGGTGCTCAATTCACCGAAGAACAGATTCAAGCTCTATGCATTTTAGTTAACAAGATTGCCAGCACGACCGTCGAAGAAGCCTTAGCATCATGGCGTCCAAGCGGCGGCGGCGGCGGCCATCGCTAAGTAATCTAGTTTCAGTTTTACATCCAAAATTCGAGGATTCATCATATATGTCAAATTCCTCAGTGCTCGATCAGGCAAAAAAGCTGCAGACCGAGATCGTCGACTTACGCAGACACCTGCACTCAGAGCCAGAACTAAGCTTCTATGAACACAAGACCGCTGATCTAGCAGCTAAAAAATTGGATGGACTTGGCTACAAAGTTAAGCGTGGCGTTGGCAAGACCGGTGTGACCGCAGACTTAGGCACGGGCACGACTGTAGCGATTCGTGCGGATATGGACGGGTTGCCAATCGACGAGGCCAACCAGAAAGGTTACGCATCCAAGAACAAAGGCGTCATGCACGCATGTGGTCATGATGCCCACGTCTCCTGCGCATTGGCGGCAGCAAAAATTCTGTCGGGCGAAAAGCAAGAATTAAATGGACGAATCCGCATGCTGATGCAACCAGCTGAAGAATTCGGCGACCAGGAAGGCAAATCGGGCGCATATCGCATGCTTGAGGATGATGCGCTCGCCGGTGTTGGCGCCATAATCGGGCTGCATATGGACGCCACTATCCCGGCTGGGAAAGTGGGCATCATACCTGGCCCAATCATGGCTGCAGCTGACAGTTTCACGGTTACCATCCAGGGTCGTGGCGGGCACGGCGCCTATCCGGAGACAACTATCGACGCTGTGGTAGTGGCATCTCAAGTGATCGGTTGCATTCAGCAAATTGTTTCAAGACGAATCTCCGCTCTAGAGCCGGCAATCATCACCGTTGGCTCATTCCACAGTTCGAGCACACGGGGCAACATCATCTCGGATCACGTGACCTTGGAAGGCACGTTCAGAACATTCAACAAGGACGTGCGCAAGCAGATCATGGAAGAGTTGGAACGCGCTTGTGCAGTGGCTCGTGTTCTGGGCGGCGACTACAAGATCGAATACGAATTGGGCTATCCAACTACAGTTAACGACCCGGAAATTACCGAAATCATGCGTGGAGCCGCGATCGATCTAATCGGCATCGACAACGTTCTGGCCATCAAACCACGAACATGGAGCGAAGACTTTTCGATGTTTGCTGAAGTTGTACCCGGTGCGTTTATGTTTCTCGGTGCGGAGATTGAAGGCGATCGTCGCAGTCATCACAGTGACACGTTTGATCTCGATGAGTCTGGATTATTTATCGGAACGGCGGTACTGGCAGAGACCGCAAAGCGACTAATTAAGCACCTGGAGACCCGCAAGTGAAAAAAGATACGATCGACTTAGCTAAACGTATTGATGAATTGTTCGACGCTAAGTCGACGCCTGCAGAAGCAACGATGCTGATCGACATGGTCATGGAAGGATTAGACCAGGGAACGATCAAGGTTGTGGAAAAAACAGCCAAGGGATGGCAAACGAACGCTTGGGTCAAGAAAGCGATTCTGCTTTATTTCCGACTCTCACCCGTGCAAAAAATGGACGAGGGTCATTTCTTTGACAAGATTCCCTTGAAGACTCTGTCGGCGGCGGCCAACCGCATCGTCCCATATTCTTCAGTACGACGCGGCGCTTACATCGGTCCAAAAGTTGTGATTATGGCGCCTAGTTTTGTCAACATTGGTGCTTACATTGATGAAGGCTCTATGGTCGATTCCCTGGTTCTAGTGGGCTCTTGCGCTCGTATCGGCAAGAATGTTCACCTCGGGGCAGGCACCATTATTGGTGGCGTCCTCGAACCGCCAAACAGCACGCCCGTAATCATTGAAGATAACGCTTTTATCGGCGGCAGCTGCGGAATCTACGAGGGTTGTATCGTCGAAGCCAATGCCGTAATCGGCGCCGGCACTATCATTACTGCCCGCACACCGATCGTGGATATCAATACAGGTGAGGAATTCTACGGACGAGTGCCCGAGAACTCAGTTGTCGTGCCGGGCGGACGCCCAAAGAAATACGGCGATCGGGAGTACATTTTGCAAACTCCGTTGATCATCAAGAAGAGAGATCCTGCGGTAAGTGCCAAACTCGCGCTTGAGGATTCTCTCCGCCAGTTCAACTCTTAACACCATACACATACACGGTTACTTACATTGCTTTCGATCAATTGGAGGTGCTATAAAAGCCTCGATTGGCTCCCCACAGTTACCCTTGGCATGATGGCAGAAAAAAGTACTAATTACTTCGGTTTGCCCGAAGAGTTTTCGAACAAAGATAATTCAAAAGTAGTGATTGTTCCTGTGCCTTATGAGGCAACAGTCAGTTACGGCAAAGGCACGGGCAAAGGTCCGGCAGCCGTTCTGGAAGCCAGCCAACAGGTGGAGCTATTCGACGACGAGCTTTGGATAGAACCTCATAAAATCGGCATCTACACGCACGCAGCTGTGCATATGGACGCGGTTATTGGGGCATCGCCAACTGCTTTTCACCAGCTGCACGACGTGATTTCGCCGCTTGTTGAAACCGGAAAGTTTCCAATTTCAATCGGAGGAGAGCACTCTCTCTCGCTCGGCGCGATCAAAGCTTGTGCGGAACGGTTTCCCGATCTTTCAATTTTGCAAATAGATGCGCACGGCGACTTACGTAAATCGTATGAAGGCAATCCGTACAGTCACGCGTCTGTTGCTTATCACGTATACAAAGCGCTTCCACAGCCACTGATCACACAGGTCGGGATCAGAAATATCAGTCAGGAAGAAGTGGATTGGCTTGAAGAAGAGAAGCCAAACATCAATATTTTTTGGGCGCGGCAACAAGATCGGTGGAATTTTCACGAAATTATCCACACCCTGTCGGACAACGTTTACTTGACCATCGACGTCGACGGTTTAGATTCGTCGGTCATGCCATCTACAGGAACTCCAGAGCCAGGCGGGATGAGCTGGTATCACTTGATCGATTTGATCAAAGTACTGTGCATTCGCAAAAATGTGGTCGGTGCGGATATCGTGGAACTCGCTCCAATACCAAATCTGCACGGTCCCGACTTTTTGGTAGCCAAACTGTTGTACAAACTAATTGGTTATAGATACGCACTTGAACTGGGCGTTACCAAGAAATACCTGTGACGCGCATATCAGCGTCACTAAGACATATTTGAAACCGCGTGCTGTCCTGTCAGTTCTTTAACCAGGCTGAGAAGAGCTCGGTCGCTACCTTTTGCACCGATCAGGGAAATACCGAGTTTCATCTTTCCGACAGGAATTGGAATACTCACCTGCGGAAAACCATAGCATGACGCCAAGGTTGTAATGCAAATATTCCTGTTGCGATTGTCTTGCAACTGTCCTTCACTGGCGGATTTGAGCGGTGGCGGTCCCCACGTAGTAGGCAAACAAATAATTGAATTCCGGTCCACCACTTGATCACTGTGCTCCAATAATTCAGCTCGCGCAGCAGAAGCTTTAGCAAATGATGCGTCGCTTATTTCCTTGCATGAATAAATTCGCTGCCTAATGCTTGGCGCCAAATTCGGTTTTACTCTCTCGAGCCACTCTCCGTGGCACAGCCAGGCTTCCCTCGCTCTCACTATCGTGAAAACATCGTAAACTTCTCGACCTAATTTGTAAAGATCTTCGTAGCGCACAGTCTGAAAATTCTGTTTCAAAGCCTCGACAAAAGACACCATATACGGTACCACAAGAGGATCCAAAACTGATTCAAATTGATCAGGAAGAATGAGGTTGATCGGTCTCGGTCCGGGATCCGAACTCAAACCTGCATTACTCTTCGGATTGGGATTTGAACTGAACCTCGAACGCTGCTCCGAATTGGGTCGAGTAACAGGATCCAAACTCGGACTGGACTCCGAAATCGGTTTTGAAACAGGATTTGAAAGCACATCCGAACTCGAATCCATCTTTAGAAGAACGTTGGCGACTTGTTCTAACAAGTCAGCGGAGGTGGCGAACACGCCGACGGTATCGAATGAGGGTCCAAGCGGCAAAACACCTTCGGAAGAAATAAAATCGTGGGTCGGACGGAAACCAAATATGCCGCAGTAGCTGGCGGGTACGCGCACAGATCCGGCTGTATCTGTTCCTAGAGAAAAGTCCACTTCTCCCCTTGCCACCAGCGAAGCTGGTCCGCTCGAAGATCCACCAGGGATTCGATCAGGCGCCTGCGGGTTAATCGGAGTACCGTAGTGAACGTTGATACCATCCAAACTGCATGCCAATTCGTCAGCACAGGCATTGGCTATAAGATGAGCCCCAGTAGCTAACAATTGTTGCACTGCCACGGCATTAGTAACAGCGGGCGCATGTGTCGCTTTCCAATCAGGATTGCCAAACCCGCTTGTATAGCCAACCACATTGAACATATCTTTGACGGCGAAAGTTAGCCCGTCAAGCTGTCCAGGAGAAGTGGGTGGCACATCCAACTTGTCGATGATGCCGTCAAAACGGTCCGTATCATTTACCATGCCATGCGCTCCTGGGGAATCCGGTCCTGGATTTTATCTCCATTATGCAGAAACTTCTGGGGGCAGCTGCGCGTAATGCAGAGTTGTTGGCGCTCCCAACTCGGTGCGACCTGAACCTGAGATGGCCTCCAGCAGATGGGGGCCGCGGCGGGCAGTATCGAGAAGCTCGGTGTCGGCGACAAAGCAATGATTGGCAAGGACGCTTCCGATGCCGGCAAAGAAAGCACGGTCATCTCCGCTGACATAGCGAAGCTCTCCACACTAGATCCAAAATCACCGTTAGTCCAAAAGCTTATCGCTGATATCGGCAGTAAAGCTGGGTTGGTCGGACGGGAACTGGGCGACATTAAAGACGAACTTGGCTTTATTGATCACGACAAGAAGGATCTCGCCCACGACAATGGCATCATCGACGCGATCACTCATCTGCAGAAGGGGCGGATGGATTCGAAGGCGACTGAGCACCTGATCAAACTGCTGCAGCAGGACAATCAAAGCAAGCGCGAGACCGGGAAATTGCGGCGCGATGATCTGAAAAGTGAGCCCGAGTACATTCGAGCTGATGCGGCAGATATTAAAATAAATGAGCAGATCCTGTCGGCTTTGGGCCAAAATCTATATCCGCCAAAACCGTAAGCCCAGTGTCAAGGTCGCACAAACGCTTTGCTTGAATGAGCAGTGAATAATCACACTGCATGCGAAAAGAGATCGATTTCTCGATCTCTTTTTCTAGAAAGCAGATTGCTAGCCGCTGAAAATCAAATTTTGTGGGAATTATTCACTCGATAGACATACCTCTCAGATAGCTGTAACTCTTACGTTGATTTAGAATCGACCTGTCACCCCTGTCAGGTCCGGAACATGGTGGATTTGGCTTTTAATGGCTCGTTTGGAAGACTAGCAACACCCCTTTGCCTTGAATTCCTTCGTTTGCACTTCACCTCGTCCTGTTCACGTACGCTTATATCCATGACAACTATTTTCTGGACACAATTCGACATTAACGATTGCTAATCTTATGACTGCCCAAAAAGACCATTGCCACTGGATCAATATTGCCATCAAAGAGGCGCTCCTGAGTGGAGACGACGTCCCAGTTGGTTGCATCATCCTCTTAGGCGACGAAATCATCGGCAGAGGGCATAATGAAAGGGAGACAACAGGCGACCCGACTGCCCACGCCGAAATTGTGGCAATCAGACAAGCAGCGCAAGCAATCGGTGCATGGCGTTTATCGGGCACCACTTTATATACAACATTAGAGCCTTGCCCCATGTGCGCTGAAGCGATGATTCAATCTCGAGTCGCGAAAGTCATTTTCGGCGCCTACGACAATGCCTCTGGAGCGGTGGGGTCAAAGTTCAACCTCTTCTGCAGTGGGCGCATCTATCCGATCCCAGAGGTTTTAGGCGGTGTGGAAGAAGGAGCCTGCAGAAAAATTTTGGTTGACTACTTCGCTCAAAAAACCAAGCGCTGAATGAACTTTTGTCGCATCATTACTGGGATTCTTTGCTTATGCATTCTGGCATCGGTTGAGACGCAGGCAAAACCCATTGCCACCAAATCCGGTGCTAAACTAAAACCATCCTTGTTCGACGAAGGCATCGGGCACTTACAAGCTTTTGAAAGCGCCAAGGCGCTGCGCTGTTTTTCCCGCGCATTTCTGGTGTCGAAACCTTCCTCAAAAAACTTTAGAGCGGATATGTTCGTCATGATCGGGCGCGCCTTCCAATTCGACGAAAATGATATTGCAGCGGTTCAGGCTTTCGGGATAGCAAATGCCCTGCGACCGAACAATCAAACAACGGTGGCCTATCTTGCAGATGGACTACAAAGATGCGGGCGTTTTGATCAAGCTGCACCTTATCTCAAATGGCTGCTGGCGCAGAAAGAAAAGACGGTTGTGTCTCTCGAAACCCTTGCCCTTGCCAACTCTCGCGTCTCCGATAACAAGAAAGCAAAAAGCTATATTGACCTGGCGCTGTCCGATCCCTCAAACAAAAACAACGCGCATCTTCTCGTCATGAACGCTCGCGTTTTGACAAAATTGGGACTAAGCAACATTGCTCGCCTGCAGTATCAGCAGGCGTCAGATGCCAGTTCCAGCAAGTATTTGAAAAATCTGTATCAAGCCGCGTCCCTGTTGATTGCCGGAAAGAAAGAGGAGCAATTAACGCTTCTATTGGCTGCAGGAGCCGCACAACCAAACGATCCTATCTGGCAGTCGGACATCGGCGATTACTACGCAAGTTCCGGCCAGAAACAACTTGCCCTCGACCATTACAACAAAGGCATGTCCAACCGTGTCTGTGCAAAGGCGTTCCAACACGCTGCCGTTTTCCTCACCGAAGAAAAACGCTTCTCAGATGCACACAACTGCCTTAACTATTTGGCGAAACTAAAGCCCTGGGCTGGGGAGGTACATCTGTACGATGCCTCGATTTACCAAGCGCAAAAGGATTATAAAAACGCAGAACTGCAACTTGAGCAGGCTCTTGCAATTAATCACTTTTCGGAGGCAGCCTTAACAGAATTAGCTCGCTGTTACAGCAAAGAATCGCGCCTCGACATGTCGCGCCAGGCATTCGCCGAAGCTGTGAAAAAATGTCCGAACTCAGTTTATTTGTGGAGAAAGCGCGGCGATCTCGAAGCCAAGATGGGAGACGATGACGAGGCACGACGCTGCTATCAGAAAGTGATCGACCTCACTTCAAGCCAAACAGCCCAATACAACATCCTTATGTTGAACGATATCGCCATAGCTTACTCCAAGCTCGGGGCGCGATATTATCGAGACCATGAGTACCAAAAAGCTCTAGCTTCAGCCAAGCTTTTTAACCAGCTAAAATTTGATCCTGCCTTGCCGGCATGGTTGACGATAGTGCACCTGCGCCCAGGGCGACTTCAACCAGGCAAAACTGATATTGAAAAAGAATACGTCAACCACATTTTATTAGCCGACATGCTCAGGGAAGCGCGCCTGAACGATTGCATCGCGGAGTACCGTAAAGCAGAAGCGCTAAAGTCCGACGATATTGATCTGCATAGCTATTTGCTGAATGCCTTGGATGAAAAAGGCGATTGGCTGGAATCAGCCAAAGAAGACGTTGTTCTTTCGAGCAAGTTGGTAAATAGCGTACCTGCTGCAATCAAACGGCTAACGGAAAAGAAAGCTCCTGCTAAGACTGCAGATAAAGTGCTTGCGCCAGCTAGCACTAAGCAAGATTTGCGCTAGTTCGCAGCTTTGCGCTAATTGCTTAATTTTTCCTTTATCTTTTGTAAAGCCAAGTGCCTAGCAGGGCTGGAGCACTTCGGTACCTACCCCACAAATGGGTAATTATTAGGCAGCAGTCCAGGATCGTCCGCCAACGAAGACAGCTCAAAGGCAAGTCTTTCCAGACAACCTGAGATTTACCCAGCTTCTCACCCCACATTGCACTGACTCCGGTAGCCAAGCTAGTGTAAAAGCCTATTTTTCAATAAACCACATAAGAGCCTCCTCAAGAACCAAAACCTTTCTTCTTTTGAAACACCTTTAACTTCGCCTGCACAGGTGTTGTACGAGGTTCTCTTAAGTCAGGTTTCGGATTCTGCTGGTCTTTGTGGTGCGCGAAACCCTGTATCGGGGCTGGTTTTCGCTTGAATTCATTCCCGAATCAGTAACGAAGGAGAGTGTATGAACGCATTCGCATCCCAACAAGTCGAAGATGCAGTTCGCAAGTCCATCGAAGCAGTGATCGTCAAAGCACACGGTGCCGATGTTCGCTGCGCGAGAGTTCGTTTCACTGGTGACCGCACCGGCATGAACTTCGCCTGGATCATGGTCGATCACACCTCGGTCAAGCTGAACGGCAGCGACAATGCAGTCGACGGTCTTTGGGTTCACACCAACGATTTCGACTTCATGGCCGGCTCGCCGCTCAGCTTCTCCGAGACCTGCGCGCTCAACGACATCGACGCCGTGATCGAGACAGCCACCCAGTATGTCGCCACTCAGGTCGGCACTTCCGCCCGCGTCGAGCTGCTTCTGCAGTCCGACTTCTTAGGCGGCAAACGCGAAGACAATTACGTCGGCAACAGCGATGAGGGCTTCGAGTCCTTGCGCCCGCAGACGGGTCTTCTCACCGACTGACACCTTCCAGTGGGCGTGGGCTCAGTTTCGCATCCAGGTTAACTCCCGGTCGAAGCTGAGACTATGCCCGCACATCAGTAACAAGCAAAAGCCCGAGTTTTACTCGGCTTGGGCTTTTGCTGTTTCAAACAAATCGAACATCGGACTAGCCGGAATAAGCCGACTCCTCCATGAACGGGCAACGCGGAAATCAAACGGGCTTCCGCGCCGTCTATAACTTCCCGTTTTATAAAGGAGGTGCGCCATGAACGTGCTCCTCATCGAAGACTCCGCCGCATTTGCTGGTCCCATTCAACAGGAACTGGCTGCACGCGGTCATGATTTCACTTGGATTGTCGGCGCCCAGCGACTCGAAAACGGTCGCATCGTCGGCATTCTCGCCAATCCGTCCGCAGATCCCATGGGGGATGCTTGGGACGGTGACATTGCTCGATTGATCGACATCGACCCCACGCAGTTCGACATCGCTCTGTGCGATGGTGGATTATGTGGACCGGTGAACGATGGCGTCGACTTAGTCGGTTTCCTTTCCGCCTTGAGCGTTCCCTGCATCGCCATTACAGGTGGTGGCGCAGGCAATCGTCGTTTGCTCGACGCAGGTGCAATTGATGGTCTGCCCAAAGAGTTCGTGGTGCTCGCACTGCGCTCGGGCGAACTCAATTTCCGCAAGATCATCCGCGCACACGCTTCGTCGCTTGCGCTACAAGAATTCTGCAGCGGTCTCCGCCAGCAGATTCTGCAAACCAGAAACACCGGCCACAAGTTGTCGCTGGGCTATCCCTATCTCGACGGTCTCGACAGGTGCGCATGAGAAAAACTACAGTGTGGATTGGATTCGTTAGTACTACAGAAAATCCGGCGGCACAGGGGTAAAAACGCATTTTGCGTTCCCTGGGCACGTCGGATTTTTTGGTGAATTTGTTTATTATAATATTTAGTATAAGCACCAAATGTAGTATTATTCAAACCGATAGTTAACACACCTGCGCTAACGTCAAGATGGGCGCTGGACTGATTTTAAGTATGTCTTAATTAGCGACCGGCACTACGGTTAACCACATATAAATCTGCATCACAAGACTAAACAAACGCTGGAGACCGGCTGCTTGCATTCATCTTCAGCGGTGCCTTAATTGCTCCAACAGCATACGTGAGCGTTTTCCATAGACAGTGCATATGCGTCGTGCATGCAATTAAACAGGGTTGTGAAGTGTGCGCAGCGAGCTCCAATTTCCTAGATTTATGTGTTCGTTTTTTATATCTCTCCCTCAGGCCCTCAGCAAACATTTAGTTCCACTTGCTTCTATCTCAGCCCCCATCCTGCCTCTTAGGAGACTGGATTTAGGCTTAGCTGGATGCATAGTGCGGAGATTGCAAACCATGAGGGATAGATGTTTAAGCGACTTGACTGTTAGCTGCGTGACACACAGGTGGCGCGCAAGCTGGATTCTCAAAATTACTTTCCAAGCCGGAAAGAACAAGGAGAAATTGTATGAATACGCCAGAAACAATGCAGAAACGTCTGCAAGGATTTTTGCAACGATTCGACACGCTCGCCGACGCTGTTGGACCGCTTGACACACCCAACGGCGACACCGAACAGGTTGCTGGTCTGCTTCTCATGAGTGCCGAACAGTGCGGCGTTGCCGCCGGCATTTTTGACATGGCTGAGAACATCGGCTACACCCTTGCGAGCAAGACAAACAGCCACGCGATGAGCGGACACAACCTCGGCAATCCTCATCGTCGCGGTCGCATGGTAGTGGTGCCGGGCTTCGGCGACGAAGACTTCCACTTCCCAGACGTGAACACCCTGGTGACCAGGGCTTTAGCGCGCCTTGGCAACAGCAACGACCAGGAAGAGCAAACCGCCGACAAACCGACCCAAACTTCGGAAGAACCGGCTATGCTTCTGATTCTTGGTGCGACAAAGCTCGGCGAAATCATGAGGATGCCCGGTCAGGTCACCCCCACCGCTGAAGTGCCGCCAAAAACCCCGACCAGGGACTTGCTCTCAGGGCACTCCACCGCGCCCCAGGTGTGTTTCCTTCCAGACGCCGAGACGCGTGTCGAGCCACCTGTGGATGAAGATGGAGTGCTCGTCGTGGAGTTCGTCATCCAGTCCCAAGGCTCACTGCCGGACGCACTTGTGGACGCCGGCGGGCTGTTCATGGGTCGTGCCGAGCAATTCCTCTCTGCCGCCGAGTCGATCTGGTCTGACCAGAAGCCCCCTAGCGGCGCCGCAGAAGCGATTCCAGTGGAAGAGAAGCAGCTCACTGCTTGCTCTTCTTGAACGGCTGTTTAACAGGCGCGTGACGCCTGCTCAGGCTTCTTACGACGGGTGGACTGTCCCACCCGTCGGCTCACCTTTGGTCAGCACAAACTGACCTGGCTATCCGTTGCAGGAAACTGCAACACAGAGGAAATCAAAACATGACTACGCGCAAACGCAATGTTCGAAAATCGAGCCCCGCTCGTCGACTTGAGCTGACGGTCTACCAGCAAGGTCAGTCCGTGATTCGAGAACTTCGGGAACTGGCCCTCGTCGCCGGCAAGAACTTCGTGCAGCTCGACGGACTGCCGACGGCCTTCGTGGAGAACAGTCTCGTCGTCCTGGGTGCCAAAGGCCCCGGCGACTTCAACATCGGTTCGGCAAGCTACGAGCCCGCCAACATGAACGGCGCCGCGATTCTGCTGAAGGCAGTCGGCACCAAGGTCACCTTGATCGAGCAGACCCAGCAAGGTCCGGTACGTTCGACCGGCATCCTCCGTTTCGTGCTCGGCAACCAGGTCGTGCTCGAACAAGACGGCACCATGGTCGTCGTGCCCCTGACGCCCAAGTTTGAACTCGGCGAGGGCATGCCGGACGGTCTCGCCAACACACCCTCCCTGGTGCTCGAACCGTCGGTCAGCGAGCCCGGCAAGTACCAAGTGCGCTTCCTCTACGAGGCGGACAACATCAATTGGGCGGCTCGCTACAATGCCTTCTTCGACCAGAAAACGAACACGCTGACCCGGTTCGAATGTGTGGTCGACATCACGAACAACAGCGGACTGCTGATTCAAGATGGCGTCTTCAAGCTCTTCACCGGCGGCAACTTCAGCCAGAACCGACGCAGCCACGCCAAGGGAGGCATCCGCGCCCAAGCCGCTCCCATGGCGATGTCGGCACGAGGCGGCGGCGGTTTCAATGAATCGATGGTCGCCGATGACGCGGCAGTCGAGACGGTGGGCGAGCAGAAGCTTTATGTTCTGCCCGAACCGCTGACGGTGGGTGAGACGGCTACCAAGCACAGCAACCTCTTCTTCGCCCAGGATGTTCCTGTGCAGGTGGAGCTCTACTTGCCGGTGCCGCACTATTATGCCTACAGCGCGGCTGAAGTCAGCGCCGAAGAAGACAGCGCCAAGCTCGGTGTCTTGGTTCGCCTGCGCCTCAAGAACGATGCTGCCAACAACCTCGGCAAAGATATGCCGGCTGGTGAAGTGGCGTTCTTCGTGTTCGACAGCTCCGGCTCCGAGCAGAAGGTCGACTCGGCCAACGTCGAAGCGCGCGCCAAGGGTGAGCCGTTCAAGCTCGAACTGCGCAAACCCAGCGCCGACGTCAAGGCCACTCGCCGGCTCACTTTCGTTCATCAGGATCAGCCCGATCCAGAACCGGAAGCGCCAGTCGTCGAGGAAGGCGGACTGCCTGAAGCCGAGATCGTAGCCACTCCCCAAACCATGTCGATGCGTCCGGAAGTCACCACCGGTGAAGGCACGGGCGAGAAGAAAAAGAAGGTCGTCAAACCGTTGTTCCGCGAGGAAGAGCGCGAGATCACCATCTTCAACTACAAGGACACTGACGTCGAGGTGATCGTCAGCGAGCAGTTCCCCGACAAGGCAGAATTCATCAAGAAGCCCGAGTTCACCGACTCCACGTCCACGAACGGCACCCTGCGAATCGCCGTTCCGGCCAAGGACAAGGCGACCGTTTCGTACCGCATCAAGTACCGGATCAACTGACCGGCGCCGCGGCCCAAGTAGGAGCACCAAATACGGTGTTCCTACTTGCGGCCGATTCAAACAATCACTTTTGTCAAGCTGAATAAGCTTGAAGAGGACCAATCAATGCTCACCCCTTTGCTCGTCGGACTTTTAATCGGTGGAATCGGCTTCGCCGTTCTCGAGGTTGTCTCAAAACACCTTCGCAAATTTATGCTGCCTACGCTGCTTTTGCACGTTGCCATCGGCACCACGCTGCAATTCGCTTTTAATGATGGATTGGGCACGATCTATCTGTTGGCGTGGATGCTGGCAAACATGGTCGGTATCGGGATCGGCTTTGTTCGCCGGGCCATGCTCAAATAACCGAACACCGAGAGACTGAGAACGGTGGTTAACCACACCACCGTTCTCAACTCTTTTTGTCATTTCGCCGAATTTTCTACATTTCAGACTAATTTTCGGCCGATCTTAGACATTTCGGACTCTTATTTTTGTCCAATTTTCGACATTTTCAGACCCGATTCCGCCCAATTTTCGACATTTCGAACTCTTGTTTACCCATCCGATTTTTTTTTCCACATTTCGAACTTCCGTTTTTCGGAGGTGTGAACTGGAGCGCGAGGGACTACAGTCCCGCCTCGACTCGTGATCCTGGGCTACTGTGGACAGTTGCAATCCATTCGCATGAGCATTAGATGCCACTCGCGATTCGCCACCCAACTTGACCGGTCGTGAACATTGGCAACAAGGTGGGCATTGCCTGATAGCTTATTGCGTCAGCATTTGCGATCATAGGTAACCGCCGTTCCAGAAGAGGTTCCTATGTCCACAATCGAGAGTTCAGCGCCGCCCCGCGGCATGCGCGACTTCCTTCCAGCTGATGTGGCGCTGAGGGATTGGGCAACTGGAGTAATCCTCAAAACTTATGAGAGCTTCGGCTTCACCAGAATAGAAACGCCGGCACTAGAAAATATCAATCTGTTGCGCAGAGCAGAAGGTGGAGAAAACCTGCAACTGATCTTCGAAGTGCTCAAGCGCGGCGATAAACTTGAGCGTGAGTTGAGCGGCGGGCAGCCTAAACGCGAAAGCTTAGCTGATCTCGGCTTGCGCTTCGATTTGACGGTGCCTCTTGTTCGCTTTTATGCTCAGAATCAATCAACGCTTCCGAACCCACTCAAAGCGATTCAAATAGGGTCTGTATGGCGTGCTGAAAGCCCTCAAGCCGGACGTTTCCGTCAGTTCACTCAATGCGACATCGACATTTTTGGGATCAAAAACGAACTTGCAGAAATGGAATTGTTGCAAGCAACGGCAGAGGCATTGCGAGAACTTGGATTTAAGAATTTCACTATTCGCATTAACGATCGCCGCATCCTGTCCGCATTAGCTGCATACTGTGGATTTGATCCCGCTCGAGTCGACAATGTGTTCATCACCTTGGACAAGCTCGACAAAATCGGAGAAGAAGGCGTGCGCAAAGAGTTGCAGACTGCCGGTCACGAGCAAGGCGCCATCGACAAAATGATGACAGTGGTTACGACTCTTCAAAAGACTAAAGACTTCGCAGAAGCGCGTATTGCACTACCGGAAGAGTTGCAAAAAAATGAAGCTTTGGAGCCATTGGCTAATGTAATCAAAGACATAACTGAGCAGGGCCGTGGATCCTACGACATAACTTTCGATCCCACCCTCGTGCGCGGCATGGGCTATTACACTGGCCAAATCTTTGAAGTGAGCTGCCCAGGCTATACGTACTCGATCGCCGGTGGCGGACGATACGACAAAATGGTAGGAAAATTCTCAGGCAGAGATGTTCCTGCATGTGGTTTTTCAATAGGATTCGAGCGCATCATCACAGTCCTAACAGACAAGGGATTTAAGCCGCCCAACACAGCAGAAAAAATTGCGTTGATCTGCAATCCCGATCAAGACGATCTTACAAGCGTATTTTCGACTGCCACTCGCATGCGCAATAAGGGTCTCATCGTTTCGGTGCAACCTCGCAAGAAAGACATGCGCAAGCAGTTGGACGCGCTGATGGTGCAGGGCTTCACGTCCTTTGCCTTCTTCAAAAATAACGGTGAAGAACTGGAGATTAAGGAGCTGAATCAAAGTCCTTGATCATTGATACTCATTCATAACCGAAGATACCGGCTGGAAGGCAGCGCTCCCAGGTCATCTGAAACTGATTCGCCAAATTTGCCTTGCGTCGTCGGACTCAGCTTCGACTAATGCAAATCCTGAATGCATTAGAAAGCCTGCCGCCTCTGTGCCAACAACTTCAGCGTTCACTTGCAAAGCATCGTAATCGAGCCCTTTGGCAAAACTCAAAATCTTTTGCAGCAATTGTTTGCCCAGCCCTATGCGTCTCCATTCAGTCGTAACGCACAGAAGATTTAGTTCGCAAATTGTGTCAGTCTTCTTTCTTGCCGCAGCCACGCCGACGATCTTGCTATCATCTTCAGCCACGAGATAAGTACCATCGTGCCCAATGTACTCTTTCTCCATGTTCATAATTGGCGGTCGAGCTTGAGTGAAATAAGGCACTAAATAGACTTCGTGCATGACTGTCATGAGCAACTCGCGAACCATCGGTTCGTCTCGCTTATTTCCGATTCGGATCTGCATACTGCCAATACCTCAATGCATTGGAGTATACCGCGAAATCTAGCAAAAGCCCTGGATGCCACACCCAGTCTGAAGTTGTTAGAAAAAAACGCGTTTTTCTAACGGCTTGAGATTTTTTAAAAAGGAGAGGCCCGGGTACCCCAAATTTGAGGATCAAATTGGAGATACATCTCACCCCGCAACGCACCAGATCCAGTGCTAGTTTATTTCTAATTGTTATTGCTGTTGTCGCTACCAGGGGCTCTAAGAACATACAAATTATGTCTGCCGAATCTTCCGCCCGGCACGAACGATCCGCCTTGTTCCAAGGTGTGATGCTGCCAGGTTGTTCTGCTGGAGCTATTGTCATACGACCAAACTTGACCGCCTTTAATCTCACCGATGATGCCGATGTGTGCGTTTCCACCACCATTGTCTCCATAAACAACGTCACCTGTGTGGAATTGAGACTTGTCCGTTATTTGAATTTTCTGATATCCCTTGCCTTGCAACTTGGCGGCGAGGTCCTCGACACCAGCTGAGCCTTCGCCCTGCCTGAGTACTCCAGCCTCTTGCAAAACCTTAGACACAGAAGCGGCGCAACCGAGATTTCCACCCTCGCAAGCTCCAGCCCATGGGGTTTGAGCCCACAACTGCTTGCCGACATCTCCAGACGCCATAGCAACAACTTTGCCATTAGCCTCCGAAACATCGATCCGATCAGAACCAAACTGCCCAGCCAAAGCCAGTTTGTACATGTTGTTGGCTGCGTCTTGATACTTTTGATTGCCGGGATTGGCTAGGTCGGATTCACTTGGTGTTCGACCAAGGAACATAGCCAGAGCCAACTTGCCAGCATCCTTCTCACCAAGATCCTTGGTTGTGTCGATGCCCATGGCCTTGCCAAAATGCTCGATCCGATCTTTCGCGATCGTTTCTTGCAGGTCCTTGGGCATGTTATCGTGCACATCTTTGGCTGTGATGGCGCCATGCTTTCCGTCCATCTTGCCGATGAAGTCTGAGAATTTACCAGGATCGAAGTGGGCCGCGAAATCCTTTGAAACCTTGCCATCTTGCGCAAGTTTCCCCATCATCGCTTTCATTTTTTCAGGATGCTTCTTCATATCAGCAAGGAATGCGGCTAGCTTTGCTGGGTCTGGTGGATCACCGAGATCTACGCCGAACATGTTGCCAAGCCAAGCTCCAATATTGAATTGATTCATGGAATAACGACCGACACCATAGCTGCCGTCGCTGCGTCTGGCCACGTTATCGTAAGGATGCGCTTTGTCTTGAACACCTGCCAGAGCCGAGATCGTATCTTCAACGGCTTGCACAGGTGGCGTCGTATCCCGAGCCGGAGCTTGCCCATCACGTGATGAGATCGCGCCATCGCCACTAGGAGAGAACGAATCATGACCACCGCCGCTGCCGCCGACACGATTCATCCGCCCAGATGCGTCGCCTGCAGCGGGTGGAACATCAGGTACTGGAGGATTGTGTATATCAGGCACGGGTGGCTTGCTGATATTGTTTTCAATTGCTGATTCGACTTTGGGGTCAACCAAGTTTTGATTGTCTTCAATCGCTACTTTGCCATCTGGGGAAACCTTTTGATATGCGGGACTTGAAGCGACTCGATCGGCTAGATAAGGAACCAATCCGGCTAAACTTTCTTTTTGCTGAGGAGTGGGATCGCCAGTCTGTCCCGGGTCGCGCTCGACTTGAACAACTATATTTGCGTCAGGATTTTTTTCTGGATTATGCAAACATTCAACCGTTCCATCTTTTTTAACAACAAAATCGGGAGCTGAAGGAGGTGGAGAAACATTCGTGTCTTGATTTTGATAAACCACTGAAATCTTTGGTGTTTCGCCAGGTTTCAAAACATCGCCTGCATGCAACTGGTCGTTTGCATCGGATTGCTTATTGGCGAAGATGGCATCACTACCGGTGCGCTGCAATATGTCACCAACAGGAGTTGCGCCATTGATCTTGGCTTCGCGTCCTTCGCCTGCTGAATGTTGGGTTGTTGTTCCGGCTGTCTTAGCAGGAATTTGGTCAGAAGCTCTCAGCGCCATGAAAGGGGGCGGAATATCGAGCGACGGTCTCTCAGCGATACTGCTCTTGGTGCCCAAAGGAGTAATGACGACGTGATCAGTTGGATGAGCCTCACGTGCCAATTTGTGGCCGTCTCCACCAGGACTGCTCAGCAACTTGGTCGACTGGTCGGTGATCGGTCTTCCAGCGGCGTTGTCGCCTACATTGGCGTGCCCAGTATGAGTGTCGCCACCAGCGGCAGCATTATGTCCATGGCCATGTCCGTGTCCGGTCATCAGAGCACCTACTAAGAAAGGGGGTTGCGTCGGGGAACGACAATATTGGAAGGCCAAGATAATATATGCTTCATCGTCGCGGTTCCATGGGAGAACTACGTAGATGGCACCCTCTATTTGTGTGATTTTGGCTGCGACATTGCCTTGAGCAATTTGAAGACGGCAAACATGGACATGAACACCAAGAAAAATATTGCCAAACCGTCTCGTATACCCTCGAACCACATAGACATAGGCGCAGGACTACCAAGGGCTCGCGCATAATATACTCGTTCTTGTTGTTGAGGCTGGACACTGAACTGACTTAGCCGGCTTAGATCAAAATCAAACGGTGCGGGTTGCGATTGAGCTTGCTCGTTCGACTGACCATAGCGAGGATCGACAGGAGCTCCTATAAACCCCGGCAATGCAGGTGGGGGTGCTGGCGCGGCCGAGGATGTGGAAGCAGATGAAGATGCTGGTGCACCATCGACTGGCAGCCATCCCCCCTCCTGCCCTTGTGGTCCGATGGTGCCATTCGTTGCGCCCTGAAGCGAAGGGGCTTGAGCAGCTGGCACTGCCAGAACGGCTTCATCTTCCCTCTGATCGTTCACCGAGGGGCTGTCTAGTTGTTTGGCGCTGTAAGAGCTCTTGTTTTCATGCGCAGATTCGAATTGATCTTTAGCACCACCGCCTGCACTCTGCCCCACTTTTTTCTGCTCTAGCATTTCACTGGAGGATGTGTGAGAGCTCACACTTTTGCCTGCCGACTCAAGCACCGGCTCAGCGGTGGGATGAGTTTGTGTGGAAAGAAACACTTGCCCTTTTTCTTTCTCACGTGCAAAATCCCACCTTGCAGCCGTCCGCATTTCTTTCTCATCTACAGAAGCTGCTGACGAGAGATTGTTCAATTGTGCAGTCACTTTGTTGAACGCTCCAGTCGTCAACTGATCGATTACTCCCAATGATGATGGAGACGCCGGCTTTAGTGCAGCCTTGGCTGGAGCAGGATGATTTGATGGAACCAAATCAGTGACAACGGCGCTTGAGACAGGACTAACCAGATGGTATTTTTCCGCCAACAATAGTGCTGGTCCTTGGTCTGCTGAACGATAACTCTCAAGCAGTTTTTGATACCCATAAAGTTGAGCAACAGCAGGAACATTGTTCAGTAATTTCACACCTGCCGCTGGAACCGCAGGCACACTGTCCGTGAAGTTCGCCCCTGCCGCGGGCACTGCCACACCCTCGGCTGTCGGCTTCCCGCCTGCTGTTAGAGGCGCACCATGCCATTCTTCAAATTGATCGCTCTTGCTCGAGGTTGGCTGCCATGATTGAAACAATCTACTCAAGTCAGTAGCAATATTGCCTGTTCTAGGCACTCTCACGACATTCGCAATCGGGTCCATATCATTCAGGAGTTCATTTGGTCCAGCCGCGACTTGCAAGTCGAACAGCCGCGGACTTGCGGATGGACGTTGAAGCAAATTTTTGAGTAGTTTCTTGTCGACACTGCTAACCGGCTGAGCACCGTGAATCCACAATACAGCGGGGGCGACCGTTAAACTATCTATCAACCTCTGATCATCAGCATGTCCGCCTACTGGACGATACATTTGCAAGAATGATAATTGCCTGGCAAATTCAGGTGTATTCGCATTATCCTGACCACCAAGATAAGTGGTTTCGTCGCCCACAACTACAATCTGTGTCTTTACTGCAGACGGAATGTTCTTCAAGCCGGCGGCCATGTCTTGGACATAGTGTTGCATGGACGCGGAGCCGTCAATAAGAACAACTAATTTTTCCGGCATTTTGTACGTTGGCGATGTTGCCCATCGTGCTACTTTCGACCCGTCGTTGGCGATCGTGTTATTTGTCACCGCAACGAGACATTTGGGATCACGCGCGAAATTAACCACACCAGCAAATCTGGCTAACTGTGTTGGTTCCAGAGCGAAAACAGCCTGGTGCTGTTCACCCAGATCAGCCATACTGACCTTGGATACAGGCACCTTAATCGAATTATTTGAATTGATACTAACGTTATCTGGCACTTCAAACTGGAAATTGCGTTCTTCGAAAGCCGGCAACACGAGAGCGGCACTCTTCTTATCTTCATTGAGGATAAGCGGTGCAGCTATCTTCAGGCGAACTTTCATGGTGCTCTCTGGTTGGACAGGAAAACACTGAATCAGGATTTGATCCAGTCCACATGTGCTGACAAGAAGTGGGTCTTTGCGTTCCACTACTGCTTGTTTATAAATAGCTCGAGCGACACTTCGCACAAGAATGGTGGCATCACGTTCCACTCCATTAACAGTGACCGTCGCTTTAGTAACCACCCCGCCTGGTGGCAAGAGGATCTTAGCCCGAGCTTCTCGATCAAATTTCGAGACGTTACTCAATGTGATCGACCAATCCAAATCCGCGACAGCCGCGTCGGCATTGACTGACCCAATTACAGTTGCATCCGAAACCGACAATCCACGGGCAACTCCGCTGACATTTTCTCCCGCGATATCAGCATCCAAATCGAATTCATCCTGCACACCAGCGTTCAGTCCATCTGGATCATCGACCAATCCTGCATGCTGGATGGTAGCGCGGGCGGAGCTTGGAATCGGAACTGAGTTGAATGGTTTTCCTGTTACTTTGTAGAAAATCGAGCGGGCATTTTCGATGCTCAGCGGATGTCCACTCTCATAAAGCGAGCCGAGGATATCAGTTGCCCGTCCTGATCTTTCGTAGCATGCGCGCAGCATCACTTCCTCGCTGCCGTAATGACGCAGCCACTGAATTCCTTGCTTCTCGGTTGGAGGAGCGGCAGCCAGACTCAAGTTCATCCGCGTCATTGTAGACGGCAGTTCGACTGCAACAACCAAGCAAAGCACGATCAAATGACCAATGTGTTCAACTTGATGGGGATCGAAAAACGTCTTCTTACCTGACGCCAGGCGGCATACAGTCTTCCCGCTCAGCCAGGAACAAGGTATGGACAACAACGGCGCGAAGCCAAGCAACCCAAAGCCAAACAACAAGGTGTACATCGCCGAATGTGGTGTCAGCGGCAAAAACATCAACGCGTAAAGACAACCGATGCCCATCGCCATGCCGCTAATGAGAGCCATGAAACCATAATGAGGCGACATATCCTTTCGTCCCGAAAGCCAAGCCATGAAGCTACTTAGGGGGATAAGAAGAAATAGAATGACGTGACTTGGCGACGGAAATGGATCGAAAAAATGTTGGGCACAAAAATGAGTCGTTAACTCGAAAACCATTGCCACAAGCGGCAGAATTACTCCAAAAAACAAAAAAATGGGTCCATGTTTGCCAGGAGCGATTTTACTGGCAGGAATTCCCCTATGCTGGAGCAAATTAGCTATGCGCTTTGTTCTGGTAACGCCAACAGCACGATGATCTGGGCGCGCAGCAGTCGCGCTGCTCTTTTGCGTTTGGCCACCCTGGTTATGTTCGACCATGCCCGTCCCTCAAGTCGCAGTTACCGACTTAACCATCCTAGCGGACATCACCAGTTCCGGAAGTAGGGATTTCACTGAACTAAGGTTTTCCCTGTTCTCGTATCGACGTGAGCGCTCTAGAATGTAGTTAAGAATTGCCCGAGGAGAAATCGATTGTTTGAAATACTTGGCGGAATTATTGTTTTAACAATAATGGTAGTCCTCTCTGGTATCAAAGTCGTCAAAGAGCACGACCGGCTCGTAGTTTTCCGTTGCGGCAAAGCGGTCGCCGAAAAGGGTCCAGGGTTCCAACTGATATTGCCAATCATCGATAAAGCGCAAGTTGTTGACACTCGAATTGTCACGTTGCCCATTCAATTGATTGAGGCGATGACCTCAGATAATATGTCCATCAAAGTCTCAGCCCTCTGCATGTACCAAATCGTTGACGCCAAAAGAGCGGTAACGAAGGTCGAAAATGTCGCCAAGGCTGCCAAAGAGTTAGCCGAAGGAGCCTTGCGAACCGCTGTAGGCAACAACGATTTACGTCATTTAGTATCCGACCGTAAGCGTGTCAATTTCAATTTGAAAAACATCTTGGATCGACAAACAAAGGACTTTGGCATTCGCATTTATAAAATCGAACTCAAGGAAGTAAGAGTCTCGCGCGAAATCCGCAAAGCGCTGGCGAAACGCAATCTCCAGATTGATCGAGCCGCTAACGGAAATGGTGGAAGCACTGAACTCAAGCTGGCGACAGAGCTTCACGCAGACATGATTAACCGCCTGAGTTAATTGAGTTAATCACCACAAATCGGATGATTCGATTTTGAGAAAAAATTTGCTTAGTTTTGAATGTGCTGTTCCCTAATGAATTCTCTCGATAATGAGAACAAACTCTGGAACTTTGCCGGTTCAATCGGTTGGCTGATCGACAGAGCAGCCGAAACGGAACAGATTTTGGGCACCGTTTGGTTGGTTGCAGAAGGTCAGGTTGCAACATGCGCTACGCTTGTTGTGCCGTATGAGGATATTTTGGATGCTCTGATTGTCAGGTTCCCAGCGACAGGTGAGGTTTGGGCTGTTAAAGACGCCAAGTTCCACACCGGATTCGATCGCTGGCTAGCCAAGCGCGCCCTTACCCAGTCCGCTTTTCACCCTTCTATTAGTGTGGCCAACCAGCAGCATAATGTTGTAGTTCTGCGCCTGTCAGACAAAATCAGGGAACTCGATCAAAGCACGATCCTGAAATTTAACCGACTCCTGCTGAGGATACTACCGCAGGAAAAAACCGGTTTCTCCGGTCGAGTCACTAATGTTGAGCTGACTAGCATTCTCCAGCTTCTGGTCAGCGCCAGACGAGAAGGAACAATAGTCATTTGCGATCCACGCAAAAGACCGATCGCAAGGATATTTTGCGAAGATGGGCGCATCGCTTATGCAAAATTTGGACAGAGCACCAACGAAGAAGCCATCTATAAGCTGATCTGTTCGTCGTTTAGCGGCTACTTCTATTTTCAAGAAGAATCCCGTCCTGAATGGTGCGATTTTAGCCGGATGCTTACGACGGTGACATCTGTTGTGATGGAAGGATACCGGAGACTGGAGCTCAAGACAAAGCTTCTTGAGGAGGTCGGCGGCGAATCTGCAGTGTTGCGCAAACGCAAATATCGACCACATTTTCAGAATCTGGCACCAAACACACAAGCAGATGCGCAAGTGGTCTGGTGTTATCTCTACGATGGAATGCCGGTCTCTCGCCTGTTGAGAGTAAGCGGATTAGACAGCAGCTTAGTGATCGCAGCGCTCCATGAGTTGATTAATCAGGACTACATCACGGTTAGCGATGCTCAAGCGATTCCCAACATAGCACCTGTCTGTTTGCCCCTGCCTAGATCAACCGAGGCGCCGCCCTCTCCTAGCGACCAAATCTTTGTCATTACTCAGGATGCGTCATTTAGCCCACATCTAGCAGCAGGACGAATAATCTGTGAGCGAAAACCAGGCGATCCGTTCCACCAAGTCCACACCCTCGCCCTACCCGAAGAGGCTCTGGGCACGCCGATTTTCAAAGACGACGCAGTGATCGGGATGTATTGCGGGCAATTGATCCGAGATCAATCAGAGCCTCAAGAATTTGCCTACATGCAGCAGATGCTCTGGGTAGCAGCGTTGAACAGTTGTGTCTAATCAATCGGTTGTGGCAGACCTGGCTTGACGGGATGAATTGTATAGTGTTTTGCCACGTCCTCAGGTGAATGCAGCACAGGATTGGTCTTTTCATTAGATTTAGGATGTCCACCTTCGGCTGGGAAATAGCGATTTTCATTGACGTGTCCTCCGCTCTCAGCTGCAGCACCAAGCACTACCGCATTGTATTTGCCAACATCCTTGATGGATTTATGTGTGAGCTGGAAGTCTTTCAGAGCATCCAAAGTATCTGAATGACCGTGATGAGCCTTTCTTTCTTCGTTGACCTTATGCGCTATATTTTTCGCATCTGTCAATTCCAAATCAGTCAGCGAGCTGATGGATTTGTCGATATCTTTGTGCAAGTGATCCAGTTTGCCTTTACTTTTAGCGTCTGGACCGGCGAAGTCTTGATCTACTAAACTCTGACCCTTCAAGGTTGCGCGGAAGGCATCCATTTGAGCGTGCAATTCGGAAGTTGCTCCTTGGTCTTTATGGGCGCCGTGGTCGGGCACCTTCACGGCTTCCACGCGTTGTCCCGAGTTTGCTTCGAATGCTGCTTGTGACATTGTTTAATTCCCCTTGAATATTCGCCTTGCCGTTACATGATGCCAATTTCGTTTTGATAGAGCTCTGTAGCTCTATCGGCTGCGCCGTGCACGAAATTCAGACTCCATTAAACTAACTCAACCTACGTGAGAGAAATGTGAGACTTCTGTTCGGGCTGAAAACTCGCGAGACGGGTATCATGGGTGCTCTCCACAAAATGACAAGAGATGGCTAGCCTGCTCGAAACAGTACAGACTGCGTCAGTCGCCAAACAAAACCAACAGTCGGTTCGCACTGATCGAAAGATTCAGTTCAGCTATGCTGCGCTCGCTTTCGCGGTAGTAATTTGCGCCGACCTGGCGGCCCGGTCGTTCTACCATCCCGACCCGTACCAATCAGCAAACCGAAGCTGGGCATGGTGGGCAGTACAGGACCTTCGGGCTCAGAAGCGGGCGGATGTAGCAATCTTTGGCTCATCGCTTATGCTTGCCGCCTTGAACGATGGTGACTCAACTTTCGTCAACAGACCGTTTGATGCAGTCATGCATCATCGCGCTTTTTACCTTGAACAGCTGCTCGGAAAAAGGCTTGGCAAGCCAGTCCAAACTGCCAGCCTGGCGATTGGTGGACAAATGGCCAGCGACGTTTATGCGCTGGCGACTACACTATTTACACGCAATCCCAAGCCTGCAGCAATTGTTTGGGGCATTGCACCGAGGGACTTTCTGGACAGCAGCTTCACTAATCCAGATAGCTCAGAGACAGTGCGATACATGAATAAAGTGTCGGGTTCAACCGACACTTTATCGACTAAACGCCGGATCTTGTGGGACAGAGTGCAGAACGTGGCAGATGGCAGTTTCTATCTCTATGGCAAGCGAGGCGATTTGGTGGCGGCGACATTGCCGTTTGCCAGAACCGCATTGAAGAAAGTCACGCCCGGTACTGACTTAGACACGGTGCGAACTCCTTCGCCACTGCTCGAATATGCCATGAAAAATCTGCCGGAGGATAACGGCGTAGACCAGTGGCGCGTCACGCCCTATTCTCCGAACAAAGTATTTGCCGACAATACGGCCGAATACATGATGCGCTACCACCCATTTAAGCCAAAAGTACTCGAGACGCAACTGGGCTATTTTGAGAAATTTCTGGCCTTTTCAAAAGAGCAAGGAATAGCCGTGACGCTGGTAAACATGCCTCTTACTGCGGACAATCTTAAACTTCTTCCGCCTGGATCTTACGACACATATCTGACCAGCGTGAAAAGCCTAGCCACTAAATATGGTGCCCGGATTTTGGACTACAACGACAAAGGTTTGTTCGCACGCAGCGAATTCGCTGATACCGTGCATCTTAACGGGCTGGGTGGCAAACACTTCTTCGAGCTTGTCTCGCAACAAATGTCACCAAAGTTAAAGTAACAACCTGGCGGTGAGCTAGTGGTCAATGCACGGATGGTTCCGGAGGACGGGCATGCATAAGCATCCACACTCCGGACGGGCTGGGATTTGTTAGAAAAACGCGTTTTTTTCTGACAAAATCAGCGCACTTCAAGCACAAGCTGTCACAGAACCAAATGCCGGCAAGGCTGCCGGCGCTCCCAGAATTACGAAGTTCCGTAAAGAATAACTGTTCACAAAAACCTTGAGAAACCCTGAACAATTCAGCTTCTTGGCAGGCGGCGAGTAGTATGAGGTTAGATACGGGGGTTTTATGGCTACATCATTACTTGGATTTCTTACCAAATTTTTGCAGGGTGTTGAAGCGCAGACGTGCGACACAGCGCACTACGCGGCTATGCGCGCTATTACTAATCAGGATTACGAAAAGGCACTTCAATTACTATTGCCGGACGCGAACGCTGGAGATCTGCACGCACAAACTCTTGTCGGCGTGATCTACAGAGATTGCTCGGGATTGCGAACAGATCACGAAAACGCCTTCAAATGGCTCCAGGCTGCCTCAAGCAAGGGATACGCTCTTGCCGATCTCAATCTCGGATTGATGTATTACGACGGTCTGGCTGTGGCGCAAAATTATGAGCAGGCTGCAGCGTATTTCCACAAAGCGGCAAAAGCCGGACTGGCAGAGGCGCAGCTGCGTCTCGCAGGCATGTACTTTGACGGTGAAGGGGTGCGCAAAGATACAAAACAGGCTGTTTATTGGTGGCACCTGGCCGCGGAACAAGGCAATGCTGAAGCGCAATTTCGGCTGGGGCTGTGCTTCGCCGATGGCGTTGAAACCACGGTCAATTATCAACACGCGCACACATGGTTTAAACTGGCAGCAGAACAAGGACACTCAGACGCTCAGAGTTCACTGGGCGAATTGTACTTTTACGGTCGTGGAGTGAATCGCAGCGAACGTAAAGCAGCAAAATGGTGGCACCGTTCTGCGGAGCAGGGTAATGAACTTGCCCAGCAAAATCTTGAAGTGCTGAGACGACCCGAGGTCCATCCTGGGGATGAGGCCAAGGCCTACACCGCCTACAACGGGATGTAAGTAAGCCTTCTGCATAACGTCAGAAATTTGCACGAAATTTCTGACATTCAAAATAACGGAAGCCCACATACATCAAAAAGCTCACTAGCCATGCCTGCAGTCCACTAATTCCCACGTGGATGAATTCCAGCGAGGGAATCATACCGGCCGTCGCGATACCTGTAGCAGACCCGGCTATAAACGAAACTACGGCGCTACAATTTACCCTTGGCAATTCAGCAAATTCGTAAACACGCGACAAATCGATCGCGTTTTTTGAAAAACGGGGAACAACATAAGCTTCCGCGAGCATTATGACCGTGGCACAAGGGAGCACGATCGATGACATCGCGGCGACGTCCTGAAACGCTCGCACATATCCACTTAGCCACGCCGCCAGAACCGCTCCAACAACTGTGAGCACCGCCACCACTCGTTTTCGCGGAAACTCGAACAAGTTTTCGACACCATTAATGCTGCCGTAGAGGCAAGAATCTGCCAGGGCAAAATAGGTGACAAACAGAACAAGTGCAGCGACCGGTGCCATTCCTGCGAAAGAATATTGATTCATGAACGCAGTCGCTTTAGAAAACTCGGTGATGTGAGTCATTTGACCAAGAATCCAACCAGTGATCGGAAATACAACCTGGCCAATAACTATTGCCACTACTAACGGTACCACAACAAAAGATGTACGCGGTCTTCCGTAACGCCAGAAATCAGGCTCGTTTCCCCAGGCGCCGTAGCCAAGAACAAAGGCTGAGATAAGTGACAACGCGGCACCAAAAGATTGATGCGGTTGTTCCGCGAACATCACGGGAGTAAAGCTGCCAGAAGCCTTGAAGAAAGTAAATCCGACCCAAGCGACAAGTACAGGCGCGGCGATATAGCCGGCGAAGTTGGCAATTCCCGAGAAGCCAAAGAAGTTATTGAAAGCCATCAGAATGCCAAATCCGGCCGAAAGTAACGCCACCGGAACGTCCAGATGAAATAAACCTTTCAATGCATCTGCCATTAGATATGCCGTTAATCCGTACCAACCCATCGACAACACAACCAGGCAAACTGAAATTAGTCGTGAACCCCATTGGCCAAAGACGCTGCGACTGAGCAAAGAATATGTCAGCCCCGTTTGAGATCCAAGGAAACATGCAGGAACCGCGTAGAGCAACAACACTACGTTGCTCAGAATCAGGCACGACAATACCTGTTGAAAGACAAGTCCGTTTTTAACCCACTCAAATCCCACTAATATGGACGGGAAACCAGTGACCATCGTTATCCACAACAATCCCATCGTGACGGGATTGCGCCGTTCCGAAAGGGGCACAACATCGAGGGCGTGGTCTTGGCTTTCGAGCAATTGTTCGCTAATGGTATTAGAGGTGTCTGACATAAATCCTCGCCATGCGACGGCTATCTTACACTAAGGTCAATTGACTCTGGTGCCTAGCTGCACATCCAAGATCCAGGCCCAGGAACTTAAGAATTAGGCAGAAAAAATGTAGAGAGTTAGTTTGGCACCAAATGTGATGGCGTGACAGACAACGCCCAGGTGACTATTGACCCTATATTTTTAAGATTCGTGCCAAACATCAGCACCGCTAGTGATGCCAAGTGGATATATATTCTGATATAACCTTTGAAGCGCTAGCTTATGCTGACAGATGTTGTCATGGGATTTGGTCGGCCCGCTTAAGGGCATTGATAGGCAGGCAGTTACTTCTACATGCAGTTACTTCTACATAAGGAACATTCGATGAAAAACAAAGCACTGGCGGCCTTCGCGGCAGCATCCATAGTAATCTCGATTCAACCTGGGTTTGCCAGAGGTCATAACCATATCCAAAATATCAGTCACGCTGGCGAGGGGCTTGAATTAGGAGATTTTTCCGCGTTGTGTTGCAGTAACAACAGCAGCGGCAGCGTCCAAACGCTTCACATACCAGCCCAAGGCTTCGTAGTCGAATTGACGGCAAATGGAGGCTCTTTCTTTTCAGAAACAGGCGTTGAACATTTGGACACTAATCCAGTATTTTTGAAAAAGAATATCTCATTCAGCGTGGCGCAAGGTGGGATTACACCAAGCTTCATAGTCTTCGTTGACTACACTCTCAATGGTGGGTCGCAAGTAGAGAGATCTTTTACCGTAGCTAACGGGGGACTTCACGTGGCAGGTAATGCCGTCAATATATTCGCAGGACCCGGAGCTAATCAGATCCCCTTCGGAGCGAAAATCACCGGTCTGTTTTTTGATTTAGAGCAAGATTGCGGCAATTTCGCATCTGGATCAGAAGTCATGGACATCTCGAACGTGTTTCTCGATAAGCAATTCGTCTCCTACGAAGTCGACCACGGCATCATCGAGAATGAAAGTGCCTTCTGCAGCGGTGGTTGCTAAACGCTAGTCTGTTGCTTGATGATCGAATGAGGTAGCAGGAACAGTATTAAATTAAACTGCTGTCTTGGCTCAAGGCGGCAGTTTTTTTTAGCAAGCCTAGTGATGCCGCCAACGGTGGCATCACTAACATGATCTTAGGTTCATCGACTGATAGTTAGGTGTGCAGGCGCTGCTTTATCGGACAAAGAAGAGGCGCCGACGGTACTCGACGATTATTGATCCCTCGTCAACCCGCGGTAGCGAATCTCGTGAGCAGCCTGGCGAATCGACGACCAAGACAGGAGAAGCTCGCCGTACCGACGTACCAACCGTTGTTGTATTATTCGTGCTGCTTCTAAGCCGAAAAGGTCCACCAGGTCGCTTCCGGCAATGTAGATAGTCTCAGGCAGCGTTTCTCTGATAGCGCTCATCGCCATGTACATATCAGCAGCCCAGAAATTAGGCTTTTCATCATAGCGCTTCAATAAACCTTCCATCCGAATCAGGTCCAGGCTTGCCCGCCGCGACAAAGACAGCCTCAGCATCTCTTCAAAGTCAGCAAGAGGCGCAGAGCCCCATTCCACAAGTGATTGTCCGAGGGCAGCAAAGTCTCTCTTTGGGGTTCGTTCTCTACCGGCAGTAAACAAGTTCACCAGCATTCTAAAAATATCCGCACTGCGCAGGCGTGACACTCGTTTACGCAAATGCTCGGGTGGATAAGTGCGCTGCAAGATTGGCTTGTGCAGAATATGCCAGGGCAGATAACCGATGAAACCGCCTTCGGGCATCAGGCAAAGGAGTTCACCGAAGGTTAGATCTTGACCTCTCAAGACGGGAAAGAAAGGCGGTAAGAGTTGACGATTATCAAAACCAAGGTTATGACCCGGAATCAGACAGCCACTACCAATGGTGTTGCTGGTTACTGATCTCATAACTTGGTGATTGGTCAGGGCAAAGCGATATTGGCTCTCTGATTCCATAAGACGCTCACGTGATTTCTGTTCCAAGAATAAGAGGTAATGAGAGCCGCCCATGCCCGATTCGCCTGCTACGCCAATGGATGTAAATGCAACCCGGCCGCCACTAGGCTCCATACGACGCACGAAACCGGACGTGATCTGCTCGAGATTTAACGACGAAGGAGATGCATCCTGAATACATTGACTGACTGCCTTTCCGAGAAGCTGTTCGTGCAGAGCAATGACGTCTTCGGTAATGAAACCGTTGCCCAGCGATTCGACTTCAGACTGCGATAAAAACCAAAATTCAGTCGGATCATATTCGGAGCTAAGACTCAATCCCGGTCTCAATTCAAGACATGGAGTGACGCGGCAAATTGTATCGTCATCGGCTTCAAGCGTAAGATCGCCAATAGTTCTCAGCTGCATTAGATTGCGACTCAGTCCCACTGTGAGCGGCAAGTTTTCAACATTTAGCAAAGCAAAATTAACGATGTCGGGTGAAACGTCGGCATGCTGACAAAGCTGGCGAGCAAAGACCTCGGCATCCCCGCGGTTCAAATAATGGCTGTCAATCCCAAACTGAGCTTTGATAATTTCCAGAACTTGTAAATTGGCTTGCTGTGTCCCGGTTTCGTCGGATTGATCGACAACAACAAACTTTAGATCATCATGTCCGTAAAGTTTCGCGCATTCAGCATAACTTTCCAGACACCGCTTCAGTTCTTCGGGCCGGTTGCGCGTTGGAAATCCCACTGAACTGATTTTCGGCGGAATAGCCTCGATCACTGAGTATCGAGTGCAGTGACTGGTCAAACCTTCATGCGACACAAGCAGCCCGGCGTGGGCAAGATCGACGAGCTGATGGCGAACGGCCGATACACGATCAGCGGGTAATTTGAGTACTGTGCACAACTGAGCCGCGTGATTTTCCAAAGTTTCAAAGGCTCGGCACTCCCTGAGGATGCGCACTTGCATCGCAGTCAAGTTATGCGTTGAGCGCGTCAACGGGCTGTAAACCAACTCTCGATTATCACCGACAGGAAAGCGCGACCAGTCGAATAAGCCACGATAACGCTGCTTTTCAATGATCATGCCATCCTGCTCTTAAGCAGCAGATTATCTGAATCCACTGGTTTTATTGACGACGGTAAAGGCACATTCATTGACGCAACGCCAAGCCGCGGCAGCGAAGCTCGTGAGCGGCCTGGCGAATCGAAGACCAAGACAGAAGTAATTCTCCGCATCGACGTACCAGCCCTTGTTGCATTGTTCGTGCTGCTTCCAAGCCAAAAACTTCAACGAGATCGCTGCCGACAATGTAGCTGGTCTCAAACAGCGTTTCTCTGAGTGCGTTCATCGCCATATTCAGATCATCGGCCCAGTATTTAGGCATTTCAGCATATTGTTTCAATTGACCTTCCATGTGAACGAGATCCAAGCTTGCCCGCCGGACCAAAGACAGTCTCAGCATCTCTTCGAAGTCATCAATAGGCGCAGAGCCCCATTCCACCAATGATTGACCGAGAACAGCAAAGTCTTTCTTTGCGGTTAGCTCTCTGCCAACATTAAACAAAAGCGCCAACATTCTAAAGATATCCGCACTCCGCAGACGTGACACACGTTTGAGCAAATGGTCAGAATTATAGGTTCGCCTAACGATCGGTTTGTGGAGCAGGTGCCACGGAAGATAGCCAATATAGCCTCCTTCGGGCATAAGGCACAAGAGTTGACCAAAGTTTAAGTCTTCTCCCCTCGAGCCGGGAAAGAAAGGTGGCAAGAGTTGACGGTTGTCAAAACCATGGTTGTGCCCTGGAATCAGCGTGCCACTACTGATGGTGTTGCTCGTGACAGATCTCAGCACTTGATGGTTGGCCAGCGCAAAACGGTATTGGCTCTCTGAAGTCATAAGACGCGCGCGTGATTTCGCGTCCAAGACTAAGAAATAGTAAGAACCGTCCATGCCCGATTCGCCCGCCACACCAAGGGATGTGAATGCGACCCGGCCGCCACTGGGCTCCATCCGGCGCACGAAGTTAGAAGTGACCTGTTGGAGATCTAGTAACGAGGGAGATGTATTTTGAATGCATGAACTAACTGACTTTCCGAGAAGCTGTTCGTGCAGCGCAAAGATATCTTCGGTATTAAAGCCATTGCCCAGCGATTCAACCTCAGACTCCGAGAGAAACCAGAATTCAGTTGGATTATATTCTGATGTGATACTCAGACCCTGTTTCAATTCCGGGCACGGTGCGACACGGCAAATTGTATCGTCGTCGACATTGACCATGAGATCGCCAACGCTGCTCAGCTGCATAAGATTGCGGCTGAGTCCCAATGTTAGCGGCATGTGATCAACATTTAGCAAAGCAAAATTGACGATATCAGGGGAAACATCGGCATACTGACAAAGTTGACGAGCGAAGAGTTCGGCGTCCGTGCGGTTCAAGTACTGACTTTCAATGCCAAACTCGGCATTGATCTTTTGCAGAACTTGTACATTGGCTTGTTGTGTCACAGTTTCGTCGGACTGATCGACAACGACAAATTTGAGATCATCACGCCCGTAAAGTTTCGCGCATTCCGCGTAACTCTCCAAGCAACGCTTCAGTGCCTCCGGCCGGTTGCGCGTTGGTACTCCCACTGACGCAATTCTCGGGGGAGCATCTTGATCCACCGAATACTGAGTGAAGCGTCTGGTCAGATCTTCATGCGACACAAGCAGCCCGTTCTCGACAAGTCCACCGAGCTGCTGCTGAATATCCAATTGCTGATCAACAGAAACATGCAGATTTGCGCAGATCTGAGCGGCGTGCTTTTCCAGACTCTCGAACGCTCGACATTCCCTGAGGATGCGCACTTGCATCGCAGTCAAGATGTGCGTCGAACGCGTCAGTGGGCTGTAAACCAACTCTCGATTGTCACCGACAGGAAAGCGCGTCCAATCGAACAAGCCGCGATAAGCCTCATTAGTGCTGTTAGAAGAAGATGACTCGTCGGACACCATTGGCTGAACAAATTCCTGAACTCATAACGCTCAAATCATACGACTGAATTGGAAGCCAGGTCCTGAAATGATCAAAAAGCTAAAAAAGATGAAAAAGTCACTAAAAAAAACACGCTTAGATATCCGCATGTCATTCAATGACTTAGTCAATTTTTTATAATCGTAGAGGGACTCTCAAATACTATCAATCTATGCCCAGGTAAATACGGTGTTGTCACTTCGGTAAAAATTGCTCGGTTCCCTTAAGTCGTAATGCCGAAAGCGCTCCTGCAATTGCACCAAAGCTCCTGAAACCAGGATCCAAATCAATCTGTCCCGATATATTTACTCTAAGGCGAATACTCTTAAGCAGCAGATTTTCTAAATCCGCACCAATCTCTGGGTGCACCGACGACGGTAATGGCACATTCAATATATTCGATAGGAAATATTTGCCGACTATCTCTTGTAGGCGCACCATCTCCAATAGATTCGCTCCTATTCTTGACAGATCGCTTTCTTGCGAGAACCCAGTTTTTGCTGTCGGTTGAATGCCCAGTACAACCTCCCAGAGCATCAAACCAAACGCCAACAGGTCATCTGGTTCGAGCGCAGGGTAATAGGCAACAGTAGTAATGGCACAGCTGGGCAGATTGCTGCCATTCACCAAATCAAGCCTTCCGAAATATCCGGGATCGATTATAGTGATACCAGATTTGGTGATTAGTATGTTTTCGGGCTTGATGTCACCATGATAACGCAACGACTCGCTCTTGCTTAGTTTATCCAACGATCTGGCGATCTCGATAGTTTTATCGACAGTAATGGACTGCCTTATCATCAACTGCCGTAGCGTTTCGCCTTGAACTAATTCCATTTCATAGTACGTGAGACCGGGCTGGTCGACCAACTGGTCAACCTTTATCCACCCTGACTGGCTAACCGTTCTGAGCTGAGCGTGTTGCGTCCTGAGCAGTTTAGCCGCATCAGGAAGAACATCCATGGTGCCATCAGTAATTTGTGCAATCGCCCTGGTGCTCAGGCAATCTTTTGCTTGTCGCTTGCTCACCAAATCCTGCGGTTTAGCAACCTTGAAAGCCTTCTGTTGAGCCGTTTTTAAATGCACACCTCTATAGACAGAGGAGAAAATTCCTTCGCCCAGCTTCTGGTCGATTTTGTAGTCGCCTACCTCCAGACCCACCCAACTGAGATCTTGACTGACCAATTAAATGCCTCGACGCTTATCCAGCCCTGAATGATATCTTCTATCTAACAGGAAACAAACCCAAAAGGCTAATAAACGATCTTAGTATTGGGCAGCTGTTGCTGTAGCCAATCGACGCTAGTTTGAGTGAATTTGGTGCCCGTGACATCAACCTTTTTTAAGTTCGGCATTCTGCCAAGGCTGCCCAAACCTGACTCAGGTCCTATATTTGTATAGCTCAAGTCAACGGCTTCCAGAGTTGGAATACGCTCCAGCGATGATAAAACGGAGCCGGTTATTTGGGTGCCAGATAACGACACCGACTTCAGCGGCAATTTTTCCAGAAATCCTAAACCTTCACCTCCAGCACCAACATGAGTGCCGTCCAGTTTGATATCGGTAATGTTGCGATTATTGCCGATCGCATTTAGTGTTGCAGCGCCTACAGGCTCTCTCGTCAGATCAAGAGACGTCAGCTCATTTGCTTGGTTAAGCAGCTGTCCCTGTCCCATGCGAATCAAAAGCCGCGAAGCGTCTGTTGTCTTGGCAGAACTTTGTGATGAGCGAATGTCGGAAATTAGTTGCTTGGCGACAGCGGGTTTGACGACGTTTTGAACATGATCGATGCGTGCTTGCAGAGCAGCTGCATCAACGTTGGAAAGAGAGCCGGATTGCAAGGTTTTGGCCACTGCATCAGCGAGAAAAACGCTTTGAATTGGAGCTTGCTGAATCACTCGCAGGAATTCAGCAGATTTTGGGTTAACAAACTGCTCGCCCATTAACACCGCCCAACGCTCTTCAGGACCGTCGTTAGCGCGCGCACGGGGTTGATACTTCGCTCCTTCATATTTAGTGGCCAGATCAAAACCAGTGCTTTCCGGTTGATTCTGCCATCGCAGTTGGTGCGCCCATTCATGTCGCAATTCATCACCAAGGGAAGCATCTACATTCTTCTTGAAGAATGTGACCGTTCCATTATCCAAAGACTCTGCCTGCGATTCGAAATTGGAACTCGAGCTTTGCTTCTGGTGATAGGGGTCCATCGGGTTGGCTTCATTTGACAGGTAGATCTTTTGAATCAAATCCTTATTGGGCAGAGTATCCAGATGAGCAATGTAATCTTCAGGCAAAGCCCGATGCAGTAGATCCGGATCGAGAGCTGTGCCATTGCTCTGGGTGCTCTTTCCTTCCAATCCCAATCTATATTGACGCACTGCGTCCAACTGTTGGGCATACTCTTCAGGAACGACTATTCGTGTGGAGTGTCCTTCCACCGAATACACTCTCACTGGTGTGTCTTGATATTCAAGACTGGTGTTTCTAAATTGTTTGGCAGACTCGAAGTTAGGCAGTGCTCCAGGCTTGGCGGCAGGAATCGATTCAGTGGAGGTCTGATAGCCAGTCAGGCGACCGGCAAGGTCAGACACCGGCGTCTTAATATCGAATACTGTTTCTCTTGGCTTCAAGGCGTCGGTTGCGGCCATGCGGTTGGTTGGGCTTTCAGGCTTAAAGTTCAATTGTTCTCCAGAACCTGGAGATACAGTTTCGGCGCCGGCGCCTCCGCTTCGATTCGCACGCCAGTTCTCTGCCGCACCCACTCCGTGCGTCAATGCGGCTAATGCACCGCCTACGGTGACGAAATCCATCGCCGATTGTGTTAACTCACTGCCTTTAGCGAAGCGTCCCTGTCCGAGCAGCGACTGACCCTCTGCGCTAACGATACCGGCCGGCACGCCTGCAATCATGGTCGTTCCTACAGATTTGAAAGTGTTCGCCAGAGCGCTTGTAGTTGGTTTGAAGATTCCCATTTTGGCTAAAGATTCAGATGCTCCGGTTAACGTGGCAAATGTTGCCCCATCCACAGCGGCGTTACGCAAACGAGCCCAGCCTGGATTCTTTTCATCAGCAGAAACGGGATTAAAAATTCCACCGTACACAGCGCCTGAAAGTCCGGCTCTGGCGACGGATGACTCAAGAAAAGGCGTCATCGACAGGCTTTTTGCCATTGAGGTCTCGGTCAGTCCGCCTGCGACTTTGCCAATGCCTTTGGAGACGAGGAAATAGGGTATGACCATGCCGATGGCGCCGCCAATCTTTTGAGCGTAGCTATCTGCAGTCGATGTTGGTTCCGACGGAGCCCCGACTATCGTCAGAGGTTTAATGTTTGTGCCCGCGACTTCATTAACTAGCTGAGTGACGCCATTGACTGGATTCTCGACTGCCGAGTGGAACAAAGACTGCCCGAAGTCGGAAACGATCGTGCCAAAGCTCGAATCCTTGTGCTGGTTGTCTTTGATAACGAATTCTTGTCCCACAACGCCTCTGCTCTTAGCTTCTTAGGGAGTTTATTGCCAGGCAAGGTCGTTTTCAATGGGGAAGTCACCATGGCGGGGCGGTATCCCACACGCTGGGCACCCTGTTCCAGAAGAAGACCTAGCCCCGAACAATCACCTGGCAGTTGGGCAAAAGCTTTTCCACGGCGTCTTTCGAAGCGACCAGGGCGGTGTCCCCTATATCCAGTTTCTTCAGTCCGGTCAGATGTCCAAGACTAGCCAGCGCAGAGTCATTGATTTGAGTGCCCGAAAGGTTAAGCTCTTCCAACCGGTGCAAAGAACGCAAGGGCGTAAGTGAGGAACTCATTACCCTGGTGTCGGACAAGTTCAGCTTGCATAAGTTGGTCAGATTGGCCAGAAAGCCTGTGCCCTCTCGGCTAATTAGCGTTTGGCTCAAATTTAATTCCTCGAGCGTTGTTATAGCCCCCAGTTTTCCTATGACCTCGTTTGTGTGCGGTTCATTGGCAAGATTGGCGACTGTGATTGGCAGGCTTGCCAGCTGAGACTCTGTGCCCAGAAGCACCAAGAGCTTGATGGCAAAGTCGTAGTCGTCACCGCTGCTTGAATCTGTCTTGAGCATAGTCATTAGCGCTTTTTGAGCTTTCATAATGGTTTGATCGCTAACAATTTGAAGACGTTTTTCCAACTCTGTTTGCTGTCGATCGTTCGTTTCATCCAGATCGCGTTGCAGAACTCCGGCTAGAATTACCGCTCGGAGCGGCGCCTGCGAAATGAACAATGCAAACTGGTCTTCGTCGGCCAAAAGAAAACCGTCGACAAGATGGAATGTCCAATTCTCAAGATCGCTCACACTAGCCGTCGGCTCGATGAAAAATCCGTGCCTTTCCAACCAGGCTGCATAGCGAAAGAAATGAGTCAGCACTTCATATTTAAACCACAGCTGGCGCGCCCACTGCACTTTTTCATCCAGCTGAATTTCGTTCATTTTACGCAACGCCTAGAACTTCACTGGCAATGATGGACACATCGCCGCCGTTATATCCCCATTCGCGATATTTTTCCACTTCCTTGAATTTCGCCATTGCCAAGTCGGGACTCAATTTCATTCCTTGAGACTGTGCATATTGGAAGAACTCATGGACACGATCGAAGTCATCAAGCACCTTGCTGGCTGGTTTTGACGCGTACATTTTAGCGAGCGCAGGCATGTATTCTTCCGCAATAGGAAATTCCGCAGTCCATATGGCCAGTTCTTTTGCTGTTTGCGGATCCATTGATGGGGCAAGCGAACGCAGCTTGGATACGACAAGACCTTGTGGCGCCTCGCTTGCATCCATGCCAAGTTCCCGCACACTGCGCTCGGCCGCAATGACATCACCCCAGGTGGCATCTTCCGGCAGGTTTCGTTTCACTTCCAAAAGCGAACGAGCCTTAGAGGGAGACAGATCAGGCTGCTTGAGTTCGACCCTCAATTGCAGCGTCTCCTTGGCTAAATCCATCTTTTGCAGTTCAGTCAAATCAGAAAGAGTAATGTCAGTTCTGGCCTCAAAATCCAGGTCCAGTTTCGCTCTGCCCAGAGCCACGCTGTCTGTTGCGGCCGCCCTGACGATGCCACCATTCTCGATGGCATCACCTAGCACTCGAATGGAGGGATACTGACTGAAAATTTGCTCGTTAGTCTTGCCGGAGAAATTGAATTGGGACGGAGTGCTACCTAGTTTTCGCAAGGCTCTTGGATCAGATTCTGCATAAAGGGAAGTTGCCTTACCCATGTTGCTCTTCAATGAGCCAAGGGTGACCTCACGCTCCACGGAGTATGGCTGGTTCGGGTCAACCGGCTCAATGCCGACCAGGTGTCCATCGTTGTAAACGCGCACTGCTTTTATATTTGAATTCGGCACGTTGCGCGGAAACTCGACATAAGAGTCACCGTACTTGGTGTGACCGATCGTCATTTCAACTGGTATCATATTTGGTGCTTCAGGATTGACGCGTACATCGACTGCTGCTGCCATGCTCGGCAGAACGTCCTGAGCAAACTCGGTCTCGATTCTTCTTGGTGTGAAAGAGCTATGGGCCCGATGTCTGAGCTGATTGTAGAAAGAACGCTCGGGCTCGCCAAGCTCGTTCACGTTTCTGCCGATTTGCTGTTCGAAGCGATTGATTTCATTTGGCGTGGTCAATACTTGCCTGCCTTCATCTGCCGTGAGACTATCAGCCTCGGCTGATGTCAACACTCTTCTGAACGAGGGGAAAGGCATGCTGCCCGACCCGTAAGGACGCTCTAACGTTGTCAGATCCAGCTTCGGAGCTCTGCTACCTTCGCCCAGGAAACTGGTCAAAGATGTCTTCAGCTCTGCGTTTGTGTATGCGCCGCCACCATATGGTTTGTTTACAGCCAGTGCCCAATCGCCTTTGCCATCTCTCACCTTGCCGTCCACGGTGTTAGCGTCTTTGGCAAAATCTACCGGCACCCATGTTTTCGTCTTGACGTTGATGAAGGCACCGTCCACGCCTGCTGAGTCTGCCAGTGAAGCATTGGCAGATGGCACAAATACCCAGCCGTCGCCTAACCGACCGTTGGCAGCCAAATCACGAACTTGTTTGGAAGCGCGAAATTCGTCGATGTGCCCACCCTTTTGACTGGCGGGCATATCAATCTGCAAGGAATGTCGAGTCACATCGGTGTAGAGTTTGACCGCGCTGCTATCAGCACCAGCTGCCATGATTTGTGAGAAGGCAATACGGATATCGCCGTCTGCACCCATATCGAGCAGCTTGATCACGTTTTTGCCTACTGATGGACCGATCGATTTATTGCCCCGGAAGCCACGGAAGGCATCTGTGACGTTGTCTGTCTGAATTCTCATCGCGACTATTTCAGCAGGTGCGGCCGTGGACTTGATGTTATAAATGTCGAGTCGGTCACGCAACACTCGCAGCATATCAGACTTGAAGTCGGGAGGCAGGTCGCTGACTTTATCTACCAGAGAAGCCAGTTGCGAATAGCGTTGCACGTCTGCTGGATGGATGTCGCCTCTGAGCGCAAAGTCCAGATTGATACCAGGGTTGGTGGCTCTCAATTCTAGCAATTGTTTCAAAGCAGGGGCGATTTGATCTAGATGAGGCAAGGCATCCAGTTTTTTAGCCAGTGCTTGATACTGGCGTGGATCGGAGGCTTTCAGCTCCGCTTTCACCGAGTCCATGAACTTGATTCGATCGGCTGGAGAAAGTTCCGACGACCTCAGTTTATTCTCTATAGAATCAAGCTGCCGCTTCACTATGGACAGTTCATTGGGGCTGCTGCGCAGAACTTGGTTATCTCTGCCCAGAGCCCTTGCTATTTGTGGATTTTCAGATGCCAACTCGTTGGGTGATACTTCCAATTTGACACCATCGACTTTTGATAAACGAATAGTGCCATCAGCATTGGTGCCCTGGACAGTCCAGCCGCCATCCTTTTGACCGCCACTGCCAAGTGGGATTTCGTAATCTTCACCGATCTTGGCTGTGCGACCGGGATTGAACTGTGCTAACTGGTCGGATGTGATCGATGTGATACCATCCCGGCGAAGGACAAGATCTCCCGAGCTGGACGGTTTTTCGTCTGACAGGCGCCATTGCATGTCGTCATGTGCTACGACATCGCCGCGCTTGAGATTGAATTGCTCAGGCTTAGCAATTGCCGCTTCGCCTGTGCCGAATTCTCTGGCCGGCGTCAGATTGGCTAACTGATCTATATGAGTGCCGAGGATGTTGTTTCTAGGGTCGTATACTAAATTTTCGCCATTGAGATGCAACTCGGTAAAGGCGTGATTGGGTGAAAACCCTGAAGGCAATCCACCAGCTGGCACTTTGCCCAGGTAGCCCACGCTCATCGTTATATCAAGACCAAAATTATCGCCCAATATTTTCATCAGCATCGCTTGTGGTTGACAGGCTCCAGCCCCTTCACCCAGGGCAGCGCGTTGAATGTAGTCTCCTAAGAGGATGCGCTTGTTACCGTTTTGGCTGCGAAACATGGCGTCTGCATCGTCAACGTGTTTGCTTGTCCATCCGGCTGGTTCCATTTTCTCGTTTGAAAATGCAGCGAGCTCCTCTGCCAGCTTCTTTGGATCGTTTCTGAACTGGTCGAATTTGGCATGAGCTTCAGCAATGGTGTCGCGCAGCACGGCATCGCCTGCACGATCGTAGACAATGCCGGGGCGATTTGGATCTGTCCAGTTGCCGTCTGGACCAACTCTGGTCTCTCCTGAGACGCTTTGAAATCCTTCCTGCAATTTGCCGCGCACCTGGCCACTTTCTTTATAAGAATTCGATTGATTAACGGCCTCGGCAGTAGCTGCCACATCTGTTTGACCGGGTCGCACCTGATATTCCATGACTGGACGCAACTCGCCACCATCGATTCTAGGAGTTTGCGCACCGGTGCGTTCGAAAGTCTCAGTGCCGTTTTCCGCAACCTGGCGAGCCGCCGGTTCACCACCGGCAGTGGCGAATGATCTTATTTCTCCTGCATTATCAGGTTTGAAATTCACTAATTGCGCCGATCCAGAAGATAGTGGTTCCGCGCCAGCAGCGCGGTATGACCCCCAGGCGCCCTGTGTCGCCGAGACTCCGTGTGTTAGGGCAGCAAGTGCACCGCCAATGGTGGCAAAATCGATCGCCGATTGTTTAAGCTCACTGCCTGTGGCGAACCGTCCCTGACTGAGCACCGAATGACCTTCAGCGCTGACGATGCCGGCTGGCACGCCTGCAATCATAGTCGTTCCTATAGATTTGAAAGTGTTCGCCAGAGCGCTTGTAGCTGGTTTGAAGATTCCCAGTTTGGCTAAAGATTCAGATGTCCCGGTCAACGTGGCAAATGTCGCACCGTCCACAGCTGCATTACGCAAACGTGCCCAGGCTGGATTTTTTTCATCAGGCGAAACGGGGTTGAAGACCCCACCGTACACGGCTCCAGAAAGACCGGCTCTAGTGACAGATGACTCGAGAAAAGGCGTCATCGACAAACCTTTAGCCATTGAGGTGCCGGCGAATCCATCTACGACTCGACCGACGCCTTTGGAGACGAGGAAATATGGCACGACCATGCCGATGGCGCCGCCAATCTTTTGAGCGTAGCTATCGGCTGTCGATGTTGGTGCTGCCGGTGCACCGACGATCGTCAGAGGTTTAATGTTTGTGCCGGTCACTTCATTAACTAATTGAGTGACGCCGTTTACTGGCGACTCGACTGCCGAGTGGAACAAAGACTGCCCGAAGTCGCAAGCGATCGTGCCAAAGCCCGTTTCCTTGTGCTGGTTGTCGTTGATAATGAACTCTTGTCCCACGACGCCTCTGCTGTAACCTGATTGGCTTGCAGTTCTTACCGTATCTAGATACCCTAAATTGGGTGCTGGTAATCCATTTTGCGCCCGTGCAATTGCGCCAAGGCTCGGCATTTCTGACACGATTGGAGGAGCCATGATCGAGCTACTGCGCTCGTGGGTTTCAGTTGTTTTCTCATGCCAATGAACATCCCAGCCTATTTATTAAGGTAGCCAAGCTATCGCGACCCCTTAACAACCAGCTGCGAAGATCATCTCAATCGCATTCGCGCCACCCACGAAAGAAAATTCTTTATGCAGGCGGCAACAGAGTCGTTCGAATGCACGTCCAAAAGTTGAATGCTAATAGTCGGGTTTAGAAAAATGGGATTACTAACAAGAGATATGCCAGATCAAGAAACAACTTATCAACGCGGTCCTAATATCAGTCCTCGACTGATCATCGCCCTAGTTATTGCGGGTTTCTCGCTGTTCAGCTACTTCGCGAGCACCAGCTACAACCCAATCACCGAGAAGAAGCAACACCTTGATATGACACCAAGGCAAGAAATCGCTCTCGGACTTCAGTCCACCCCATCGATGGAGCAGCAGTATGGTGGCGAATCTCACGATGCGGCCGCTACTGCGGAAGTAAAAGAAATCGGAAACGAGATCGTTGCCAAAAGCGACGCTGGCAAGACGCCATACAAATTCAACTTCCACCTCCTGGCAGACAATGGAACTGTAAACGCATTCGCGTTGCCGGGCGGACAAGTTTTCATCACCGAAGCTTTGCTGAAAAAGTTGAACACGAAAGGGCAGATTGCCACCACATTGGCACACGAAATTGGACACGTAGCGGCTCGTCACTCGGCTCAGCAAGTGGCTAAGCAGCAACTCACACAAGGTTTGACTGGCGCCGCGGTGATGGCTACCTACGATCCAAATGACCCTTCTACAAGAAACAGCGCCGCAGTAGCTGCGCTTATCGGAGAGGTGGTGGGTCTGAAATTCGGCAGAAATGACGAATTGGAGGCTGACAAATTAGGAGTGCGATTCGCCTCTGAAGCTGGCTATGACCCACGTGCCATGATCAGTGTCATGAGCACACTCGACAAAGTCGCCAAATCAAGAACTCCTGAATTCTTCAGCACACATCCAAATCCAGCCAATCGCATCAAGCAGATCGAAAAAGCGATCATTGAGAAGTATCCAAATGGAGTTCCTTCCGGGATGGTTCAGTAAACAACGAATCGAAATAATTGATCTGAAAAACAGCGTGTGTCCCACGCTGTTTTTTTGCTTAAGTCACTTACATAGCAACTATTGCTGCACAAATTCGGGTGATTGCCTTAGGCAATTGCGAAAGTGCTGAAACGTCAGACTTGACGCTCCAGCACTTTTTAGGCGAAAATTTGTGTCTTGTTAGAAGCCGCTATCCGCTGGATTTACAACCTTAGAGCCTGAATAAGTGCGGTAATTAGCACCGCCGGCAGTAGCAGTTGAATATGCTCTACGTGGTGGCACTTGATACGAAGGAGCAGGAACAGGGACTGTGGTGGGGATGTCGTAGGAAGCGACAACTTGGATATCTGGCGACGAGACAAGGTCGTATCCACCCCGATTGCTGCCGCTCTGACTCCACTCCTGACCGCCTAAGTATTCATCCCGCCCCCATGCATCAGGCAATCTCGAACCGTGACCAGTGGTCAAACCTGCATCTTGCTGACCCGTGATACCGGCATTGATGCGATGTTCAGCCGTGAACCCTCCGTAAAATGGAGGCGGAGCGTCGCCAACACCTTCGTCACCGTAAATTGCTTCTGCACGTCCGGCCTTCATCGCGTTGCTCACAAAGCTGTCTGTGCATGTTGCTGGCAAGCCATTTCGAGTGCCGGCCGTCGCGGTATAGCCATAGTGGGCAGTCGTGGCGCGAGGCAATCTGCTGTTGGCGGCATCTGCAGCTGGAGTCAATGCCACCATCGCGATAACAAGCAAAGGCAACGCTTGCATTGCTCTTTTAAAAGACGCGCCAAAATTATGTGACTGCATGGTAATGCCTCCACCAAGAATCTGTATAACCTGCTTGGAGCTCGACTTCGAGTTCCATGCTTCACAGTCTACGTTTCAAATTTGGCAAAGAATTGGCGAATTACGGTGGCATTATTAAATCCAAATTCCTAGTCGGGCGAGTAATCATTTTCGACTCAACGGAAAGACAGCCTGAACTGCTCTAGCCCATACCGTTCAGGCAAATCCAGTTCGAGCGTTCGTGTTGCGGGCGAGGATAGCCGTGCAGACGACCCTGAGAATCATTTTGCAAGCCTAGCTCATAGCTTAAGCCTTGAGCAAGAGATATAAGGCGCCGGTTGTCAATAAGCAATTAGCGGCGCTAGCGATCAGCTGAGCTTCGTTACAGGGCCACATCTCGACACCTATACTTTTCGCAAAACGCCGCTAACTGCTAATCTGTACAGGTGGTTCAGAGAAACTCACATGCCTAAAAAACATAAAAAACAGGATTCAAGCAGCGAACCAGGCTTAGAGGAAAGTTTTGAACCTCAAGAACCGCAACCTTTACGGGTAGCGGAACTGAAGAATTCGCCGTCCCTAAACGACCTATATCAGGTGCTTGAATCGGCTAAAGCAGAGCTTGGACGCAAGTTCGAACTAGTGTGGAAAACCAACCCGGGATCGCCCAGTTATATTCTCAGTGTAGGTTGTCCTGCCGATCAGGGCATTCCGCCTGATTGGTGCCTAATAATGCCAGATGGCACTGCCGCTTGGACTTACCTCGGCGATGATGTCGCCTTGATCCAACTGCATGTCCGCAACCTAGCGGGAAATCAGGATAGCAAATCGTCAACGCCGGCATTTCCTGATTTTTCTTTTCCCACATTAGGAACAATGGACAGTGCTAACCCGTTTCCCTTCGGTCAACTCGGCAGAATTGCAACCGTTGCACCCGCCGACACCTTGGACACCGAGCCCTTCATGGCCCCTATCGCGCGTGATTTTGCCACACTGCGTAAGCAGCACGAGCTGTTGTTGCAGCCTGAAACAGGTGTGCTTAGCCAGTGGTGGATGATGTATTTTCTGGAGCAAGAATACTATCGCTACAAGGCTTGCAGCTTCCCTGTAACTCTGGCCGTCTTCGATTTAACAATGCGCACGCCGAACGGATTGACACCACTGTCGATATCACACATCAAACAAATTGGACAGCGAGTGACGAATGCTAAGCGCAAAATAGATCTGTTCGGGCATTTTGGCAGCACACTGTATGCGCTTATGTTGCCGCATACAGAGCTGATCGCCGGAACAAATGTTGCCAACCGGATTAAGATTCTGATCACGGAGGAGCGACAGGATCATAGCTGGGACAATTCTCAGATCTTAGTGCGCATGGGAATTGCAGCCATCCCTAAAGATGCCCAGGATCTCAACGGTTTGATCTTAGAAGCAGTGGAAAATTTGAAGGTTCCCGAACAAGTTGTCTAGCGGCTACTTGGCGTAATCGGAACTGAGCAGATATTTGGCCGGTTCGTCATCTTCGATCGTCGTGCGGGCAAATGGCTTGCCGAGAAAGCAATTGTCCGTCGTGTCATCGTTCAAACTGCTTATTTCTCCGGCCAACACCTGTTTATCCTTAGCGTATCCTGAGAATTTATGACACAAGCGCGGGCTCAAAGTTACACTCTCACCGGGTTGCAAAAGAATAATTCCTTCCGCCGAAATTTTCCTGCTCACTCCATCGACTTGAATGCTTACCTCACGATCTGAAAGCGATTTCTCATCATTGCCAGCCCAAGCCAGTTCTACCTGCAACCGTCCACCACTGCGATTGATCAAGTCTTCCGTTTTGCACCAGTGAAAATGCCACGGTGTGATTTGTGCAGGTTGAACTACCATATATTTTTCAGCGTACGTCTTTGTCGTCACCGGTTCGTTGTGAAAGAAATGTCCGTTGCGCACAATGAACAAGAGCAACCCGACTTTCTCAAAATCGTTACTGCCAAAATCAGTGATGTTCCAGCCCAAGCCATGGCTGCGGATTTCATCAGCTTCATCACCTACAGACTGCCAATCAGACTTTGTCCAATAAGCCCACGGTGGCAACCGGATGCCTTTCTCGTTGAATAAATCAATCGCCTCGCTGATTACACGGTTGATTTGACTGCGCTTCATTGCTCCCTCTTCAGACTTTTCCCGTTGACAAATTTGTTCAAATCTTCAATGAACGTTTCTCTTAAATGCGCTGCTGCGATACCTACATGTACACCTTTAACGATGCCATCTCGACCAATGAAAACGGTGCAAGGAATGCCTTCAACGTTATAAGCAGAGCCAATTCTGCCGTCCTGGTCCAAGGCTGATGGAACGTGGATCTTGTTGGCTAGAAAAAAGCGTTTAGCGGTATTCACGTCTTCACCCTTGTTGACGGCGATAAAGACTACCCCTTTAGTTTTAAAATCCTCACTGGCCTTGGCAAAGACCGGCAGTGACATGACGCATGGCGGGCACCATGTCGCCCAAAAGTCGAGAATTACAAGCCGATCGCCTAAACTGGAGAGTTTTATTTTGGTGCCATCAGTCATAGGTAAAGTAACTTCTGGAGCCTTTTTGCCTATTAACTCACCGCCCTCTTCATGAAAAAACTCGCGAACGAATTTTGCGTCTGCCGGATGAATGGTTTCAAAACGCCCGTCATTCATAGGTTTGCCGAAAACCTGATCTTTGTACAAGAAGGAAAGCAGAATTTTATTGCCGGAGCGTTTCGCGCTTTCTGACAACCCTTCACTCATGTCCGGCTGCACTTTCTTCAACACGGGTGGATTGCTTTTCTCCACCCATATGTCTATGTCAAACTTTCGCGGTTGCGAGAGCCTGAGACGATCACAGTCAACACCATCGACCTTTTCAGTGCCAATATATTGAACGCGCTGGACATCTTTCATAATCGCATTGTACGGATTCGTCTCCATTAATTCACGCGTCAAGGCGAAATTCAAAAGACCAGCAGTGACGAATCTGAACTCATGTTTGTCGAAACTCTCTTCGAGAGTAGGCAAGGACGGCGCAATCATATAGGCGCCGGCTGGCTGGAAGTAGAACTCGGATCTTTTGCCGTTTGACACCGCACTGCCACCACGGGTAGAGACTAATTGAACGGAGTAGCGATTCGGTTTGGCAATTGATATCACATACTGAGCAGGTAAATCTTGCTTGCTTCCTTTAGCTGACTGAAGCGTCATGTCTACTTTTATTTTGGCACTAAGCGAAATGGATGAACGATAAGTTTCAGCCATCTTCTGCAAAATCTGTTCGCACCGAGCATCAATTTTTCCCGCGGTCTTAGAAGCATCCTTACTCTTCGGCGCATCCTTACTCCTTACAGCCTCCGTAGTCTTTGGAGTATCCTTGCTTGTTGGCGGAGCGGCAGGAGCGGCCAAAGTAGACGAATTGAATTGTCCGATGGCAAGCGTCAAAGCGATAAGCAGCAACTTGATCTGAATTTTCATAACGCTCCTGTGTCCGTAAGTCAATTGTAGAACTTGGTGGTCTGCTTCGGCACGTTTTTGCTAGCCTTCAACCATCGATTTAGATGATTCGATTTTTTCCGGTGCCGGTTCCGGTGCCGGAGATTCTTTCGGGAGTAGCCAATGCATCTCTTTACTTGTTCCTTGCTCTGCTTGATTGGGTGCGAAGTCCAGGATTGCGTCGTTAGGAATATATCCGGTGTCGACGTTTGGGTTGGCTTTCTGAACGTGGAATACAAGAACATTGCCCAGGCGCACAGCCGATGCCACAGTTTTCCGCCCGGCTGCATGTGTATACACGAGATGGGCGACTGAATCGTTAACTGTGCCAGTTATATTGTTTGGCTCTTCTATAAAAGCTAAGTCATCGGCAACAAATCTGTTCCAAGGCAGACCAATAATCTTACTGCCTTCCTGACTTAAATTAATGGTGAAACTGCCATCTGTCCATCGCCCGGAGAAAGGCAAAGGAGCAGGGCTTTGTGCCTGCAATGGTTGATTCACTTTTTCATCAGGGCGATGGTGAGCGAGCCTGAGCTTCGCAGCTTCCAATTCTCTACCGGAGCCCCAGTACACACGCTCATATTGTTGATCAAACAGGTCATGGAAAGCTTTCTCAACCGTGTGAGGATCATCTGATTTTTCCAATGATTGATGAGTGAGAAACAGTTCCGAAAGCTCGTTGAGAATCTTTTCGGCTTCGGCATATCTTCCTTGATCAAGATAAACGGTGGCCAAATTGTTTCGAAAATGAACTGGCGAACCCGCTTTTTCGACACCAGTTGTGTTCGCATCAGCAACCAAAATGGCCTCACGCAATAACTTCTCGGCCAGCCAGTAATCAGCCGTAATTTTTTTATTTCTTTCCTCTTTCTCAACGTCAGGGGCGTTTCTAGCTTCTTCAAGCAATATGGTCTGATGCTCGGCATCGTGAATCGCAATATCAGCCCTTTGATCTAGACTTTCCGCAAGCATCAAAGTATTCTTCGCGAGATGTGAACGCAGGTCGAGCGCCCGCTGCGAATATTCGGCAGCCTCCGATGTAAAACCACGTGATGACTTCTCCTCAGCAAGCTGAAATTCCAATTCGGCTTCGTGCAGCTGCTGTTCCTTGACACCACCCAGGATGGCGACTGGTGGCTGTTTGATATTGAAAGAACAGACCACCCAGACGGTTACAAGAGCTGAACAAATCATGATTAGGGGATTGCTCCAGCCACTCTTTTGCATCTTTTGAAAAAACGATGCGTTTTCTGCTTGCCCTAAAGCAGGCTGTTCGGTGGGGGTTTTGGACGGCAGATTGGCATTTGCTCCCTTAGGGCTGACGAGAAATTTTCTACTTCCTATGTCAGTTTTTAATTGATTGAGATCTTGGTACCTGCTGTCTGGATCAGTAGCAAGCGCCTTAGCGACGATTTGTTCGAGTTCTGAAACGTCGGCAATTCCGCTGCGTCGCGCCGAAATCTTTGGTGCCTTTTCGTTAACATGAAGCATTAGCGTTTCAATTGCACTTTCACCGATGTGAGGAGGGTTGCCCGTCAGCGCTTCGAACATTACACACCCCAAGGAGTAAATATCCGACCGTGCATCAACCGCACGACCCTTGCACTGCTCCGGACTCATGTAGAGGGGGCTGCCAAAAATCTCCCCAGTCTGGGTGAGATGCTGAACTGGAGTCTCTCCACGGGGTAGAACTTTGGCGATGCCAAAGTCGACGATATGAACGTTTGGCTTGTTCTCACTGACATTGGAAAGCATGATGTTGCTTGGCTTGATGTCGCGGTGCACTACGCCTTTCGCGTGAGCGTGGGCAAGCCCTTCGCATACTTGTTCAAACAAATCGAAAAATTCGTTTGACTCAAGATATTTCCTTTGCGTAAGCAAATCGGCAAGGCTGATGCCGTCCACGTACTCCATGACGATATAAGGTTGACCGGAAGGAGCAACGCCATAATCCGAAACAGACATCAAGCGTTGATGGCGAAGACTAATTGCCGCCCTAGCCTCTGCCTTGAAGCGTTCTCTGCTGGCATCATCGTTGATCAGATGCGTGTGTAAAATTTTGATCGCCACAATATTGCCAATCAGCGTATGACGAGCCTTATAGACCGAACCCATTCCACCTTTGCCGAGGAATTCAACAATCTCATAACGTTCCGACAAGATGGTACCAGATACGATATCAGTTAGATGAGTTGGGCGCTCGAATTCAATCGGTTCATCACCGCCCTCTGAACTGACAAGGATTGGTTCGGCCGACCGACTCAGGTCGTCGAATCGCTTTGGCTGTTTACTGTTATCTTCCAACCAGCAAGCTCCTGCTGCAAATGTCTGCCTGTAGGCTCCTGAACAATCTACCCTAGAAGCTTAGCAGCAACGTTGCCACAAACTGGGCACCCATTAGCAAAGCTTTGGGTTGTTCTCACGGCTCGATAGCCGAGTATATTCATCGCGCTCAGGCTGCAGGTCTAGCTTGGCCACTACCGGAGGAACTCGATGATGCTCAAATTGAGAACCGATTGTATCCAGTGGTGACAAAGGCTCCTCACGCAGCTCAACCGGCAGGAAGGGCGCCATGCAGTTGCACGAGACGCCGCCATCAAAGAAGCACATCCGAATTACGCGGACTATCTGAAGGTCTGAAAACGCAGAATGCCGAGTTGCTATCCTGGTTTGGACGAGATGATAAGCCGGACAAGAGCCGCAAGAGCTAAGATTCCTGACTATGCGGTTGCTGTTCCAAAATACTTAAGAACTCTGCTGGGCGTACAATTTGCGTTCGTCCATGTGTTTGTAAATCAAGCAAATCTGAATCGCCGCTGACTAGATAGTCGCTGGCTGAAACCGCTGCACAAGCCAAGAACATGTCATCTTTTGGATCTCGGCTTACCGGTGGAACATCGGGAAGTTGAATAAGGACGGCCTTTCGTTGTATCAGTGCAACGAAGCGCTCCGCCTGTTCTTTGTGTATTTTTTTGGCAAACTTTGGTCGGGCCAATACCCGTACCAGCTCGGCAATTAGTTCATTTGAGCAGACGAGGACGAACAGATCCGCCTCGAAGCGCTCTGCAATTTGTCGCGGAACGCCAGCAGGATTATGTAAGGAACTGACCCAAACGTTTGTATCAACGACTGCTTTGACGAGCACGCTCAGCCTTCATCTCTTCCCGAACATCCTTGACCTCAGCCATGATTTCTTCCTCTGACAGAGGCGGTGTACCCTTGTTTTGCTCGTCTACCTCTTTCAATAAGGCGCGCCATTCCATGCTCCAGGACTCAGCAAGCTTATGGCGCAATTTGCCTTGTTCTTCGGGCGAGAGCTGATCGACCAGCTTTAGCACTTGGTCTACAGTGACTTTCTCTTCTGGTTTGCGCTGAGCCATGGGCTATCTACCTCTTTACTGACTCCAGTATAAGTGCAGGAGCTGCCTGGGATGCAAAACCTTACGTCGTCGACTACGATCTGGATATGGATCTCATCTGGTCACTTGGATTGATTGGCGGTTTGCTGCTCGCCTTGAACCACATAGCGGGCGTTGCGACAAGCAGGAGTAATGCATTAGTTCTCATCTTCGGTCCTGAATTTCAGATTGGGAATAGAGCATATATCGACTCTATCATGTGAAAGAAAGTTCGAAATAGCTTAAAGAATGCGAGAATTGATCGCTGTTTTGAACAACCCTTATGGAAGGGGAGTTTAGGTACAGCTATCTAGTCTCATCGAACAAATGGTGTATAGTCCGGGTCCAGAACACCACAAGCGCCTGGAGGAACGGCCGGTCCATTTGTTCCAGCCAATTCAGCAGTAGCCCATGCCTTTGCGCATCCAAAGTAACTTCCACCCAGAAGCGAAGGCGCCAGGTTTCAGAACACTCCATCGATAGTGATGTGATAGCATCCAGGGTGTGGTCGGAGGGTGTGATTAACGGCACTGAATACTCTGAAATTGAGACGCCCAAAGAGCAGGTATTGGATTGAGGGGCGGTGGGCATGTTTGTCTGCCGTCCCTTTTATCTAGCTGGCGAACACAAAGGCACCGTATATGGTGCAAAAATAGGCAATTTTTTTCTAAAGATGGTACTTAAGGCTGATTTTTGAAGATGGTATTTTCGTTTCGCTACTACTATGTACGGTTATTTATCATGCAGCCTTGGAGGCATTAGCAAAAAGTGATAAATTCAAAGCGATCAATACTCTAAGGAACTAAGAAATGAAACAGGTTGGTTTGGTTTTTATGACCCTGGTTCTTGGTACACTGCCGTGCGCTTATGCACAAACAACTCCAGAGTCAGAGACCTGGTCTTTACCTCAAGAGACTAGCGGCAGATTCATACGACCGTTGCCTACTCATGTCGTCGTTGGCGAGAGGATCTGTTTCGTCGGCAAAAGCAGACATGTTGCTGTACACTTTCTATTGGCCCCGATCGCTGAATCCCACCGTTTCGTCGCAATAGCTGAGCGAAAGCCTCTCGGGAATTTATTTGAATTGAATCCGTGCTCAGCACCATTTGATTATGGTCGGATACCTGCTGCTGGTCGGATACCTGCTTTAAAGGACTTAACACCAGAGCAGGCTGATCAAATTTTCGGCAGCACAACAGGAGCTGAGCCTCTGACTAAAAGATACAAGTTAGTTTCTTCCGATGGCGAGGAGTTCCTGCTCAACATGGTTTTCGAAAATAACACTCTAAAGACATACCGAATTTCTGAAGTGTCTTTCGAGAGATTAGACAAGCTGAGTGAAGCACAACTGCCTAATTGGCACGAATTGAATAATTAAAGAACAAAAAGAAAAAAGAGGAGGAACTATAGCAATTCCTCCTCAAGTCCAAGTGGAACTCAGTTAGTAGGCACGGTGACAGCTTCGCTATCCCCGCGCCTACTGATTAGAGATGCGCGATCGGGCACCATATATGGTGCCCGTGAGAATCAATTTTTTTGCGCGCGAGAAATTATGACCGGCAACGGAAGGCTAGACTGAGGACTGGTTTGAAACGGGTTGAAGGGGTATCATGCAAAGACAGGCTGCCGAGGTGTATGTGATGAATCGACCTTTTGTAGTACCTGTAATGAAAATGCTAGTTCATTCTGTATTAGCAGTTGCTTTGATGATTGCCGCCATTATTTGGCAAGGGCAAAATTCCTGTTCCGCAAAGACCGAAGAGTTCCTTGCAGACAAAAATGCTGTGCCTAGTTCTCAGGATTCGAATATGCTAAGAAGCTGGTCAATTCCTATAGACATGAATATCGTTAGACCAAAAACCTCCGAAGTACGGTTAAAGGATAAATCGGAAATCGTGTGTACAGGTCTCGGACCTCATTGGCCATGGTTCGTTTTCTTGACACGTCCTAATGAAAAGAACTTCGTGGCGGTGGTGAAATGCGATCCAAATGACCCCGCAGTTTTAAAATCCAAAGGGCTTCAACTATGGGACGACACCAGATCTGCGAGATCTAACGCCCACGGAGAGTGATCTGCTTTGGGGAGAATCTTCAATTGGGCACAGGGGAATGCAAACCCGCACTTACAGACTGACTACCAGTCCAGAAACAAGCGACTTTTTTCTTGATCTCAGTTTTAACGAAAACCGACTTCAAAAATATAGAATACGCGGCAAGACCTTTGATCGGCATGACCAGCTAGTTACGGGCGAGCAAGAGAAATTTTCAGCTTGGCATTCAGTTATATAAAAAGTGCGGGGGTAAGAAAGCAGCTCTTACCCCACCTCAATATTGCAGCTAAGCCCTATGAATCAGTTGGCTTTTATGGCCGTTTCTAAACCAGCGGCAGCCCCCGAACTAGACGATTGCGGCGGCTGTCATGCAGGCTCGTAACTGTATTCCTCGGCAAGCCATTCAGCAAGATCGCGTTCAAGGCGGCTGATTTCATCGGGATCCAATAGCCCACGCTTAACTGCTTCAAAGACAATGCGTGTGCGCGGATTGAACACCTCCATCTCCGCGCTTTCGCGCAAATGCGCATCTTCGCCTTTGACCAGCTTTTCCAAAAGCATCGACAATCTATTTTGCACACCTCGAACACTGATATGTCTCCGTGCGGCAATTGCTTTGTCAGTCAAACCGACAACCACATCCAGCAGAGTTTCGTACTCGACATCGGTGAGTGAATCTTCGCGAGATTGCACACGGGCCTGAACATTTCTGACAACCGGATCGATGTAAGGGTTATCGTGGAGAAGAATCGAGGAAATCGCGTAACTCAATTTTTCGTCTGTTTCGCTTTTCAGGGCATAGCCGTGAATGGCATCATCAGGGACTATTTTTCCTAGTTCCCGCACATATGCTTCACGATGAAACTGAGACCAAAAGAGAATCCGGCGCATTGGATACTCAGCCCAAATTTCTTTGGCCGCTTTGATGCCGCTCATTTCGGGCATCGAAATATCCATAATGATCAAATCGGGCTCGATCGAACGGGCGAGTTTGAGTCCCTCAGCGCCGTTTGAAGCCTCAACGATCTCGATCACCGCTGGTGCAATAGCTTTGGCAATCGCGGCAGCGTGCTGCCTAAGAGCCGCAACGTCTTCAACTATTAGTATTCGCGTGACCATTTCTGTCTGCAATTTCCAGTCGGATTTCTACTATTGTTCCCTTATCTCCATCGCCGCCTCGCCAGGCAACCGTGGCGCCGATTAAATCTGCTCGCAAACGCATATAACGTAGTCCGCGAGACTCCGCTTGCATCTTTTCCTTTGAAATACCTTTTCCGTCATCAGCAACCGTGATTAAAAGGTTTTGGTCTGTCGAGGACAAATGCGTGCGCACAGTCGTCGCCTCGGCATGCTTGCAAATGTTAGTGACGGACTCCTGGACAAGCCTGTAAAGCAAGGATTTTTCAACCACCGTTAGACTAGTTAGAAGAGACTCCTCGGCACTATTCTTGAACCGAACTTTGAAGCCAGCGCGCTGCGCTCCTCTGCGACAGCAATCCTCAATTGCAGCAGCCAATCCCAAGTGCTCCAAAGCAGACGGACACAAACTGTCCATCACTTCTCTGACTTCAGACATGGCGCGCTGAAGCAACTCCTGAATTTTCTCGGCGCGTTCCTGATCAGGCTGAATTGCATATGCTTCTATGTTTTGTTTCAAGTCCTTCAAATCATTCAACACTTGATCGTGCAAATCGGCCGCCAACATTCGCCTTTCGATTTCGTCTTGCTTAATCAGCTGTAGGCGAGCCTCTTGCAACTCTCGATTGCGCAATGTCAATTCGTAGCATTGAGTTCTGAAACGCTCGTCTATAACATTCAAACGACGAAAAGTATATCCGAACAATCCACCAAGAGTCAGTGTGCAAGCCGAGCTTAACGGATGTCCAAGCACGGCCAAATTGGAAAAAAGCAGCCATTGAACGAGCATCGAAACAACATAAAATTGGACAATAGCAAAGGTTCGAGGTAGAGCAGGAAGTTTGTAGGCAATGGCGATTGCGGCAAGACATTCCGCTGCAGTAAAACAGAAATCAAGGGTGGGATAGTTTGACGAGGCTAAACTTTTTGAACCAGAAAACCAGAAGTGAAGCTGGTTAAAGAGATAATTATCAGCGCCGTGTATTTGAAGCCGCAACAAGACGCAGCCAATTGTTAGCACAATTGCACCGACAGCAAATATCCAATATGACCTATGTTCGATAGCCAGACTGTTCATAAATTGTTTGAGTATAACTGGCTTGCCCAACCATTACTAATGTCACAGGGAAAAAATAAGTGCCAGTGCTACTATGCTCAGACTGGCGAGGCGAAAACATGCCCAAAGTATTAGTACTAGCTGATCACATAGCGAGTCAAATCGCTGCAGGAGAGGTTGTCGAAAGACCATCTTCAGTGGTGAAAGAACTCGTTGAGAATGCTCTTGATTCTGGTGCAACGCAAATTGAGATCAGCATCAGTGCTGATTGTCGCGACATCCGCATCGCAGACAACGGTTGCGGCATGGAGATTGAAGATGCGGTTCTAGCCTTCCACCGGCACGCCACATCTAAATTGAAGAACGTTGATGATCTCTGGAATTTGCATTCACTTGGCTTTCGCGGCGAAGCGCTACCAAGTATTGCTTCGGTAGCTAGAGTAAGTTGCTTGACTCGAACTCATGATGCGGCTGAAGGCAGCAGAGTAGAAGCTGCTGATGGAAAAGTTTTCACGTCGGTAACCGGCTGTGCGCCTGGCACGGTGATGGAAATACAAGACCTCTTTTACAATGTGCCGGCAAGACTCAATTTTCTCAAGAGAGCGAGCACTGAGTTTGGACACATTCACGAGATTGTTCAGAGCTTGGCCATCGCCTTTCCGAACGTGGCGTTTAGCTTACTCAATCAAGGTCAGTCAACTCTTAAAACCACCGGTAGTGGTGATCTAGCAACCACAATTCGCGAGTCGGGACTGTTCTCCGGGCGCGAGGAATTGTGCGAAGTTAAGGCTGGCGACCGAGATCTCGGCTTATCCGTGCACGGCTATATAGCAAAACCGTTGCATTTTCGCGGTGATCGCAAAGGCATCCTTTCCATCGTCAATACCAGACCAGTGCGTTGCCCATTGACTTACAAAGCTCTGGATTATGCTTACTCAGACTTGATCCCACGCGGTCGGCATCCCTTCGCAGTAGTCGTAGTCACAGTCAATCCAAACCATTTGGACGTGAACATACATCCGACAAAGAAAGAGATCAAATATAGCAACGGAAACGAGGTCTACGTCTCGATTCAACGTGCTTTGATTAGCTCGCTCAGGCAGTCAAAAACCGAAGCAATGGCTGCTGCGGCTGATCGTGAAAGAGAAGAATTCCATCAACAACTCGAGGCAACCCGAGCGTTGCAGAGCACTGCATATGGTGGCGTCGAAACTACCACCGGCTCGATCGGCGCCGCAATCAGCACTCTGGATTCCGAAGAATTCCACGAACATGCAGTATCGGAAAGTGTCAGCGCTCGAGCCGCTCGCCAACTCGGCTTTAGGGATCGCCTGCACTACTCTGCCAGACCTTTTGAAACTCCAACTGTTGAAGAGTCTCACTCCGATTCTCTGCCGGAGCAGCGAACGCAGTCGCTTCCGCCAGGCTGGAGAATTGCTGCATACATACATAACACTTACATCATTGTGGAGACACCTGAAGGAATGGAAATCGTGGAGCAACACATAGCTCACGAACGGACTCTGTACGAGCGCCTCCTAGCCCAGCAAGAGGTTGCTGGACGCACTACGGAATATTCTCAAAGACTTCTCGTTTCTGCCCCGCTTCAGCTTTCTCCTGAACAAATTGATACACTCAAAAGCTACGTAGAGTTACTGCGCAAATTAGGTTTCGATTTCGATTGCGAAAGTAATGAAATCACTTGCACACAAGTTCCTCTGGAGCTTGCGCATAAGGATTACGCTTGTGCGGTGCAAGAAATAGTGCAACAACTAGCCATCGCAGACGGTGCCAATCTCGAGCTGGAGGCTACCAAGTCGATTGCCTGTCAGTCTGCGATCAAGAACGGAATGCCGCTTTCCGAGAAAGACCTGGTGCAACTGCTTAGCGAGTGGAATGAAACGCCGCGAAATGATACTTGCCCGCATGGTCGTCCGGTGCGTTTAAAGTTTTCAATGGACCGTCTCTTTCAATTGTTCCATCCGGCCTGACTGCCAATTGCGTTGCCTAAAGTTGTAATTAGTGACTAACTCCAGGTTGTGCGCCTGATCGTGGGTTAAGCTCTGTTTTGCTAGCCTGGCATAATATTTGACGATGTTCGGATCAAATTTCGCTAACGCATCAAGCGTCACGGGACGAGTACCAGCTGGCCCTTTCGTAAGGGACTCCAGCAGTGGTGTGACTGCGGTGGAGGATCCAGTATTTCCGAGGGCCGTAATCAACTCCGGTTGAAGTGTGCCACCTTTGGACAACATGCTTTTTGCGGATTGGATTACCGTGCGTATCTCAACACCTTTCAAAACGTTCTTAGCCATCGCGGCAACGTTCGGATCAGCGTCGTTTATAAAGTGCTTCACAACAGGAGCAATATATTCCGGCGGCTGAAGATCCAGAGTTTGCAAGGCACGCAACCGCAGGCTAGGCACTTCTTGCAAGGCACTTAAAGCGACTGCTCTTTGATAGCCCTCAACATGCCTACCTAGATTCATCGCATAGTCATATGCCAGAAGAGAGCCTTCATCCGTCTGCATTCTAGTCACTTGCTTGGCCAAACCGGGGAGATCGTTTTTACCGAGCACGGTGAGCAAATTAGCGTACGAAGGGGCTCTTTCGTCGATGGTGCCAAAATAGCGCATGCGGCGAATAGCCAAGTCGCGCGCGGGCATATTAGGTAAACCCTGTTCCCAAACAAAATTGAACTGCTCTTTCAGATCAGGGCTATACAATCTAGTCGCCAGATCAAATGCTCTTCTTCTAACATCTGGCGTCGAGCCGTTGTGAGCCGCTTCGACAAGCGCTTCTTGTTCATTTTTTGTGCCGAACCGATCCAACAGTCGCAAAGCCGCTTCCTGAGTGCGAGCATCTTTTGATCCAAGCTGCTCAACGAGCTGCTCTCGCGCGATCGGCAAAACTTGGTCCTCAGTAAATTTGATCCGGCTCCAAATCTCTTTCGCATAGACGCTTTGTTCGCTCACGGGAGTCGTTCCCATTTGCTTAATTAACTCCTGAGCAATCACCACGGAGCGTATTGGTGCCTTTTCAGCCATCTCCAAGAAGCGGTCTACATCAGGATGCAAGAAGGCTTTGGATCGATCCTCCGCCCATCGTTCACTGTCGTTGCGCTTGGAATATTCCGTGACGTGATAACCGTCTTTCTCAAGCAATGAAGCCTCGCCGTAGAGGTTGTCTGTAGGCGGCACAAGGTGTCCATGCTCATGGAATAGAGAGCCTCGAACAATGTCTCTGAACGTACTTAGTTTCGAATCAGAGCGGTTAGCTTGATAAAAGGCGACATTGCCAGTCGATTCGAGAGCTGTGGCTGCGGCTTGAAACCCTTCTTTGTAGTCTTGACTGTGCCATGGATCCGACACCCAGCGCTCATCATGCAGGGTGAGTCGTTTGATATTCGTGCGGGTCGGCAGCTCATCCATGAGCGTAAGCATGTCTTCTGGCAAAGCACGATTACCAAGCGGATGCTCCGCCAAGGCGATTCTTGCCGAAACTATGGGCAGAACTTCCGCTGCTTCCTTCGGGTTATAAAACTCCTGGAATGTCTTAACGTTCTTGGTTTTGACCATATTCTGCACGGCAATATGCTGACCGGGCGCGAGATTATCCAGGATGGATGGCTGCTCGGCTTTGATGCGTAGAGCTCGCACGGCGTCCAATTCTTTGGCATAGGATTCACGCAAAGCAATCTCAGTGTTTCCTCCATCTATTTTATAGACACGCATATCCTCTAGGCGTGTTTTAACATTGCTGGCGAAATCGGCATAGTCTTTGTAGGGCCCCTTGGATTGGGGATCAAGAAATTCGTAATTCTCGGGGCGCACTTCAGAAGAGGTCAATCGCTTTGCGACCTCCTCAATGCGCGGCATTTCTGGAGGCTTGATCGACATTGCCTCATATCTCGCAGGTTCTACTACAAACCGCGAACCGTTCGCAGGCTCAATATTTTCGTGAATGACCGTGGCATCCTGCGGCTTGGCTGCATCATGCGGTTGGATCGCATCTTGCGGTTTGATCGCGTCGCTTGCCTTAACAACACTGTCTTGAACTGTCGGCAATTTCTCACTCACAAAATTCGGTCTGTTATCCAAACCAGAAATTTCATTGTTCTTGGCATTGCGCGAAGAGGATAGAAGGCGAGAGCCGTCGAACGAGCCCATCAACCCACCACTTGCCGCACCGATAATGCCTCCCTCATTGATGCTCTTCAGAACATCGGGCAAACTCTTTCCGGACATGACTGCATCCAGACCACCAAATACGCCACCAGCCGCGTAACCTGAACCAGCTCCGGTGATGACCGAGGCAAGACGAGGAGAAACAGCACCACTTTCCAACATGAAACTTGAGGCTTTCGCGACTCGGAATCCAATCAGTCCTGCTGGCAGATTCACGAGTGCACCTGTTGCACCGCCCTTGATCAAGTTCTCAGCGCCCGTTGCGACACTGAAGTTACCCTGGCTATCTTTCCATGATTCTGTATTGAAGCCTGTTCTGACTGCGCCGAATCCTAACCCTACTGTCAGATGTGTGACGGACTCGGCGGCTAAGCCAGTTCCAAGTTTCGAGGAGACGAAATTGCTGAAGCCACTTTCGGGCATAGCCAATCTTGAAACTTTGTTCAGCGCCATTCCTTCGACAAAATTAAGTCCGAAACCGGTGGCGTTGGCTTCCGCACTCTTGGTTGGGTCAATCAGCATCGTTGCTCGGATTGCTCCACCGGCCACGGTCTTGACCATCGGAATGGACGCTATAGTGTCAGCAGCGATGTGCGCAATCTGGTCATTGCTCGACGCTGTGCCTTGAATGCCGGGAATGAAATTGCGGACTGCGCCGATTACCGTGCCAGCAATCGTGTGCTCTGTGGCTTCCTCATGCAATTTATTCGAGGCAGGTTGGGCGCCATTCGGTCCATCTTTCATGAGCTGACTAAATTTGGGTTGGTCCAGACTCAAAAGATTCCGCCTGAGATTATAAAATCGGGTTGCCCGCCACGTCCTGACAACATACCAAAATCCCAACCTGATGGGGAGTATCACCATGGTGGTTCCACCACAGGACCAGCCACAAATTAATGTCCGCAGCTGGGCGCACCGGGCCAAGGGCATGAGTACACCTGCGTCGACGGGACGGGACAGGACGCGACGGATGGGATGGGATGGGATGGGTACGACGCGCGTTCGCATACCCTAACCTGGAGCGCACACGTCCAGCGGGTTTATTGAACCGAGATTGGGATACATTCGCGTCAACACTAGAAAGCCGGATGATTACTCATCCGGCTCGCATGTTATTGGTCTTCGTTCTGCCGCTTGGAGCGCCCGCCCGCGTACTTCAGTAGATCGAGACTAACGTAGAACCGATTGGTTCGCGGCGAGTCCCGTTGAAACTGCCATCGGTTGATCCAAAGCAAATTGGATGCGAGTGCCGCTTGGAATGCGAACGTCTTTGCCTTTACGCCAGAGATTACTTCCCAAGCCTACAGCGCCACCAGTGGCGACACCAGCGATGGCGCCGGCACCAACTGCACCACCAACGATAGGGGCAAAGATCACACCCAAAAGTGTGCCTGCACCCGTCCACACCGCAGTCCGAAGCACTCCGGATTTGACAGAAGAACCAGTGGTTCGGCCTTTCAAATTACCTTGTTTGTCTTCGTGAACAGTGTCAGCACTCGGCTGATTGGCTGTGATCAAGGCTGAGAGTGGATAACGGATGCCATCAGGAGTAACGGCTGCGGTAAGTCTCATAGTCATCTTACCGTTGCTGCCACCTAAACCACTTTTATCAGCGGACGTGACGGACCCTTCAAGAGCTGTATTCGGTGGCAAAACGAGGTCGTTGCCCAAATACAATGGCGCGTTCAAGCGTGCGTTGAACAGATCACCTGGTTTTGAAATTGAACTGTCAATAGGACTAGTCAAACAAGCATCAAGCGTGGTGCCAATTGGCACATAGGTCACGTGACCCTGCAACTGTTGTCCGTTATAAGTTTGCGCTACGACGGGCAACATAAGTCCGATTGACAGAACACCCGCGACGATAGCGTTAAGAGGTGCTCTTCTCATTAAAATGCTCCTTCTAGTGGACTCCTCCAACACATCGTGAAGAATAACACAATATATTGGTGCTGACTAATAATCTTCGCCGGCGATACCACTTAGCGATGGCGCATATAGTACCAACCCTATACCGATAAAATGTGACACTACGCGTAGATACTCTCTAAATCAGCCTTTCGGCGCCTCGGAACCACCTATGGTGCAATCGTGATGAATGGATAATAAGCGAAATGTTTTCCATCGCTCACATAGCAGTTTGGCTATTGCGGGAATGTCCGTTGCATATACCAACACCAATCTTTCCCTAAATATTTAGCTTGACCACCTGAGTGTCGATATTAGTCGAAGCCGATGCAGGTTTTAAACCATTTTTATGGCACTTTACCCGTTTCACAAAATGCTTTAGAGCTTGCGCCACTATGCCAGAAAAAAATGGGAATGAAAGAAGTTATCGAGGGCGGGGTGGAACGAGTATGGTAGATAGCTGTGTCCGCTGTGGTGGACAACTCGATGAAAGGGCTTTTTGTCCACCGTGTGCCCATAATTCAGAGAGCGCTGAGGATTATGCAAATGCTCGTGAACGAGAACAATCTTCCGCACCACGTGATCCAGCTAACACAGTTAGGCTTTTTACCTTCAACGCGATAGCTCAGTATGTGATAGTGCCGAATCGCATTTACGTTATCGAGGGATATAGCAATCGACTTGATTTCTTACAGAAGGGAAGCCAACTGGCCGGCGGATCTTACCTCACAGGACGACAAGAAAACGATCCTAAAAAGTTGATATGGATAGGGTTGGCTCTGTTGCTGGGTTCGGCGGCGTTGGCCGCCGTAGTTTGGCAATTTGGATCTATTTCTGATGGGACACTCACTTTTGCCGTGATTGGTCTCTTGATTCTGGCGCGAGGCTTGTTGATCGTGGTCAATCCGAAAGTACGAAATTACAATATGTCAGTTGCAATGTCAGATATTGAAGGTGCTGAACTATTCACTTCTTTCAAATCTATCCATCTTGGAATGGTGCCAGTGGCAGGAAGGCTGATTCTTCAACTAAACAATGGTGAGAAGCTAGATTTAGCCATTTCTGCCGCTTCCGATATAGAGATAATAAAGCTCAAATTACTTCCAATGCTTGGCTCGCGTGTTCAATTGTCCTCAAAAAAAGAATTTGACAGTGTCCTGTTCGTGCGTGTGGCTATAGTTCTGGTGGTGGCCGCCGCTATTGCGGCTTCCGTGATATCGGCAGGAGGGGTATCGAACGCCGGCCGTGGCCCACAGTAGTAAGGCAGCTCCTGTTAACAAGAGGACATCCAGCTCGTACTAGCCGCGCTATTTCTGTAGTGTTTTGACTTATAGATGCGCCGTAAGTGGCAATCTTCCTCGTAACCTACAACGCACTATCTGTAACCGTTTCGAGTTAGTGCCGACACTGGTTAAGATCCGTTGCAACATATCAGTTACCAGCGCCCTATTGTGCCCGGATATCAACAGGATCTACTATTGCAAGCATCTTCCTTCGTTTTCTAAACCATTCTTACTTCCCCCAAACAAGCACTTGCATCACTAATTCACCCATTCGTCTGCGCACCCTCGCCGGACAGTGATGCATGTTTGTAATACCTGCAAGGCAACTAATGGGAATTCTTGCAGTTTTCGCATCGCATCGCGATGCCGTGAGGTACCACTATGGGACGCTTCGGCAAATCCATCTTCTACGGCGGGCTCTTCGCCTTCTGGTTCATGTGCTTCTACTACGGAATCGGCGTTATGTCTGCGCTCCTCAAAGGCGAAGATGTCGTTGCATTCGCAGTTCAGTCGATCGGTGTTGGTTTCTTTCTTTGGTTTGTCTGCAGCTTCGCAGCTTACGAGCTGCACGGCTGGGTCCAGGAACGCAACAAACCACGTCAATCAGACGAACATCGAAATCCCAATGATCGACACATCGACTAACGATCGATCTTGATGTCAACCGACTTTTGATTTCTGTGTATGCCGGGCGACATGATTGTCGTCATCCGCCCGGCATACTTGTTCTCTTACACCACACCTGCCCATTTACCGAATGTCTGACCTTAGGGTCTCATCCAGACATGCTCATTACGCCAGTCTTCTGCTTCCCTTCCTCTACCATCGTTCATTGCCCCTGTTCATCGCTCTTGTTCATCGCCTTCGTCCATTACCATCGTTCATTGCCCCTGTTCATCGCTCTTGTTCATCGCCTTCGTCCATTACCATCGTCCATTGCCCCTGTTCATCGCCTTCGCCCATTACCATCGCAGTGCCCGTTGATTAACGCTCTTGCTTGATTACATTACTTCTCGTTCAGCTGCCGCCACTGCCTTTCCTCTTTCCCAATTCGAAATTTTGAAATTATGATACTATATATTCTAATATAACCAAAACCGGACTATAACCGGGAATCGCTCGGTAACTAATCGCCTTGAAAAACCGCATGAGCACCGCAACTCAAAACAAGCAATACACTATATGCGGTGGCATCGAACTCAGCAGCGATATTTTTTCAAGAAGAGCAGAAACAAGACCTCCAATACCTTGTAAACTGTGAGCAACAAGGAAGCTTCTAGTCGCTAGTTCAGAGAGAAGTCATGCAAAACCAGAACGAACCGTTAAGTTTCCAAAACCAAAGTGGCCCAATCTACCCTTGCGGCTGATATGAATACCGATGACCACATGATTACACAGTTGGTTTCCGGCGGACAGTCCGGTGTAGATAGAGCAGCTCTGGACGCTGCCATTGCTGCGGGTGTGAAGATCGGCGGCTGGTGCCCTAAAACTCGCAAGGCTGAAGACGGGGTGATCCCGGAAATTTACACTCTCAATGAAACGCCTTCAGCTGAGTACGATCAACGCACTGAGTGGAATGTGAGAGATTCGGACGGCACTTTACTAATTGTTCATGGCACTATATTCGGTGGCAGCCTGAATACAAAAAATTGCTGCATGCACTACAATAAACCTTTACTTGTAGTTGATGTTAGCAAAACATCAAATCTCGATGAAGTAGTTAACTGGCTCAGCTCTAACAACGTTCAGGTCTTGAATGTCGCCGGGCCACGCGAAAGTCATTGCGAGGGCATTTATGAGATCGCGAAAACATTTATGACGAATCTATTACACATTCCAATCAATGAACTGACGACTGCAATTGACGCGGAGCAAGAATGATGAAAGCTGCTGAAACCACATTCAAAAATCAATTGTTAGCATATGCACGGGCGGCAAAACCATCCATGGTTGAGTGGCGGCGAGCAATCCACTCCTATCCGGAATTGAGTTTCTTTGAAGTCGAGACCAGTCAGTTAGTCGCTGAATCGCTCAAAAAAATGGGTTTTGAAGTGACAACCGGAATAGCCGGAACCGGACTAATAGCCAATATGGGGAGCGGCAAGACAATTGTGTTGCGCGCCGACTTAGACGCACTGCCCATCGATGAAAGCTCTGCGACAGAATATTGCTCTCGAAACCAGGGTGTGATGCATGCCTGTGGTCATGATGCGCACGTGGCTTGTGCACTTGGTGCGGCGTCGTTGGTAGCAAAAGCTTTCAAGGCGGGCGCGGTGCCACATGGCAGAGTCAGATTTTTGTTTCAGCCCGCTGAAGAAATGGTAAATGCCGAAGGCAAATCTGGTGCCGCAATGATGATTGCCGAAAAAGCACTAGCAGACGCAGAAGGCATCATCGCGTTACACGTATTTCCAGATGTTCCAGTTGGGCAAATTTCGATCAAGGAGGGTCAGTTTTTAGCCGCTTGCGATTCTTTCGACATAAAAATAAAGGGAAGTCAGAGCCATGGCGCCTATCCGCAGGAAGGCGTCGATGCAATTGTTTTAGCAGCTCAGGTGGTGCAAGCAATTCAAAGCATCATATCCCGACGTAAATCAGCGCTCGATCCCGCCGTAATGTCGCTCGGCGGCATCCGCAGCGGCACCTATAGACACAACATCATTGCTGAGGAAGTAGAGTTGACTGGGACTGCCAGATATTTTGACTCTGCTTTGCACACACACTTGCGGGACGAATTGCACAGAGCCTGCAGCATCGCCTCCGCGCTTGGCGGCTCATATTCTCTAAACTATGTTCAAGACAATCCACCCGTTATAAACGATCCTCACCTGACTGACATTGTGCGCCGTTGCGCAGTTTCTTTGCTTGGAGAGGAAAATGTATTGCCGGGAAGTCTGCAAATGGGTGCAGACGATTTTGGCTTCTTTTCTGATCATCTGCCTGGCTGCTACTTTTTTCTTGGCGCAGAAATAGCAGGCGACCGCAGGAAGGTGCACACTCCCACCTTCGACATTGATGAGAACGCACTGCCCATCGGAGCGGCTATTCTTGTTTCGTCTGCTCTGGAGTTTCTAGAACAGAGTTAGCCACCACGCTCGGTACACCTGACGCATCCAACAATTTTTTCTACCCACCATCTTGACCCGCAGCCCATCCGTCAAAAAGGTAATACTATGAAATTCAAAGAGCAGCTCTCATCCGATTTAAAAGAAGCAATGAAGGCACGAGATCAGCTGCGTATCGACACGTTACGCGCCACGCTGTCTGCTTTCACCTACAAGCGAACGGAGTCCGGCAAAGAAGACTTGACGGATGAAGAAGAGATTGCTGTGATTCAAAAACAAGTGAAGCAACGAAATGATTCAATCTCCGAGTATACGAAAGGTGGGCGCACTGAGCTTGCGGAGAAGGAAGCTAGGGAACGCGAAATCCTGACAAAATATTTGCCGGCACAAAAATCCGAGGATGAAATTCGAGAAGCAGTACGCAAGATAATTAGCGAAGCTCAGCCAGCAGAGCGCAATCAGGGCGGCATTATGAAGTTAGTCATGCCACAGATGAAAGGAATTGCCGACGGAAATTCGGTGCGTCAAATTGTTACAGACGAACTGAGTAAGGGCTGACGCCCCCGGATTTGGAGGCGGCGAGACGCCCGAGCCCAGGCTCAGAGCTCATCTGTATCTCGATCTCTCAAGCCTAAACTTCTGGCACCAACATGTAACCGACGCGGTGAATGGTGCGCACCATTGATTCTTTGCCTTCTGCGTCAATTTTGTTGCGCAACCGCATGATTTGCAAGCGCACTGTATCCGGCGACGCATCTGACTCTGATGACCAGACTCGATCCAGAATTGCCTCAGCGCTGAAAGGCTGATTCGGATGACGCAGCAAAAACTCCAGCAAAGAATATTCCCTTGGCTGAAGACTGATTTCTTTGCCGTTTGACAAGACTTTTCTGCTCGCCGGATCAAGCGAGATATGACCAGCAGTAAGAACAGTTCGACTGACATCAGCGGAGCCTCTGCGCAGAAGCGCCCTCAGGCGCGCGGAGAGTTCCATCATATGAAATGGCTTGGTCAGGTAATCATCTGCTCCGGCGTCCAGCCCGGTAGTCTTATCCTCAATTTCCTTTTTGCCTGTGAGCATCAGGATTGGCGTCTGTCCACCGTCATGCCTGAACTGTTGACAAATCTCCGGACCAGACAGCCCAGGCAGCTCCCAATCCAAAATGACCACGTCATATTTGTAAAATTTCAGCCGCTCCAGTCCATCCGTTCCCTCATAAACAGGCTCGGGCACGTGCTTCTCGCCCGTCAGCCAGTCGACGATTAGTCCAGAAAGCTGTTTGTCATCTTCGACGATCAGAATTTTTGCCATAACCGAGCCATTTCTGCGGACCACTTAAGACTGCCATATTAGCAAGTACTAGCAAGTACCATATCCATGGCAGGGAAGACGAGGCATGTCATGCGGATCAATTTAAGACTTTGGCACCAGGGGCTAATACTCGTTGGTGTGCCGATTGGATTAATGCTGATCTTTCTCGTGTCGCTTTCGCTTTTGCTTACCCAAGCAGAGCTGAAGGCGCAAGAAGTAGATCGATCGAAGACCATTGTTTCAAAAGCCAATTCGTTGCTCAAAGAATACTTTGATGCGGGCTCGCAGCTGCTGTTTTTCAAATATACGAAAAGCGAAAGCTCCCGGAAGCGTTTTGAGCAACATTTATCCAACAGCGAGGAGAATTTTAAGGATCTTCACGAGCTGCTTATAGATGATCCAACTGAGCTGCCTATGCTTGAGACGCTTCAAGCCTCAGCTGAAAAGGGCATCACACTTTTAAAAGACTTCGAGCATAGGCTGCAGGCGCAAGAGAATATCTCAGGTCTAGAAGCGACCGCAATTTACAAACAGTTTAATCAAGCAGGTATCGATTTCACCAACAAGATGCACGACCTCGTTGATGCCGAGACCGCGAAACATCGCATCAATGCCGAAGAAGAGGAAAAGAGCAAAGCTCTGGTCAAGGCTTTTTTATTGTCTGGCGTGATCGCAGCTCTCGTGGTCGGTGCGCTGCTTGTGTTTTTTACGAGAAACACAACCGGAAGGCTGTCGAAGCTCATGGAAAATACGTTGCTGCTAAGCTCCAATCAGCCTCTGCTTCCCGTTCTTGAAGGGGGCGACGAGATGGCTCAATTGGATCGTTCCTTCCACAGGATGGCAACAGACTTGGCAGAAGCGACGCGCAAAGAGCGTGCCATTCTAGATAATGCGGTGGACGTGATTTGTTCGATCAATTCAGAGGGAAGGTTTAGTGCTGTCAATCCCGCTTCCTCGGCTGTTTGGGGCTATGCTCCTGAAGATCTGATAGGGCGACATTACGCAGACATAGTTGCTAAAGAAGACGTGCAAAAGTTTCGGTCGGCGATAGATCAAATCCGCCATGACACCGCCCTGGTTACCATCGAAAATCAAATCGTCAGTCCCAACGAAGAACGAGTGCACATGCTCTGGTCGCTCCGCTGGTCGGATAGCGAGCGCTCTCTTTTCTGCGTCGCCCACGACATTACCGATCGAAAAAGACTCGAGCAGTTAAAACAAGAATTCCTGGCAGTGATCAGTCATGAACTGCGAACACCGTTGACGTCTCTACAAGCGACGCTGACACTTCTATCACACGGAGTTTATGGACCGCTTTCCGAAAGCGGCGAGAAGCGCGTCAGAAGCGCTGAATCAGGTGCTACACGATTGATTATGCTAATTAACGATTTACTTGATATCGAAAAAATGGAAGCTGGTAAGTTGAGCATGACTTACCTCGACTGCAATCTTACCGATATCGTAGAGAATTCTATCGAGGCTGTGCGCGGCTTCGCAGAGGATCACGAAATTATCCTCAAGGCACCAGAAACCTCATCGATAAAAGTCTTGGCAGATTCCGACAGACTCGTGCAAGTCATGGTTAACCTGTTATCCAACGCCATAAAGTTCTCCAAAAGTGGAGCAGAGGTCGAGGTCACAGTTACGGACAACGGCGAATTTACCGAAGCGCAGGTGATAGACCACGGCGCTGGGATTCCGGCAGGATACGAAGCCAAAATATTTGAAAAGTATGAGCAAGTTCCAACAAGCAAAAGTACAAAAATGCGCGGCACCGGACTCGGACTACCAATATGCAAAGCAATTATCGATCAGCATGGCGGAACGATTGGTGTCAGAGCCACGCCTGGAGGCGGAAGCACCTTTTGGTTTTCCATCCCGCGCGTGGGTGGTGGCGTCAGCGGTGCGGCGGATTCCATGCAAGCGGATTCCGTATAGATCCGATAGATGTGATAGATCCGATACGCCCGAGAAAATCCGATAGATCCGATAGATCCGAATCAGTTCAATGCAGGCGACGCTAGCGCTCTCCCAGCGTGTCTGCCCTGGCTAAAGGCTCAGCTGTCGACACTTTTTCGACATAAACAAGTTTGATACAAAGCGTCGATATAGTTTCAACATCGGCACCAAATCATACAAACGGCGCAGGCTAAAGCAAGACCTTCGATGTACGCGGGTCATCTCTGTCACGGAGGATTTTACTAATGGGCAATCATGAAAATTTCGAAGCGAACAAAGCCGCAGACTCGGTGCAAGAAGGAAAGCTGAGCAATCTATCAGCCTATGTCATGGAGCGCACCGCTCCCGGTCAAGGCGGCGGACGTGACAGAAACAACGGTCTCGTCGAAAAAGGTATCTTGCCTTCGATGAATATCATGGAAATGTCCAGCGAAATCCGAACCGGAACAGAGGCTAGCGCGAAAGAAACTCACGATGCAGGCATCAAAGTCGAGCACGGCAAGGACGGCAGCACAAAAGTAGAATATCCAACCGGCATCAAAATTGAATCGACAGGTGTATCGCATTCGGAGAACGCAAAGGGCAACATTAAGGTTGAAACCTCCGGCACCGTCATCGAGGTAATGCCGCCCAACCATCAAAACAAGAAGGGAGAGGTATTCGATGAGAAAGGCAGAATTATCGCCAAGCCTAACGAAGATGGAAGTTACACCGTAGATAGTGGCAAAGGTTTCTTTACTCAATATCCTGACGGCACCATCGTCAGAGAATCTGCAATCAGAAGTCGCGACGGCAAGACATTTGAGGTCATCGACACTAATTCTCCGTTAGGCAACTTGAGACCTAGCGACATGACGCACCACAAGTAACACGAGACCGCATCTCCACACTGAATTTTCGCCAAAAATGGACGGCTGACTATCAAACTAGGATTGACCTTCAATCTAGTTGTGGTGTCAGCCGAATCCATTTTGCATTCTGAACTGTTTCTCGAGCCGGCCCATTCGAAAAAAATTTGTCACGAGAAACGCACATAAACAACTTGTATACAGAACCTCTGTAATGTTCTTCTCATAGGCACACGGGCGTTTTGGAGGACAAATCGATGGGTGAATCAAATATGCATGGTAAGGTTTTTGACGGTACTGAATGTGCGATGGCATCATCGAAATCTGCATCGCTTGTAGGCGATGAGATGGTCTGCAAATCATTCAACGATATTTTCCGCAAGCCGAAACAATCTGACGAGGCATGTTTCCTCCCGTCAAATGCGGCTTTGCTTGAGCAGCTCTCCGACGCACAAAGTGGCAAACCAGGGGTCTGTGAAGCACCAAAACACGAGAAGCGGGGTCCCGTTGATGTCACCAGCGACGAGTATGGCGAGATGATAGCAGTCAAAGATTCTCGCGGTAATACTTTTACTAAAAGATCTGACGGCAAGTGGGTAGAACATGGCGACTACGGCGACACGACAGTGGAAAATCTCACAGTCGACAGTAAAGGGAACCTCTCGTACGACTACAACGGCAAAGATACTCACACTCATAACCAGTGGAACGCTGATGGGTCGTACAGCTTCGATTCAAAGGATCAAGGCAAGCTCGTCTATGATAAAGACAACAACGTGGTTGAAGCACCAGCCGGAGACGGACACAGCCGAAAGTTTCATTACACCAATGGACAGTTGGATCAAATAGACGGCCGTCTCGGTCATTGGGACCGCGTTGTGAAAGACGGACAGGTTTCATGGGTGAACAAAGGCACCAAGGCAGTATGGGAAGGTGATTTCAGAGTGAACGCGGGCTCCGACGCCTTAGAATTCAGAGGACATAACGGGGCTGCCTGGGAGTTCACCACAACTGGACGAGATCTTCGCCTCCCTGCAAAAAAGCCATAAAGAACTTTGATAGACAGTCTCGGTACAGTCTACATATCTTCGCAACCAAATTACACACGAGCACTCGGGGCTGCCAATGGTTGCGCCTTGAACCCTGACCTGAACGTCGAAGCCTCCAGGGCGTTTGGTAACTTACCGGTAACCTTCTCTAAATACAATCATCTCACTAAGGGTTTACCACGTTGAATGATCGCAAACACGAAGATAGCGGAACGCGCATCGCTCATGAGATCGAGGCTAAACTAAGTCATGGCGACAAAGTTCATTCGACGCTGCATGATGAATTGCATAAATTGCAGAAGCAGGATTCGCATCAGGGAGTTGTGAGCTCAGGCAAGTTCCAACATGACGTGCACACCGTCGAAAGTAAGCTGCACAAAGATGGGTACCTGCCCAATCTCCATATCTCCGTAGACCACAAATCGCATGTCAGTCTCCAGCACATCAAACATCATTCCAAAGACCCCTCGGAGCGCACGCCGGGCAGTAATGACCATCACAAAAAGGACCAAGTAAAACATCCAACAACCAACGGCGAACCCCATGCCGATGGTCGCGACAAGGCGCAGCCAAAGCCGCTTGCTCGGCCGGAACGAGATCCAGGCAGCGGGAAGGAATTGCAAATTCCGCTGCCTCCTCCGAAGCCAACACTAGATTGCCGCCCGGCCCCGTATCCCGCCTCGGATCAAAATGTTATTCCGAATCGGGATCCAAATTCTGGGCGCGCCATTGACCCAAATCGTGATCCAAATTCTGGAAATTACCTTGCTCCTAATCGAGATCCTAATTCCGGGCGCGATGTAATTCCTCGTGGGCAAGATATCTGGCCTGACCTTGTCCCAAATCGTGATCCGAATCCAGAGCGCTTTGTTATCCCTTATCCTGCTCTCAATCCCGGAAGCGATGTTGTCCCTCATCGGGATCCTAATTCAGGGCGCGATTTTGTCCCAAACCGGGATCCAAATTCTGGGCGTGACGTTGTTCCTTACCGTGAAGAGAATCCATTTCGCCTGCCTCCAAATGATCAAATTGGAAACCGGTTGGTGCCCTTCGATCAAGGCGGCGAACCTATTAAAAACAGCGGTGAGTTTAGAGAGATGCACCTAGAGAATCGCTCGGCAGCTCACGCTGGCGCAGACGCGTTGGTCTATGTTCGAAAGGATTTCGATCCAAGCAAACCTGTTCATCTGGTTGTTTACAATCACGGTTTCGAAAGCACCGTTACTAATGCCTTGCAACGAAATCAGATCATGGAGATGATGTCACAAGCACAGGCAAACACAGTGCTCGTTCTTCCCGAATGGCAGGCTAACCCTGGTTCTCGCAGTGGTCAGTCTGGAACATTTCAACAACAAGACAAATTCACCAAAATGGTTCAAGAAATGATGCAGAAAACTCCTGCTCTGCACGGCGCGTCCTTAAACAACGTTGACCGCATCGACATCATCGCCCACTCTGCAGGCTATTCTCCAACCGAAGCGGAAATTTACAACAATCCAGCAATCTCGGGAAAAGTTCACAGCATTACTCTTCTTGATTCACTTTATGACCGTCACGGCTTTGACAAATGGCTGGGGGACAACATCAATGATTTGAGTGCGGGACGCAAACAGTTTTACAATTTTTCCAACAGCTCAACTGCCACTAATAGCAGAGAACAAGCTAAGTTAGTCGCTTCAATGCTTCACAATAAGAGATTGCCTACGAACAATTACGTCGCTGACTACGGCACCAGCAAGGGTGAAGTCGCTAGGCACGGCGCTGAGATGGCGGAACGCTCAATCGTATTCGCCTCTACAACCACCAGGCATGGAGAAATTCCCGGTAAATACATTGGAGCCACTCTCGCCGCTCTTAATCCGGAACGTTCTCAAATGCCTTTCATCGGCTCTTAAGATTGCTCGTACGTAGCACAGCTGACGGGCTGACCTAAGTTTATTCACAAAGCGACCCGCGCCAATCATCAGCGCTGATAAAACCATCAGCGCAATTTTTGGATCCAATGCCTATCAGATCTTCTTTGATTTATGATACCAATCCAGTGTCCTATATGCTTTAGTAACCAAAATCATGAAAACAAGGGACGGGCTTGCGCCCGCCACCTTGCCTCCATATCAACCCTTGAGCTGAGCTCGCAGGTCAATGATTACTACGGAAACAGCTTCTTCGCGGCGTCGTTCAAAGACTGATACATCCACAGATTTTCCTGACCGATGTTGTCTTGCGGCCATTTTGGTCCATGCATGTTGAGTTCCTCTGGAATGAGGTCCTCGCGCAGACTCTGCAAAACGCACACCCATGATTCCTGCTGGCGAGTCAGACTAACACCGGCAGCTCTGAGGCGCTTAATGCCTTCAGCCAGTTCACCGACAATCTTCGCTTGCGCGGGATCGACGTAACTGTAGCCGAATGCCAAAGTCCACATCGCCACGTGATAGTGGCTGGGCGCGTTCTGGATGAAGTCGTAGCCGGCTGCTTTTGCAACTCGGGCGAACCCAGGCAAGAGCAATTTACTAACATCCGGGATTGGATTTGAATTCTGTCCAGGCGAACGCTTGGTGTTCCAAGCGCGCTTGAACAGTTGCAAAAACAACTCAGGACGGTCGAGGAAGGTGAAGGGCTTCTCGACAAACTGGTCGAACTCGGCGTCGCCAGAGGCGTCGACGATGCGCGAACCAGGCATGAAGCAGTAAGCGGACAGCTCGACGGCGGATGCCTCGATTGCTTTTCCGTTCACTGACAAACGGCTATTGTACTTCGGGTCGTCAAACTCGAAGTCCAGCAGCGCCGTGTCGTTTGCACGCTTGGTTCCATCGAAACGACGGTCGCGCAGCGCACACATAAAAATCAGCTCGGCTTTACCCTTCTTGTAATCACCAAACCAACCGAACGCCTTCACCTTCACACCATCGCGCTTCACTATGAAGGCACCGTGGGTGGTTCTGTAAATTGTCTCGTGATAGGGCATGCGGACGAAGCCGCTTTTCCCACCGTAGAGAAGGTGATTGTTCAGATTTGAGACGCGGTCACCCGGAAACTCTCCTTCGACGTCTTCCCTGGTGCCTCGGGTGAAGTCCAGGATATCGCCGAGAAGAGCTCTCGTCATGGGGGTGAACAAGTCGATCCAAATCTGTTCGTCGGTAATCAAAGTCGTAGGAGTAATTCCGAGAGATTCAAGCACGTTGAATCTTTGGAAGTTGAATTTCCTGCTCATAAGCGGGTCCTCATAATTCGGTTAATGGGCACCGCAAAGCTGACACCAGATGCGGTGCCGCTTCGCGGTTCCCGACTCGGTTACCGGCTTAGAAGGCCAGCGCGCTGAGGTCGTAGCGCTCAAAAACCGAACGTTGTATTAATTACGGCGGCGTCAAAAGTCCGCGCGCTTTGTCTGTGAGCGGCTTGTGCACCCACAAACACTGCTGTCCAAGGTTGTCCTGCATCCAGGTCGGCCCATTCATGTTCAGCCCCTCAGGGATGCGCTCAACGGGCAGGTTCTGCACGACACAAGCCCAGGACTGCTGAGTTCTGGTGAGTGGATGCCCAGCAGCACGAATGCTGGCGAGCCCCGCTTGGATCGCTGCGAACATCTGCGCTTGTTTAGCGCTCGAGAACACGTAGCCGCCGGACTGAGCCCATTTCGCGACGTGGTAGTGGCTAGCAGCCATCTCAATCACGTCATAGCCATACGCTCTGGCGATGCGCTCGAAGCCCGGCAGCGAGTGACTTGCGACGTCCTTGATGGGCGCGGCAAACTGGCCGGGCGAACGCTTGGTCTCCCAGGCGCGCTTGAAGTAGGTCAAGAACAGGTCGGGACGGTCCAGGAACGAGAACGGGCTTGCAACGAAGCGGTCGAACTCAGGCTCGCCAGTGGCGTCAAGGATGCGCGAGCCGGGCATGAAACCGTAGATCGAGAGCTCAACAGAGTTCAGCTGCGGATGCAGCGGCGTGTTGAATTTCGGATCGTCGTAGGGGAACTCGACCAAAGAAGTGTCATTGGCACGAGCAGTTCCGTCGAAACGTCGATCACGCAAAGCAGCCTTGAGGATGAGCTCAGGACTTCTTTCGATATCGCCGTACCAACAAAACGCCTCGAACTTGACACCATCGCGCTTGACGATGAACGCACCATTCTGCGTTTTGTAAAAGCTGTAAACATACGGAAACCGCACAAACCCAGTCTTACCACCGTAAAGGCGATGGTCGTTCAGGTTTGAGACTTCGTCACCAGGAAATTTTCCTGCTACGGTGTCGAGAGTCTCGGGTGCAGCTTGCGAAAGAATCGGGCCCAGAAGGCCTTTGACTGTCGGAGTCACCAGATGGGTCCAGATTTCAAAATCTGAAGCCATGCAGATTGGTGTGATGCCAAGCTGCTCAGCGACATCCAAGTTCGGGAACTTGAACATAGGCGTTGCCTCGTTTTGGGTAAGCCTGTGTCCAGCAAGTGGTGGTTCTTCTCAAGAAGTCCGCTATCACGTGCTAGTCACTGGATGTTATCGACCGCGTGGAGCAGTCGGGTTGTCAGAATGAAAGTAGTAAAAACTGTGTCACGACGAAATCGCTGTGAGACCAGTTGGAATAGGCGCTTAACTAAGGAGCTTTAAAGAAAAGTGTAAAAAGCCTAGAAGAAGTGAGTTAAAAGAAACACCTAAGACTAATGACAAGAATGTTTAAGATGCAATTATCATGACAACTGAATTTGGCACCAGATTTCGCCAATGGAGCCGGGAAATTTAGTACTTGATATGACGGATTATGACGCTGCCTGCGTTTTGGTATGAGGCAGAAAAAACGTACCGCTAGCTAGCGCAATAAACAAGCGTGCGAAACCACGAGGAGAGAACGTTCTTGGCTGATTATGTGATTAAGCGTTAATGAGTTCGACGATCTCTTCCACGTCGAAACCCAGCAGTCCGAGGTCGCTTAGCGTGCGTCCACTCTTTGGTAGATCGGTTCGCGAAACTGTGGAAGCTAGCTGAATGACGCTATTTATCACAGGAACCGGCGTTCTTGACAAGCGCGCAAGTTCGGAAATCAGCACCAGTGTTTCGCATACATCACGCTTGAGGATGTCAACAGCCACCTCTACAGGGATCGAGTCACTGCTAGTTTGCTCGGATAAGCTCTGCACAAGCAGGCTGCGAGCGACGCTAATTAGCGCTTGATCCAAACAATCAGCATCTTCGGCACCAGAAAAATCGTTCAGTGTGTCAAAGAAATTGTGTACGATACACTTGAAAACCTTCGCGAGTGCTTGCAGTTCGGTTTCCATCGCCACCACAAGTGATGTCAACGACGGGTTAATGCTATTGGAAATGCAATCCAACTCTTTGCCACGCGCACCTAGAACAGCGAACAATAACAGCGCCGGGCGAATCAATCTTTCTACTTCAGAAAAACCGCGTTCCAGAACATTTGAACAGGGAACCAATTCGCGCGACAGAGTGTTTGCAATTTCGAGCCCACGTCGAGTCTCGTTGCGAGAGTTGCCGCAAACGCTGATCTTGTCCCGCTGACCAGTAATTAGCAAAACGCCGCCTTCGATCTTTGCATGGTCGAAGAGCCCACCGAGTTCGATAATGTTCAGCTGTAAGTCGTCTTTGATGCACTTAATGCGGTCAGCAAACTCGAGTCCGCCGGCAACCGGCGCATTGACTAAGTAAATTGTTTGTCCGTTTTTCAATACGGGAGCAAGCTGCTTTGCGAGCACACCATATTCGGTGGCAGGAGCGGCCACGACAACAGCTTCGGCATTTCCCAACGCTGTCTTACAATCTTCACTAACTAGAGCGAAGGCTGTCTTGGACCTGAAGTCGCTCACAGTAGCGCCACGTTCTCTGATCTCAAACTCTAGTGGCAGCTGCCTGATTTGACTTGATTTTTCCCGCGGTGACCAAATCCTAAGATTCTGTCGTCCACCGGATAAAATGCATCCCGCCGCTAAGCTAATTGCGCCATCACCGATGATGCAAAGCTCGCTCGTTTGAATGTTGATCTGAGCAAGTGACTGAAAACTTGGATAAGTCGTAGATCGAGACTGGGCCGATACCAGCATTGTTGTCCCCCGGTTAAAAAAGGCACCGTATATGACAGCACCGCATCAGGCAAATTTCCAACATATACATTGGGTAACAACGCCTGGGCATCACCACATCAGCATAGACACGAAGTAATCGGAACACAAGACCAAACGATCAGGTTTAACCTGATTTGTAATGAAGGTATCACCGAATGCTTTAATGTTTGTCTTATAGCAGCGTAAAACACTTGCTAACAGTAGGTCTCGGGTTGTGGATGATTTCACAACATTGTGTTTCATTCGACATATAATTCGTCATCTATATCAAAACGCTTAACGCTGGCGTTCACAACCATATCCGAATGGAGCATTTAATGGCCAAAATTTATTACGACAACGATATTGCGCTTGACACATTGAAAAATCTGACATTCGGAATAATTGGCTACGGCAATCAAGGACGCGCTCAGGCGCTCAATTTGAGAGACAGCGGTCTGCCGGTCAAAATAGGCGCTAGAAAAAATGGTGAGGCGTTTTCGCGTGCCATTAGCGACGGCTTCGCTCCGGAAGATATCGAGTCGGTCACCGCAAATTGCGAAGTGCTCGTATTACTTTTACCAGATGAACATGTGCCATCTGTATATAGCGCTCAAATAGAACCCTACCTACATGCTGATAAAGTCTTCGTTTTCGCGCATGGCTTTTCTGTGCACCACAAAACAATTCGATTGCCGGAATATTCCGATCTATTGTTAGTGGCGCCCACTGGACCTGGCCGGCAACTGCGGTCGCTATATCAAGAAGGAAAAGGTCTTCCAGCACTTGTCGCTGTCGAACAAGATGCTTCAGGATTGGCTTGGCAACGCTGTCTTGCCTATGCTGGAGCGATCGGATGCACGCGAGCCGGGGTCGTGAAAACAACTTTTGCAGAAGAAACAGTAACCGACTTATTTTGCGAGCAAGCTGTGCTGTGTGGAGGCGTTCCTGCTTTAATCCAAGCTAGCTTTAATACACTCGTACAAGCAGGTTATCAGCCAGAGTTGGCATATATATCCTGCCTCAAAGAAGTAAAGTTAATTGCTGATTTGTTGTTCGAACACGGCATCGACGGGATGCGCAAATCGATCTCGACCACAGCCCAGTACGGCTCAGCAATTACCGGTCCCGAGCTAGTAGATGCACGCACTAAGAACAATCTGGAAGGCGCGCTAAGGCGCATAGAAAGTGGAGAGTTCGCCAAACGATTCTTAGCAGAAGCATCAATTGGTGCACCAACAATCAAATCGCTTTTGCAGTCCGAAAACAATTCACGCATGGCCAGAATCGGTCGCGAATTGAAAGAGAAGCTGCTGTTTTAGGGGTTCACAACCAGGTTATCGATCAATCTTACGTCACCGTATTTGGCGGCAACTAGCATTAGGCATGGTGATTCACGATCAGAAACAGCCTGTAGAGTGCGAGGATCACAGCACTCTATATACTGCACTGTGACATCGTCTAACGAAGCAAGGCTTGACTTGGCCGTACTGACAGCGGCTGATATGGCTGTTCCACTCAGGATCGACATTTTTGCTTGCGAGAGCGCCGCAAATAATTTAGGCGCCAATCTTCTTTGCGCTTCTGAAAGATATACGTTTCTTGAGCTCAAAGCTAATCCATCTTCTTCTCTCATGGTTGGCACGCCGATGATTTTGACGTTCATGTTCAAATCATCCACCATATGCCTGATCACCTGTAACTGCTGATAGTCCTTTTCGCCGAAGAAGGCGCAGTCCGGGCGCACGATATTGAAAAGCTTGTTCACCACTGTCGCCACACCGACAAAATGCCCAGGGCGAAACGCCCCACAAAGCCTAGAGATGAGCTGAGCAGGCGGCTGAACTGTAGTCGTTTCAGTCTCTCCTTGAGGATAAATGATGTCGATGGACGGATGAAAAACTGCATCCACACCGAACTTTTGACAGATCTGAAAGTCCTGCTCTAAAGACCGCGGGTATTTACCAAAGTCTTCGTTCGGTCCAAACTGTAAAGGATTGACGAAAATTGAAACAAGGACCTGGTCGCAAGTTTTGCGGGCCGCGTCAACAAGGGCCATGTGCCCGTCATGCAGCGCACCCATCGTGGGCACGAACCCTACCGTCCGACCGGACGACTTAGCACGCCAGGCTTCCAATTGACTGACGGACGTGGCTATTTCAAAGCTGAGGGCTGGTTTGCCCATCGGGGATTCCTAATTAATAGAATTGACGGCATCGATTTTAACGCCCCTGAAGGCGCCTAGTCTTCGACAGACGCAGCAATTGAAGATAGATTGCGTAGTCCGATTGGATTTAAGGTTGACTACGTAATTCACGTATTGCTTACGTGAAAGCACGGATATAACATTACTTCGAATCGCCCAATCCATATCCAAACGTTTAGCCCGCAAAGCATCTGCTTAGTGTGCTAACCAAAAAGACCGTCGCAGATCACGTGCGCACAGATTTTTCGTGTCTTGAGGTTTAACTAAATGACGAGCCCATACGCCAACAATGAGATTACGCAAGCCGGTGACCCAGCTCTAACAGCGGGTCAAGCTGGTACTCAAAATCCCAATTTGAATAACAATCTCTATGCTGCCTCTTATCCAGGTGCACCCGGACGGAATGGCGACACTGGGGCGACGGCTAATGGCGGCGGTTCGGACATGGCTACCAGAGGCCTGTCGATGCTCCAGCAGGGAGATCAGTACGGTGGAATCATGGCTCTGCTTGATGCAGCGAAACAGTCCCCGCAATCAGTTCAAAATCCGCAATTCCTCCAACAACTGCAAATAGTTGAAAGCCAACCCGCAAGTTCAGGTGCTCCGACTGACGCGTCGGCTCTTAGCGCTGGTGGTCAACAATATGCAGCTGGACAGCCTGGTGACGCATCAGCCCTAAGCTCAGCCGGTCAACAAACTACAACTGGACAGCCTGGAGATGCAAATGCTATCGCTGGACAAGCACTCTCTACCGCTTCAAGTGACCCAGTATCAGGCATTCTGGGCTTGATGAAAGCTTCCACGATGAATCCTAATCTATTGCAAGATCAAAATTTCCTCACCACCATGCGGGAAGTTCTGCCTCAAGGTCCAGGAATGACCGGAGCGGGGCTGTCGCAAGCAACTGACGCTCAAGGCAATCCGATTGCTCAACCTGGTGCTCAACAGCCTATGACTGACGCTCAGGGCAATCCGATCGCTCAACCTGGCGCTATCGCTCAGCCCGGTGCTCAACAACAGCCTATGACCGATGCTCAAGGCAATCCGATTGCTCAGCCCGGAACCAGTGCGCCACTACAGTTTGCACAACCTCAGTACTCACAACAAATGGGTGTTCCACCAGGTGCGCCTTTAACTGACACTACAAACAATCCTGGTTCCGCCGATCCTCAGATCCAACAAGCAGTGCTAAAAGCATTCCAACTGATTCAATCAGGAGATCAATTTGACGGCGCACGGCTGCTCATGATGATTGCAAAGGCTGATCCACAAATCCTCCAAGACAAGGTCTTCATCCAAAATTTGCAAATTACTGAACAAGCAGCGCAGGCGGTCAAGGCCCAGTCTGATGCCGCTCTGCAAGGATCGGGCGCCCAACAACAACCTATGACTGACGCTCAAGGAAATCCGATCGCTCAGCCCGGTGCTCAACAACAGCCTATGACCGACGCTCAAGGAAATCCGATCGCTCAACCTGGCACTCAACAAGTTTTGACAGGAAATCCGATCGCTCAGCCTGGCGCTCAACAGCAGCCTATGACTGACGCTCAGGGCAATCCTATCGCTCAGCCTGGCTCTCAACAAGTTTTGACAGGAAATCCGATCGCTCAGCCTGGCGCTCCGACATCCACTCAAGGTCCTTAGGTGACGATGAATCCAACCTCAATTGGATCACCTACACGTTAAAACAATCAACCATCCAACCAATGATGGATTGAAATAGCTTTACGCTGACGCCCACGCTGCGGAAATTTCCGCAAACGCAGAACTTTCCGCAGCTTATGGCGCGTCTGTGACTAATTTTCGCTGAACGTCTAACCGCGGTTTCACTCGCAAGAGGAAAGACCGCGGCGAAGACGTTTTTCAATTGAATTCTGAAATTAGCAACCAGCATTTGCGATAATGACTGGCATCCTCGATATCTGTGTATGTGTTGATACGGAGTTCACAGTGACATTCCAGTCGCGAATTTGTTTGCTTTTTTTGCTTGTCTGTTCCTGCAGTCTTTTAAATCCACTTTGCGCGTCGGCCATCGACCTAGATTCGAAAGACGCTGCGAGTAAACCATCTGCGCTGGCTCGCCACCTCGCTGTAAAAGTTGTTGATGCGTATGGTGGCACCGACAAACTGAAAAACCTCAATCAACTTATGTATAGAGCCAAAGGCGCAATCAAAGAAAGCTCCATGATCTCAGGAGCAGAAAATTCGTTTGAGTGTCAGATTTACGCCAAGGGAGACAAGACGCGAGTTGAGTTAAACATCCTTGGGCAACCAGTAATCACGGGCTATAACGGAGCAATCAGCTGGGTCAAACAAGGCGACAATGTTTTCCCGACCGATCCAACAACGTCGAAGCGAATTCAATTAGAAGTTGAACATGGTCTTAAACTTTTGGACCGAATGACTGACAAGGACGCCTTCATCGCTTTTGGAGACAGCAAGATAATTGATGGGAAGCAATGTCAATGCCTTTTGATTAAGGCTGTGGACGGCAAAATAAGCCGCTTCTTTATCGATCCAGTAACGAGCCTGGTAATTAGAAGCGAATACTATGGCACCGACTTAGAACAAGGCTTGAGTACCCTAAAAGCTAACGAATACCAAGATTATAGACCTGTATTCGGCACGCAATTACCTTATAGGACGATTGAATTCAACGACGGTAAAAGAAGTTCAGAGACGAATTTATCAATGATTGAACTAGTGCCCAATGGCAACGAGTCAATGTTTGAAATGCCCATAGAGGTACTGATCGCCCGATTGAAGCAAGGCCCGATAAAAATGCCTTTTGAATATCGCGCCAATGAAATCATGGTCAAATCGAGGATCAATAACAAGTCTGACGTTTATCTTATTCTTGACACTGGTGCCACCACCACGGTTCTCAATCAAGCAGACGCCACTACATTTGGTGCAGCCAAGGCGTCGGATTACAGAATGACTACCGGCTCAGGAACGATAAAAACAAGCTATACAACATTGTCGAGCCTGAGTTTAGGCGAACTTACTTTAAATAATGTGCCGGTTGCGATTAGCGATTTGCCAGGCCTTCACGAACTGCCCGGAGAGAAACCTGTCGGCATAATCGGCGCGGACATCTTGCGTAGATTTTTAGTCGCCATTGATTACGAAAACGGAGAACTGACATTCTCAGACCCCCATGAAGTCACGGTGCCGGCAGACGCAGTAGTAATACCAACACAACCAGCTTTAGGAGCGGCAGGACTCGTTGTCGAAGGAAAACTTGATGGACAGCCGCTAACCCTTTTGGTCGACACAGGCGCCGCTTTCAACAACGTATCGGAAGGCTTAGTACAAAAGCTACTAAAATCGCCACTCTTGCCCGTCGGAAAAGTCGAAGGACTGGACGGACAAAAAATCAGCATCGGCGCGGTGATGTTTAAAACCCTAAAAATTGGTCCACTCACAATCGCCAAACCAGTCTTTTCAGTCGCACCACATGCGGTGACAGGAGTGCCAAAAGGAATAATCGTGAACGGGGCCCTGGCAATACTAGGCAATCCCTTGTGGAGTCAGTACAAAATGACGATCGACTATCGGCATCAGAGGCTATTTCTGCAACGTTCGAAAGCTCAAGAACAATACGAAGATGCCCGTTCCGAAATCGATGCAATTCAAATGAAGTATTGGCGCTCACATGACGCCGCCGCTGCCTCTACGCAGCTTCGCGACCTGGCCAACAAGCTTGAACAAAGAACTTACTTGGCTCCGTCTGCAGTCTGTTTAGCCAAGGCTGCTCTCTATTCAGCCATGCAACTGAAGAGTTTTGATCTCACTGATTCTTCAAGCCTGCCCGCAAGAATTTCGGCGATTTCGTCGGACTTTGAAACGGCAACTACTCGCGCACTTTCGTCAAAAAACAAAAGTGCGATCGCGGAAGTCTTGGCGGCCAATGCCGTCTATTTTCTTAGATACAGCATGCCGACGAACCCTCTGTCAGGCAAACAACTCCTGGTCAAAGCAATAACTGAATCGCCGGCAAACACCTCTGTTTCTTTAGGCTGTTACTGGTTGGCTCGCCGAATCAAAAGTAAAAACGCTCCCTCAATTATCGATCAGGTTCTAATGGTTGAACCCGCCAATTGGGAGGCATTATGGGAACGCTACAGTGAAGCCAAAGCACAGCCAAATCCGCACGATTTGACGCTTGTAGTCGACCAACTGAAGCGTTATTACACCGGTATGCCCGACGTGGATACTTTGAGCACCACAATTGGTGCGAGGATGACTCCCTAGCCGTCCAAGAAATATCTTTAAGCCATCGCTTGCTGAGTGGCTTGCACGACCTGAAATGGAAGCGTGCCTACCGTTTCGCCATCGACATCAAGAGCAAATCCATATACGCCTTCTCTCTCAAAAGTTAAGCCAGTGAAAGCGTTGATGATTTTGTGAGTGATATTTTCGTTAGGCAAAGGGTCGACCTGAGCCATGGGTGAACTGCCCATTACTGCGCCATCTGGATCGACAACTTTGAATTGATACTGGAATCCGACTCTGCCACCCGTCAATTGAGCAAAAGCATAAATTAGTGGAAGCTGTGTCGGAAACGCCGGTGCTACGACCCCGCTGTGAATGTTGACGCAAGATATCGCATCTCTTCTCAGTACGTCTTGCAATACAAGTTCGCACAGAATTATTCCAATCAACTGCGGTCTGTCACTCATCTCAATTCCCCCGGTGCTTTGGTCGCAACATTATATCAGCGCCAAAGTTTAAGGAAGACTTCAAGCGGGAAAAGAAGGGCGTATCCATGCACCCGTTGGCTAATTTAGATATCCAAAAACCTCCCTGGCAAATTAAGATGGCGCCGAGCATAGGCAGTCCAGAGGTAGTGCTGCTGCCTCGTGCGAGCGTGGATTGCAGGCGTATAATAAAAGAACCACGGTGGCATCAGCATGATAGATCCCGAAAATATGAGTTACGTAGAATGGTCGTTTGTTTGCCTCGCCGCCATTCTGATCGTATTTTTCCTTTGCCGTTGGGTTGACATGGCTTATTCGCCATACTGATCTTATTGCTGTGTTTGATCGACATGGCTGATTCACCTTGCTGATCGGATTTACTACTCCGTGGATCGTCGAAGCGAATTCGGTCCGTTGATCGGATTTACTCGCAGGTGGATCGTCACAGCAATTCGGTCCGTTGATCGGATTTACTACTCCGTGGATCGTCACAGCGGAGTCGGTCCGTTGATCGGAATTACTGGCGCCGAATCAACCGGCTAATTCGCCTGTCCTCACCGGGATTTTTCTCCGCCAGGGTGCACTTGACATAGCCAAGTCGAGACCGGTTGTCATTTGGTAACGCAAACTGCGCTATTAATCACTACTCACAAGCGCAGTGCATTCTCACTACTTATTGAAAACATATAGAGATCTTGGCTAGTGTAACTACGTTTCTCATTACATTACCTTCGGACTATTTTCATAACTTAAAAGCACTCTCTAACGAGATAAACGCTTCCCTGAACCCCACGCGTGTAGCTGTTTAGCTGCATCGGATTAACCTCGGCTCGCGCCAAAACACGCGATGTCGACCTATTTCGCACGCTCATGGGCGTGTTTCCAAACAATGGAGATTGAGCAATGAGCAAGTCTCACAAGACGTACACAATTGCGATAACCGCTTCCATCGGTTGTGGCAAGTCGACTGTGCGACGGTGTTTGGAAGAGCTGGGCGTCCCCGTTGTCGATACTGACAACATCGCGCACCAACTTCTCAACTCACCGAACCCCATCTATCGCGCCATTCTTAACCGATTCGGCGATGATCTGGTGGACGCACCAAATGGACCCATTAACCGCAAGAGGCTCGGAGCAATCATCTTCAACGACGCGCAAGCGCGTGAAGAACTGAATGCCCTGATGCATCCTGCCATTCGTCTGGTCTGCAAACAGCGGATCAAGGCGCTCAAAAGCGACATCGTCGCTCTGGAAGTGCCGCTCCTCTTCGAATCTGGTCAACAAGACGACTACGACGAAGTTTGGGCGGTTCTCGCCGAGAGCAGTGTTCGCCTGAAGAGGCTTATGGAGCGAGATTCCATCACCGAGGAGCAAGCGCAACAGCGCATCGCTGCTCAGTGGCCTCAGGAAAAGAAAGCGGCTCTGGCGCATCGAATCATCGACAACTCGGGCAGCATCGCTGAAACTCGTGTTCAAGTGATCGCCTGCCTGGCTAAAGCTCGCGCTGCAGCCAAGGCTAGTGCCGACAAAGTCGAGAACGCGGAAGCCAACGAGGAATATCGCCAGATCCTCAAGCGTTTCGGTTATCTCGGCACGGAACAAGCGTTGGAGCAAATCGGCGATGTGTCGACGACTGCGCACAAAGAAGCGAAGGCTTCGATGACGCTCGTCGTTGACACGAACAATGCCGATGGCGACCACAACCAGCGCGAGCTGCAAGTGGATGTGCACATGACTGTGCGACAGACACGAGCAGATCCGCCTGACCCCTGTGGATGTTCCTGTGGTTGTGGAGACAAGTGCCGCACGAAATGTTCGTGTTGCACTGGATGTGGATGTGAGTGCAAGTGCCCTCCCGCACCGCCTCCACCTCCTCCTCCACCGCCGCCACCTCCTCCTCCACCGCCACCACCTCCTCCACCGCCACCGCCACCACCTCCTCCACCGCCGCCACCTCCACCACCGCCACCACCTCCACCACCGCCACCACCTCCTCCACCGCCACCACCTCCACCGCCGCCTCCTCCAATCAAGAAGAAGCGCAAATGCTGGTGGTGGATCGGAGCAATTGTGGCGGCGGTCCTGGCGTTCTGGATAATCCACCCAATGCATCCAGTGCACGACCCGGGAGGAGGTGGATATTCACCGCCGCCCATCGTTCAGACGGAGCCCCCGCCGCCACCATATATGCCACCAACAAGCGGGCCTAGCAATCCCAATTGCGCTGGCTCGGTCAAGTATCTGTCCTCACCTCCGGATTTCATCCTCCAGTACCTGCACAACAATGTGCGGTTCCGGGTGGTGGAATGGAAGGTCGAGTACAGCAGCTCTGATTGCGGTGGTGCAATCGTGAGCGGCAAGGATTCATCTGGACGTCTGGTAAACGTGGAGAAGTACGGAGCGAATTTCCACTTCGAATATCAGTGGACGATCGCGTACGGCTCAGGCAGTGTGCAGGTCGATCGCTTCGAGCCCTTCAACAACTTTGTTGGGCGCACGATTTATTCTTACGGCGGCAATGGTGCTCTAGTTGCTATCCGGCAGCTGGACGGAAACCAGAGGTTGCTCATGGATGCGCGTTTCGACCGCATCCTTGGTCGCCCTGCTGCCGTACTCAAGTTCTACGACGCGAGCACTGGGCGGCTGATCGACAGCACCACAATCGCGCACACAGACGTCCGATCCGCCCTGCAAGAGCGGTTCTACCTGTTCGACATGTTCGGACAGCTCAACTAAGAAAAGGGTGCTCTTATGTCTAAAAAGACATCGAAGAAACTCGCCCGCGCCAAGAATTTCACACTCCTCAAAACGGGCGTGATCAAGGTGGCGGGCGAGTTTCCCAATCTGATCGAGCCTTGGGCCAAGGCCGACATTCCCGACTACCTTTCCGCCGTCGACCACTCCCTTGCCATGACTGACAAGGACGAGTACGAGAAGGCGTTGAAGAAGGAGGAGACCGAATTCAACCTCCTCGTTCGCCAGATGGCCGCGGCCAAAAAGTCGCTCGCCGTTGTTCTGCAAGGTCGGGACGGTGCCGGTAAGACTGGTGCCACCATGCGGATCACGGAAGCGCTGGGCTACGACTTCAAGATCTTCGCCAGCGTGCCGATCGGACCGCCAAGCGAAGAGGAGTTGCAGCACTACTACATGTGGCGCTTCGGCAAGCACGAGCGTATGCCTGCCTACGGTCAGGTGCGCGTCTTCGACCGCAGCTGGCAAGAGCGGGTGCTCGTCGAGCTGGTGATGGGCTACACGCCCGAAGCCCAGATTCGCGACTCATACGCTGAGCTGCGCGTCGCCGAGTGGCAGATGCAGCGTCAGGGCATCGTGCTCGTCAAGATCTGGCTCGACATCTCCAAGGGTGAGCAGAAGGTTCGCTTCAAGGCGCGCAAGAAGGACAAGCCCTGGAAGGTGAGCGCATCCGATGCGATCGCTCGCGCCCACTGGGACGACTACACGCCTGCCGCCAACGAGATGTTCCATCGCACCGGCAGTGACTTCGCGCCGCAGTTCATCATCTCGAGCGAGGACAAGCGTTACAGCCGTGTCACCGTGCTGCGGGTGATCAACCAGCAGATGCGGGAAGCACTGTCCAAGAAGTAGTCCAACACCTGAGAACTAGCGAGTTCAGTCCGCAATGACTGGACTCGCGGTTCGAAGGGAAAGGAGCAACAGCTCATGAACAAGACTGTCACAGTCTCGCTTGCACCCGGCCACACCTATCAACAGACGATAGCGGCTGGGCACCACAATGTCATTTCCGACGTAGCTACCACTGCTGGTGGTGCCGATGGCGGTCCCGATCCAAAAGACTTGGCTCTCGGCGCACTTGGTGCTTGCACCGCCATGACGATCATCATGGTTGCAGCGAAGCGCAAGTGGGACTTGAAGAGCGTTTCCGTTACCGTCACCTTGACGGAAGAGACGGATCCGAACGACAAGAAACTGCGCATTGCGGTGATTACAGAGGACATCTCTGTCACAGGCAATCTCTCCGACGCGGAACTCGCAGACATCAAAGCTGCCGCGGCTAAATGCCCGGTTTACAAGTTGTTTGAGGGCGCCAAGCGATTGGTGACGAATGTCATCCCTCCGCCTGCCGCGGTCGTAGTCTCGTCGACACCGACAGACACAACCGCGCCAGACGCACCAGACACACCTGTAAACAAGGCAGACGTTGCACGACAGTTCGGTCGTACAGCCGAAGCATACGCAAGAAGTCCCGGTCACGCGCATGGCGCCGACCTGCAAATTCTGCTGCAATTGCTTTCGCCACAGCCGACCATGACTGTGCTAGACGTCGCCACTGGTGCCGGTCACACAGCCGCTGCCGTGGCACCGTTCGTTAAAAAGGTAACCGCTTCCGATCTGGCACCTGAGATGATCGAGCAGACGCTCAAGCTCTTCGGTGAACGCGGTTTGATCAACGTGGAAGCGGTTGTGCGCGACGTCGAGGCTCTCGAGTTCGACGACGCTTCGTTCGACGCTGTCACTTGCAGAATCGCGCCGCACCATTTTCTCGACATCGAGAAGGCACTTGGGGAAATCGCTCGCGTTCTCAAGCCTGGTGGCGTCTTCGTTCTGGAAGACAGTTGCGTTCCAGAGGCACGCCGTCAAGATCAATTCATCAACCACCTCGAGAAATTGCGTGATCCAACTCACATCCGCTCCTACACCAAAAAGGAGTGGAAGGCGATCTTGCAGCGCGCCGGATTGAACGTGGTCAGGGTTCGCAACTATCGCAAAACGCATGACGTCGCTGATTGGATCCAGCGCTCAGACCTGAGTGCCGGGGATCAACAGCGTGTCCGCGACGCCTTCAACAACGCGCCAGCATGGGCTCGCAAACAGTTTGCTATCACATACGATGGCACTCTGGCTGTCAGCTACTCCGACGACAAGGTGATTCTCAGGGCTGTCAAAATCGCTTAACCGGCGATCTTTTCTCATCTGAGGTTACTGTTGTTCCGCTCAATTCATTGAACGTAGGCACCATAACTGGTGCCCACGTTCCCTTTCGCGATGACCGCCGCCGAGTGAATTCCTCACTGGAGTGGCATCGTCCTTACTTTGGGGTAAACTCATGCCAATCATCATCACCATTGCGATCCTCGTTATCGCAGCTTCTGGGCTCGGCACCGCCGGGTTCTTGCACATCAACCGCGTCAACAAGCGTCAATACGCCGAGTGGCTCGCCAAGATCGCAGCGCTCCCCCTGCCTGCGCGTCTCGACGAACTCTTGAAGGCAAGAAGCGAACGCGCCAGCGCCCGAGTTCACCTCGCCAGCGTGCGGAAGCAATTCAACCTTCGCTGGGGATATCGGACCAATCCGTATTTCTCTGCGTTGTTGTTCGCTCAGTCGGCTTACGCCGGCGCGCGTGATCGGGTTCGGCAAATCGAAGCGCTCTGCAAAGAGCCCTCCGACAGCGCCGAATAATTCTGTTCGCAACAGAGGCGGAAAGGCAGGTCTAGCAGCTTCGGCTGCTGCACTTGCTTTTTCGTTTTTTATTTATACTTGGCTATATAGTATGCACCGCATATGGTAGCAAAGAAAATAGCGGACAAAACGTTCGCCATTTCAAACTCAAAACAACGTTACTTAGCTTCGGATTTTGTTTGTGACTCAATCGGTGCTTCTGCCTTTTTGTCATCACTCACTTTGGCAGCTTCTTTAAGTGGCTTATCGGTAGGGACGGAAGACGACTCTTTAGCGCCTTTACGATGTTTCGCCTCGCACTCTTTGTCACCGCAGGCAAACGCCGGCGCCGAAATTAAGACCAAGCCCAGAACCAATAACGTGACAGCGGTCTTCATATCTTTACTCCTTGCACTTGCCAACCGGATATCATTCAAACACTACAACTGTGCGGGTTTCCGAGAAAGCCATGGCTTATTTTGCAAATTTTAAAATCGCAACATGAGCGAGTAATAGTGTCGTTGCAGAAAACATAAGTTATTCTAGTTCGCCGCTGCGCGAAAGGAAACCGGTCCACCCCAAATGATGCTCCAAGTCAAATCTAATTTCATCCCAGTCTTGTCCATCCTGTTGTTGCTTATAGCTGTGAGTCTTGCGGGTTGCACCAGCAAAGAGCAGGCTTTGAAAGAGCGAGAAGCCTCGCTGGAAAAGTTTGTCACGTCTCTGACTCAAAACATCTTCGACCGCAATCCGCAAACGATTAAGGAGTCGATGGGCGAGCTAATGCGCCTGCAATTGAGCGAGAAAGCGCGCGACAAGCTGCAAGCGGCTGGCGAAATACCCGATACTGAACTCGATGTTCTGAAGATTATTGACGAAAATCAAAACAACCATCACTCGAATAAAGTCCAAGTGGACCTGGTTCGTCCGCTGGGACCCGTGGATAAGAATCAGGTACCGTTCAAAGTGACTGGTAAAAACATTTCTTTGATCAATGGCAAACCGGGTGATGACAAGGTGTTTTCGATCACGGTGGTTTGTGAACTAACCCCCGAAATGGGCGGCTATCCACGAGCTGTGGAAGTGACCGGGCTACCAAGCGCGAAGGCAGTTAGTCCAATTCCCAACAAGGCTTCCAACAAGTCTGTTCCAGCAGTGAACACCAAACGTAAGCATCATCGCTAAAGCCATTTAGGACACTCCAACGCTCGATTGGAAGAGTTCTTCATTTTTGGAGCGGGAGTGTCCAAGGCGGATCGAAATACTATATGCATAAGTATAAAAACAGAAAAAAGAATTAGAAACGGTGGTATTACAACCACCGTTCCCAATCCAGAAGTTGCCCAACAGCGCCCGAGGGATGACCTTGCGGTCAGAGCCCCCGGGCGAGGGTGGGTAGTAAACGCACCGAATCCTGCTTTACCTACCAGGAGTTACTTGGCGGGCTCAACAGGCGTGACAGGCGCTGCAGCAGGCAGTTCCGTGCCACCATCGACAGCAGGTGCCTCTGTACCACCATCGACGACGGTGGTGGAGTCGGGCTTGACGACGTCGGCAGTGACGGCATCAGGAGTGACAACGTTCGCATCTGCCGTCCCATCGCCGGGCGCCGCACCAGCAACTCCGGTAGAGACCGGTGCTGATGCGGGCTTGCGCTTCGGAGGCGGCACGACGAGAACGGGCTGCAGGTTGGGGTCGTCAATCAGCGAAGAGCCGTCCCATTTGCCGGTGGCAAACAGTTGCGCCTCAAGCTGCTTGTAGCCGTCCAACAAGCCGTCTTGCCACGAATCGGTAGTGGCAAGCTTGCCCGTCCAACCAACAGCATTCTTCACGAACTTGCTCGCCTTGGCGGCGGCGCGGCTCTGGAAGTGCTTGTTGATGTCGACCATGTTGACGAACACGAACTGCGCCAACTTCTTGTTGCCGATGACGATGACGCCGTTCTCGTCATTGCCGTAGCTCGCCTTGGCACCGAGGTTGTCGGAACCAAAGATCACAATCGGCTTGTCACCCCACGGGTCGATCACGATGATCTTGCCGTGAGTAATGGCGTGAGCATCCGGCAGCTTGAGCAGCTCTTTGACGAAGTCGGCAAAGTCCTGCTCATAGCCCGTTGCCAGAGTGAACAACGGCTGACGACCCTTGCGACGCTTGGTTTTGACACCGATGAGCGCGTCGTAGGTGCTGACAGTCATGAACTGGTACAGCTTCGCATTGCTGTTCCAGATGTCGGCCATCCACTGGACCACCGACGGGTTGCCCGGGTAAAACACCTCACCGACAAGGACGTCCTTCGCACCCTCCATCAGCGACTTCACTCTCGTCAGGAACGGCGAGAGCGGAACCGGAGGATTCTTGGGCTTGACCTTGCTGTCCATGCTCGGCTGGAAGTAAGTCTCGATGACCGTTCCATCCGAAAGGGTAATTGGTGCGTAACCCTTGGCGTTGCGCTGGCGGAACGCGAGCGACTGCTGGCTGTTGTCCGCCAGGAGCCGGTTCCAGTAGTCCATGACGTTCGCTGCCGCCTGAGCGTTGCGAATGCGAGCCACCATGTTCGACTGGCAACCCATACCCGTGTTCGTCCAGTTGGTGCTACCGGTTGTGACGTCCGTCGGCACCTTGTTCTTGTCGCACTTGACCTGGAACTTGTTGTGAGGAATGCCCCAAGCGCCGATCATGCGATCGTGAATGTCCGCCTTGTCGTCATGCAGCGCCTTGCGGGCGGGAGCATTGGTCAAGTCGTCGGCGCCGGTGTTGCCCAGGATGAGCGAGAAGTACTGGAGGTTCTTCCGCAGGAAGTCCACCAGTTGGTTCGCGCTCAGCTCGTAAATAGCCTGATACACGTGTCCACCATCGCTGGCGCACTCCGTGATCGGAGCCATGAGCATTGCCGGAACGTTCGCCATCAGCTCCTTGCGGATGACGTTGTTGGGGTTGGTGTAGTCGTCCAGGGCGTCGATGAGCTTCTGGAAGTTGGGTTGACCGTCCGCACCGATCCCGATCATGTGGGCAAGCCACTGAGTCGAGAGAATGCCGCGAGTGAAAGCAACTTCGAAGGTTTCGTCGACCTTGGTGGTAAGCGTGACCGGATTGGTGGTGACGAGCAGACCCTTGATGGGAGTCAGTTTGGCGGGTGTACCGTCCAGGGCCTGAATCTCATAGGTGTATGTCTCGCCCGACTTGCCGGTAAAGTCGATCCACCACTTGCGTTGAATCGGCCAAACCGTGCTCGGCTGGCTTTGCCAGTCCTTGTTGTCCTGGCCGTCGAACGGCAGCTTGGTCGTGATGATCTCGCGATCACCTTTTGCGTTGATCCGGGTGAGGGAGAAACCGAGAGAATTGGCGATCTTGACGCCTCGGTTCCAATCCCACCCAATGAGGGTCACCGTGTCGTTGTTGTGAGCAGCGGCGACCAGTTTGATTGTTTGCGTAGCCATAGTAGGTTTCCTTTCGTGCCGATAAATCGGCTTCTGGTGAAAAAAAAGCCACAACTCACAGCCCTACTGGGATGATTGTTGGTGGCTGTGAATGGTGATGAAGCTTGCTGTTGCTTAGGTGGTTAGGTGGTTGATATGGGAAAACGGTGATAACCAACCGTGCCGAAATCGCCTATATAAAAGCAATAGGAGCTCATTTCAGAAAAGAATCTTGACTAAAGCTATATAGGCTTCTCTATTAAGCTCTTGAGGACTAATAGAAAAGCTATGCGAGCTATCGCAAAGCTAAGGGGGGCAGTGGAAACACATCTTGACTACTGTGCTATCTAGCGCTAGAAACGGAAGTTTCAGCTCTGCAAGGTTTTCTTACATTGCACAAAATGCAGTGATTACTTTGTGCTCGCTGCGATAGATCGTCCGCGCCTGGCATTTGCAACGCGCCAGCCAATCAGGCCAAGAGCCTGATGATGAGACTGTAATGGTAAGGTAACCACAGTTAATTTCCTGGGGAGTGAATCGATGAACAGCCGTGTTGTCAGCGTGCTTCTAGCTCTTAGTTTGTCCATGTTTTCTACAGCTCACGCGGCCAAGCGCAAAACTGAGCCAGTCGCGCCAACTCCTACTGCCCCTGCTGCGGCTCCTACTATCGATCCTGCTGCAGCTCCTACAGCTCCTGCAGCAGTTCTTCAACCGGGGGACAACCTCGTCGTTGAAGGAATCCCACCAGTGCCGATGGATTTGGTCGACCAGGTGGACCGATACACCAACTTTCGCTCAGCTTCGCTAACCAACTGGCATCCCAAAAACAGGCAGATTTTGATCAATACCCGCTTCGCTGACACACAGCAAGTTCATGAAGTGAAAATGCCATATGGTGCACGATCACAATTGACATTTTTCCGAGACAGCGCCAGGGGTGGAACATACCAACCTACGCTAGCTAAATATTTGCTCTTTACCAAAGACAAGGGCGGCGATGAGTTCTTTCAAAAATATCGTTATGACATCGACACCAAAGAAGTGACGCTTGTAACGGACGGAAAATCGCGCAACACAGGAGGTCCATGGTCGACTAATGGTGACCGTATTGCTTACGGCTCAACACGCCGTACTGGAAGTGACGTGGACATCTATACCGTCGATCCTAGCGATCCAAAATCCGACAAAATGATCGCCCAGTTAGAAGGCGGTGGTTGGGAGCCTCTCGATTGGTCTCCCGACGATAAAACAATTCTTGTCGAGGAAGAAATTTCAATCAACGAAAGCTACTTCTGGACAATGGATTCGACGACAGGCGAGAAAAAACTTTTGACTGCCAAAGATCCAGACCAGAAGATTCACTACTCAAACGGTGTCTTCAGCAAAGACGGTAAGGGTGTCTACTTAACCACCGACAAAGACTCTGAATTCGAACGTCTGGCTTACATGGATCTCGAGTCGAAGAAGATCAAGTTTTTTAGCAGCGACATCAAGTGGGATGTCGCTGAAGTCGCTCTCAGCTGGGATGGCAGGATGATTGCCTTTACCACCAACGAAGACGGCAGATCCATCTTGCACTTATGGGACACGAAAGGCGAAGTCGAACTGCCCGCACCGCAGGTGCCTGCGGGACAAGTTTCAGCACTAGAGTGGCACAAAAACAACAAGGATTTGGGGTTCGTGCTCGACTCGGCCAAGACATCGGGAGACGTTTATTCACTCGATGTAAAAACACCCAAAGTTGAACGTTGGACCAAAAGTGAAACCGGTGGCATTAACACAACAAATTTTAGCGAGCCTGAGTTGATCCACTGGAAGAGTTTTGACGGAAAAACAATGTCCGGATTCTTGTACAAACCGCCAGCCAAATTTACAGGCAAGCGTCCAGTCGTGATCAACATCCACGGCGGACCGGAAGGTCAATCAAGACCCGGCTTTTTAGGCAAGAACAATTACCTTCTGAACGAACTCGGAGTAGCAATTCTGTTTCCGAATATCCGTGGTTCCTCGGGCTATGGAAAGACGTTTCTAAAATTGGACAACGGCTTGTTGCGTGAGGATTCATACAAAGACGTGTCGACGTTGATCGATTACATCAAGTCGAGATTCGACTTGGATGCTAACCGAATAATGGTTACGGGAGGCAGCTATGGTGGTCATATGACCCTGGCCATGTCGGCATTTTATAGCGACAAAATTCGCTGCGCCATGGCGGTTGTAGGTCCTTCGAATCTCGTCACCTTCTTGGAAAACACTCAGGGTTATCGGCGCGATTTAAGACGCGTCGAATATGGTGATGAACGAGAAAAAGACATGCGCGCATTTTTGGAGAAAATCGCACCTGCCAATAACGCCGACAAAATCAAAAAGCCACTCTTTGTCGTACAAGGCAAAAATGACCCGCGAGTGCCTGCTAGCGAATCAATTCAAATGGTCGAGGCAGTACGCAAGAACGGCACACCAGTGTGGTTCTTGATGGCGAACGACGAAGGACACGGTTTCGCCAAAAAGAAAAACAGCGACTTCATGTTCTATTCCGAAGTTCTCTTCATGCAAAAATACTTGTTGGATTAAGCGCTCTTCGCGATCACAACTTTACCGAACAAAACAACTTTATCTCTGTCGGCACCATGATGTGGTGCTAGAAATTCCTCGGTCGACTTCGCTTGATCTGGATAGGCGCTCAGCTCGGAAATATCGACTTCAAGTGTGGACTCGGATTTTGAGGCAATCTCATCGCTTACATAAAACATGTCATCACCTTAGACGTCTAGTCACTGCACAGACGCGAGGCCCGTCGTTTAGTTCCGTCTACCTCGCACCTCCGAAGGTCCTGCCTCCATCACAATAAGGAGCCTCGGATAAAGCTATCCCGAATCGACCAAATTAGGGTCACATGCAATCGATTCAGTCTTAGGCTAGGATTGTTATGAGGTTGCAAAATGACCAACATCGATCTCAAACAATTTACTATTTTGGCTCTAATGGCTTTGCTGCTGCCTCCGGCCGTTGGCCAGACTGGCAATCCTGACAGCGATGCCGGCTACAAGTTTCTTCGGGCAAAGCAATACGAGCAGGCCGTCGACAGTTATACAAAGGGCATTAAAGCCGAGCCGAAAAGCGCTACTGGATACTATTGGCGAGCCGAATGCAATGCAAAACTGAAAAAGTTTGAAGAGGTGATAGAAGATTGCACCACTGCAATTGCCATAAAGCCATCCGAGCCTAATTCATATCGCCTGCGCGGTTTTGCACACTTGCAACTGAGACAATTCGAAGCAGGAATCGCTGATTACACACATGTACTACAGCTCAATCCGCTGGACAGTGAAGCTCGCACGAATAGAACAGCGGCTTGTAGAATGATTGGCAAGCCAGAGCCAGCCGTGGTGCCAATTAAGTCGAAATTTGATCCAAAAGAATTAGTTGCAATAGGACGCCGAGAGCACCAAAAAGGACATTACAAGGAAGCAATCAAGCTATTTACGGACGCCCTAATCTACGACGACAAAAGAGCAGACACTTACTATCGGCGCGCCGAAACTCTGTTCGCCGAGGATCGCTATCAGGATTCAGCCAACGATCTGAATAGAGCAATACTAATAAATCCAAAAGATTTTGCCTACTATTACAGCCTAGGCAAGGCATATACAGCGCTTAATCAGTGCGACAAAGCAATTGAAAATTTTAACCAGGTAGCAAAATTAGACCCGAACAATTCAGGCGTGCACATGCGGTTGGGCGGATGTTATTTATCGACCGGACACCAAGAAAAGGCGATCAAAGAATACAGTCTTCATCTGAAACGAAATCCAAAGGACGACAAAGTTCAGTTTAAACGTGCTGATCTTTATCGATTGACAAAGAATTACCCTAGAGCTCTCGCTGATTACAATCAGCTTGTAACGCTCAATCCAGATGATGAGGATGCTCACCGGTTTCGCGGTAGGGTATATCTAGATTCACACGATTATAAAAAAGCGGTTGAAGACTTTACCACCACCATTAATTTAGACAAGGACAATGCCAGCTCCATCTATCTTTTGCGGGCCAAGGCTTATCAAGCTTTAGGAAAACCGGATCTCGCAGCTAAAGATTTGCAGTCAGCAAAAGAATTTGAACTTCGCGACAGCCTTCATTGATCGGCTAAATAAGCGGACTTCAATGCGTGATAACCGATCACCCCGTACACAAGGCACAAACAAACTAGTCCAATGATCGGAAATTTCATCATGATCTTAAGGAAAGGTCTCAATATGTAGTCGAGCACCAGTATGCCAGTTGAGGCACCAGCTCCCCAGCCCATATGCGATTCTCCAACTTAGTAATGGCATGAGTTTGGCAGCTATCGGTTAAGGACTGGTTAACGAGAAATTGGCAAATATGCGCTGCGACCTGTCAGATCAGAAAATCATGCTGCTTTGCGAAGCGCAGAGAGGAAAACCCAACCCAGTGGCGGTATAGCGGAAACATACTAAATTGTATCGTATCATAACGCAAAAATATGAGCGCCCTGGGTTTTTCCAAGTTACGCTCACATAGTTAATAAGCAACCGCAGAAATTAAAACGAAGACCACGATCCAGCGGCGTTCAGATTTCTCCGAACGCCGCTCGGCCGCTAGCTGTATTACTCACTCGGATTGGGCGACGCAACCTCTTACCGGCGCAAATCAACTCGTTACTTGGTGATAACGAGTCGATCCAATTCATCGCCTTCGAGAGAGATCTGGCGCAGCGTCAGCGTCGAACCGTCGACATCGCAAACGGTGAAACTGTGCAGTTCAGCAACGTGCTTGCACGTCGACTCCAACCATCCTTCACCGGAAGGCGGCAGATGCTGCTCCTGCAACTTAGCGCCACCAGCTCCGGTGACGACATAAATTACACCTTCAGGCTTGGTGACATTGATGCCATCGAACTTGCGGTCCAACAGCCAGGTGCCGTCAACAGAGCCGTCCGCACCGATCAAGCTGCCATCAGCCTTGGGGCTGACAGTGAACTTGAGCGGGTAAGAACGCTCGTAGAGGTGAGCATGTCCGTTGAAGACAACGTCCACACCGCACTCCTCGAAGATGCGCGTCATGAGCCGCATACGCTGCTCCTTGCCGTGCTTGCCGTGAGAAGTGAAAGGAGGCTGGTGGAACATGACGAACTTCCAAGTTGCCTTAGAAGACGACAGGTCCTTCCTTACCCACTCTTGCAGATCCTTGTTCGTCCAATCGACGTTGGAGTTGGAGTCGAGGATGAGCCAGTGAGAGTTGCCGTAGTCGTAGGAGAACGACGCCATGCGCGGGTAACGACCCAACGCACCCTGAAGGAAACGATCCTGATTCTCCTTCTCGCCGATCAACTTCTGACAGTTGGTGCTGGTAAGCGAACAATCCGCACCATTGAGCGGCTGCGACCAGAAGATGAAGTACCCGAACAAGTCCGGGAAATCATCGAGGTCGGGAACGTCAATCAGGTCGGGACGACCGTAGTCGTGATTGCCCAGACAGGAGAAAGACGGAATCATGCGCAGAAGCGGCGCACCGGCGTTCGGCGAAGAGCGCTCGGCGTTCATGAAGGGGAAGTACTTGCGCAGATACTCGGAAACACGCCCACGCTTGTAGGCGATGTCACCAGGCATAGCCAGGAAGTCGGGCGCGAAGCGCGAAATCTGGTGTGCCACCTTCAGCTGCTCAGGCTTGCCCTCGCCCATGTCACCGACGGCGACGAAGCGATAAGGCTGGGACGCATCCTTACGAGCCGTGGCGTACGAGGCGAAGACCGGCACGCCGTTCTTCCAGACCTCATACTCGAACTTCTCGCCAGGCAGCAAATTCTGCACGTTGCAGTGGAACTGCGTTTGTTCATCAGGTATCGCTTCCTCGTGCTCGAGGAAAGTGACGGCGCTTTGAACGGGAGTCAACCAGAGCCGCTTGAACGATCCACGCAGAGCCTTGGACAATCTGATCTCGACGGACCAGTTGTCTTCGGGCTTGCTTGGCGCAAACCAGCGAATCTCAAGACTTTCGTTACCCCTGTCACCAGGAGCGGTGCCAAGCTGAAGGTAGGGCTTGACCAAAAACACTGGCTGCTCACCAGTAAAATCATTGCTGTCGGTGCCCGACTTGCTTTCAGCCCGCGGAGTCGGCGATTGCGCATTGATGCGGCGAATCGCAAGAACGACGTAGATGGCGAAGCAAATGTCGAAGAACAACAGCAGCATCAGTAGTGCTGCTATGAAGTGCATATGCTCTCCTTGAGAGTTAGGAGCCCGGGCAAGTTATGCTCGGGCTTGAATAGTCACGCGCCAGTCGGCAGCGTGAATCGATCACCACATCTGGTGCTGGTGAATGAAGAGCGGAACATCCATTCCGCAATCAAGCGTTGGACTAGATCACACTGCAGCGAACTTGTCGGCAGCCTGAACGAGTGCGCGCCTGATTCCCGGCTCCGACATGGAGTGACCGGCGTCAGGCACAACAACGAACTCGGCTTCCGGCCAAGCGCAATGCAGCTCGTAAGCTGTTGCGATCGGACAGACCATGTCGTAACGTCCTTGCACGATGATGCAGGGGATGTGCTTGATCCGCAGCACGTCATCAAGCAACTGCGAGTCAGTCTTCAGGAAGCAGTTGTTGATGAAGTAGTGACACTCGATTCGAGCGATGGCGACAGCGAAGTCAGCATTGCCGAAACGCGCACGCAATCCTTCATCCACATGCAATTTGCTGGTGCTGCCTTCCCAAAGGCTCCATGCTTTCGCGGCTTCCAGGCGGACTTCCGCGTCGTCGCTAGTAAGGCGCGCGTAGTAAGCCTTGACCATGTCGAGACGTTCATCTGCCGGAATCGGCTTCAGATAGTCGCGCCAGTACTCGGGAAACACTGTCGAGGCGCCGGACTGATAGAGCCAATCGAGTTCCTGTTTGCGACCGAGAAAGATGCCACGCAAGACGAGTTCGCTGACGCGATCGGGATGGGTCTCGGCATACGCAATGGCAAGTGTGCTGCCCCATGAGCCGCCGAACAACATCCACTTTTCGATGCCGAAGTGCTTGCGAATAGCCTCCATATCGGCGACCAAATCCCAAGTCGTGTTGTGTTCGAGCGAAGCGTACGGAGTGCTTTGACCGCAGCCGCGTTGGTCGAAGAGGATGATGCGGTAGACGTTAGGGTTGAAGAAACGACGATAGCTCGCGTCGGTACCACCGCCTGGTCCACCATGAACGAAGATGACTGGCTTGCCGGTTGGATTGCCTGACTCTTCGAAATAAATCTGATGTCCATCGGAAACGCTCAGCATTCCAGAGCAGAATGGCGCGATTTCCGGATAGAACTCACCCGCTTGACGAATAACGGACGAGCCGTTGGTTTGAGTGGGTGCTGTATCGGTATTCATGAGATACCTCCAATTTTGCGGGCACTGAATATGGTGTCTCAGAAAGCAAAGCTCACTGTTACACCATCAGCAGGAATTCCTATGCTTAGACAATCCATGCGGATAAACGCGCTTGGAACTTCAGTCGGGGCAAGGGGTGGGGTGTGCCTGTTTTTCCTACTTGGTAGTTAATTGAAATGAAAAGAATCTTGTAAATCAGCTAAACCTACTAGAGATCAGATCGCGCGATCAATAACTCTTTTAGATCAATTAGCTAAGTTTCTATACTTTAGGCATTTCATTGTGTGAACGGAATCAGCCAACTAGCAGATCTTGGCAACTAAACAGTCAAGCATTGCTCGCTACCCGAAATGGAGCGCGGCTGTCCACAGCCGCCCATAATTACGCAGACCTTAAGCTGAAGGGCAGTTCTTCTACAGAACCGCTGCTCTCAAGCTGTTGCGACGCTCCTGCAAGCCACTCAGCCTGTGCTAAGAACAATACTTCGTTCAGGCGTAGCGGCTAGACGCAGTTGGCAAGCTCGACTCATTACTGACTCAAAATCGACACCGTCGCGAGGAACTTCGCACAAACCAACCGACATGCGCAGAGAGCTCCCATGCAAGCCGTTTTCTAAAGCTGTAGCGCGTAAATTGTTGAGGAATTGTTGAAGCGATGTCGCAGCTACAGCACCGAAAGTATGAGGAAACAAAACGAACAGCCGACTCTGTGTGGCAGCTGAAATAACATCGAGTGGCTGACCAGCAGCCTCGAAGCACTCCAAAACCTTGCTCATGCTTTGGAAATTTAGTCCACCGCCTTGTGTTTCCAAACCAATCGCTGCCACGCAGAAAGGCACTCTGCTCAGCTCATGGCGAGCAAATTCCGTGCGTGCCAACATTAGAAACATTCCGTACTTAAGCATTCCGGAAGGTTCAACCAATCCTGCGAATGTCGCACCGATGAGATCATCCACATTTGAAAAATCATCAGGGTTGACACTCCGGGTGGGCATTGGCGGCGGTGGTAAAGCGGGAGTCGATTGCGCGCCTGACGTGTTGCCTCTCGCCGAGGGCGAGCTACTCGCAGCACCGGTAGTGGTACCAGCGGTAGCAGAAGCAATCACTCTTCCTGCTAAAAAGTCCGCGCCCGACGAATGCACTGTTCGCGTCGCTGCCGGCCAGCCATTTTGAAATTTAAAATCGCCTTCCTTCCACGTTAATAAATCCACGACTACATTATCGCCAACCATATCGCGATCGTTATAAATCGAATGGATCGATTTAGCGTGAACCGGCTCACCGTCAGTAAAGAATACTTCGGATGTGACCGTGCCAAGATCACAAATAAGTCGCCCTGTTGCTCTACCCGACACGTAACTTTCAATCAAAGTGCGGATCGGTGTCTGGCGAAGATTACCAGCCTGAAGCGCCTGCCCGCTGACACCGCTGATAGTACCAGCATTGTCAGTTGCAGAGACTGTAGCAGCGCCTCCATATGACGGGGGAGCACCAGCCTGTTCTGCGGGAGCTTTTGCCACGTTGATCCAGGCGTCTTCTCCAGGCTCCTGGACGACCGCAGGAGGCTCTGACCCACCTGCAAGAATTTCATCGATCACGGATTGAACCATGTAAGCGTCACTGGACTGCATCTCGAACAGCTGGACACGTTTTCCATCAATTTCGCTCTGCATTTTCCAATTGGCTGCCCCAATCGCCGAATTATCAACCGCGCTGGAATTCCAGCCGCGACGGTCATGCTGAGCGCCATGAGTCACAACTGTAAGGATGTACAGGGTGGGCTCCCCGGGTGTCTGCCAGCTGAGTGTAAATGGTCTATCAACACTCTTTTGCGAAATCGCTAAAAGCTGAGTTAAGTCGGCATTGGTTGGTGGTTGAGGCTTCGCCTCCTCGGCACGGGCTTGTTGCTTCTTTCCCAAACCAAAGCTTTTCATTAGACCTTCTCCACGACGATACCTCAACTTGCCCCAGCAACCCCGCCCTATAACAGAGGACGCGCTATACTTTCTAAACAATGATTGCGCCTCTACTTTACTCACCTAGATACAACACTGACCTGAGTCGTTTCGGGGTCGACAAACCCTTTGCACTCGACCGCGGCGAACTCGTATTAAAAAAATTGTCGGAGGAACGAGCCGCTAGTGGTTTGGAAAAAATCGAATACAGAATACCTAAATCCATAGAAGAAGAAGATGTGCGGCTGGTGCACACCGCGGAATACCTGGATACACTGTCCGAGACTGCGACCTGGCTTGAAATTTTTGAATTCAAAGGCAACGAATATTTCCCCGACAAAGCTGTCGTGCCTCTACCAAGCTTAATTGAGGATCTGCGCCTCAAATGCGGTGGCACTAAAGAGGCGGCCATGCTCAGCCTGCAAACCGGGCTGGCGGCAAATTTAGGTGGTGGCTATCATCACGCTTTTGCCGATCGAGGCCGGGGATATTGCGTGATCAACGATGTCGCTATCGCGATCCGCTCAATGCAAAAACAGAATCTGTTAAAGAAGGTCCTGATCGTCGATCTTGACTTTCATCAAGGCGACGGAACGGCAAAAATCTTCAATAACGACGACAGCGTTTTCACCATGTCCGTCCACTCAGATGAGGGCTGGCCGGATGAGAAACAAGTTAGCGATCTCGATATGCCCGTAAAAGAATCAGAAACGCACCGCTATCAGGAATTTGTCGAACAAGGCGTAAAAGAGTCTCTACGCCGCTTTGCACCGGATATGGTGCTGTTCATAGCCGGCAGCGATCCCTATGAGAAAGACGTGCTTCCGGGCACAAAATTCATCAAGCTCTCACTTGAGGCTATGAAAGAAAGAGATTTCTATGTTATAGATACATTTGCGAGCAAGGGTGTTCCTCTTGCCATGGTCTTTGCCGGCGGGTACGGACCGGATGTTTGGGAAGTTCATTACTGGGCGACACGCCGCTTACTAGAAAGAGCTGGAATAAGTGTTGGAGATGCAGCCTGCTCGACGAGCTAACGGCACAGGTGTTCGTCAGATCGCACAAACACAACCGGCCACACCCTTTTTAAAATGGGCGGGCGGAAAGTCACAGCTCCTTTCCACATTTAATAAGTTCTATCCGCCGAAATTCAACCGCTACTTCGAACCTTTTCTGGGCGGCGGCGCCGTATTTTTCAACTTGGCGGCGCGCAACAAAGGACTTAAAGCGATAATCTCCGATTGCAACGCGGAATTGATCAATTGTTATGTGATGCTGCGCGATCAGCCTGAAGCAGTAATCGAAGCGCTTCGCGAACATCGAAACGATATCCACTATTTTTATAAGATCAGAGAGATGGATTGCGAAGATCTGGACGACGCCGAGAGAGCGGCGCGCATGATCTTTCTGAACAAGACCTGCTTTAACGGGCTTTATCGCGTTAATCGCAAGGGGCAATTTAACGTGCCCTTTGGGCGCTACAAAAATCCAAAACTTGTGGATCATCAGAACATTGCAGCGGTTAGCAGAGTCCTCGCCGATGCGCAGATAACCTGTCAGCCCTTCGAACAAGTGGTGGCAAAAGCGCGGCAGGGAGATTTCGTCTATTTGGACCCACCGTATCACCCTCTCAGTAACACTTCGAACTTCACTGGCTATACCAAGGGATCCTTCAACTTTACGGATCAAGAGCGCCTCGCCGCAGCATTCAAATCTCTCAGTCAAAAGGGCTGCTACGTAATGCAGAGCAATTCGGATATTGCTGCGATTCGGGACCTTTACTCGGGCTTCCGGACCGAAACCGTTCTTGCCAATCGCGCCATCAACTGCAACGGCGAAAAGCGCGGACGCATCAACGAGTTGCTGATCCTAAATTTCTAGTGCTATCGTGACACCGTATTCGGTGCACTAAATCACCGTCAAATGGACGCTGTGTCCGCCAGTTTCGTAGGCAGAATGCGTCGCGCGGTGTACTGTTCCATGACGCATGGCACCATGATAGGCATGTCTTACTGCGTGGCTTTGCGCACGAGGAACGGGCACTGAATATGTCTCGAAAGATGCGGTTTGATAAGCGCGTCTCGTTCCGCGCCCGGCTGGTCCAATAGTCGTTACACTGCTGGACTCGCGACGCAGGTCTTTTTCCTTGCCTGCTTTCCAAACGTAATAGCGTTGCCAAAGGGCTGCCATCTCATGCTTTGTGACTTTATAGTCAGCTGTATGGTACGCATGACGCGAAGACGCGGCAGTGTTCATATCCTGATTAGCAATGTCCAACATACTTACCCGCAGAAGCCGCCCACTCATATCGTGGGCGTGAGCCAACTCAAGATATCATACCGTGCCATTTGTTCATCTTTACGTTCGATTCCTATATAAAACTATCTGCTTTCTTAATTCGGTACCTTAAACTGAATCCAGCACCCGTTGGCGTGCCTGTTTAGCTCGCGTCCAGTTGCCTCATCTATATTACATCTCACGGTTGAGGACGAGGTGAGCGTGCTACTAGATGGCTGACTAAGAAAGGACGTCGGTTATGGAGACTTTTACACCGGTTGCAATGATTTCCAATGACGTGTTTTTGCATTACATTGTCTTTGCGCACTGAGGAAAGAGATTGTTTAAATTGGACTTCCCTCTCGATCGAAGTGGATCGGAAACACTCGACCGGCAGCTGTATAACCACATGCGGCAGTCCATTTTGGCCGGCAGTATGAAGCCAGGGGAAAAGGTAGCTTCGACGCGAGAGCTTGCGGACTCGCTAGGAGTGTCCCGATCAACGGTAGTGGATGCGTACAAGCAATTAATTGCCGAGGGTTTTCTTGACGCAAGAGCCAAGTCGAGCACGTTTGTCTGTCTGGAATTACCTGAGACCAATCGAAGCACTATGCCCTCGAAATTTACAGGGAAGCTGACAGAGTTGGGCAAAAGATTGCTAAAGATGGAGTTTGCCGAAGCCGAGCCAGAACAGCTTGAGATTCCATTCTATTCATGGCGCACTTCTTTTGAAGACTTACCTTTAGAGCAGTGGACAAAAACCTTGTGGCGCCGCTATCGAGTCGGTGAGCAAAATCTGTTGGACTGGGCACCACGAGCAGGTTCGATGCGCTTGCGCAAGACGCTCGCTGAGATGGTGAAACAAACGCGCGGTATTGAATGTGAGCCAGAGCAAATAATTACTACCTTAGGATATGTGCAGGCGCTGGATTTGGTGGCGCGATTGTTCATTTCCAAAGGCGATCGAGTGGCGGTGGAAGATCCATGCTTTCCGGAGACTCGCGTTGCCTTAGCCGCTCACGGTGCCGATCTGATTCCGATCAATGTCGACGAGTCTGGTTTGGTCGTGGAACAGCTGGCGGGTCGCTCAAAGCAAGATATCAAATTGGTTTGTTTGACGCCGTCGCATCAATTCCCAACCGGCGCGGTTCTGCCGATGGCGAGACGGTTGGAATTGTTGGATTGGTCGCGCAAAACAGGTGCGCTAATTCTCGAGGATGACTACGACAGCGAGTTCAGGTATGTTGGCCAGCCGATTCCAGCGCTTGCCGGTCTGGATAAAAACAATAATGTCATTTACGTTGGCAGTTTTAGCAAAGTGCTGTACACCTCATTTGGTCTGGGATACATGGTTGTTCCAAAAAACCTGAGCGAGCTTTTTGAAAACGTGCGTCGGCTGACCGATCCCTTGCCCACGCAAATGCAAGAGGCGCTGGCAGACTTTATCGAAGAAGGTCATTTGAAGCGCCATATCAAGCACATGCGACCAATTTATGATGAACGCCGATCAGCATTAATCCACAGTTTAAAACAGCATCTCGAACATCGTGTCACCATATATGGTGACAACGCGGGACTGCACGTTATGGCCAGAATCAAATCAGTAATTCCTGATCAAATCTTGATCGGACGTTGCGCAAAAGCTGGGGTGGGATTACTTTCCACATCTGCAAGCTACCTTGGACAGGCGCCGCGAGGGGAATTCATTTTTGGTTATGGCAACTTAACACCGGAAGAAATTCGCGAGGGAATTCGTCGTCTGGCAGCTTTAATCCATCACACCGACTGACCTCCACTAGGCTATGCTGCAGGAGTACAAGCAGCTCTCCGAGAGGTCTTTCGGGACTACTAATACGGATTCAATAAACCTCTGAGCTGGCGTGTACGATGTTAGTGCTGCTTCCCTCTTACAGCTGTTGGAGCGAATTCAATCACTCCGCTCCCAGTCGGCGAAGGCGCCCGGTGCTAAATTAAGAGCTACTATATTGCTGACTAGAAAAAGACAAAAAAGTTACGCAGTGGGCATTAAGCTCACGGCGTAACCAAAAACCTGGACTTGGTTTTTCTAAGTCTTATTGTGAAAAGTCACGCACCAAATGCGGTGCGAAGCTTCGTTGCAGACAAGCGACACGCAGAGCGAGTCCAACAGCCGGAGCCGAAGGACTCGCCCTTTGTGCAAGAGACGACGAGTCTCTCTTTCGCTTACGGAGTCGTGCAGGGATCCTTCGGCGCCCCAGCATCCGGAACTTCCGTCACGTCAGGCACCAGATTGGTGTGGTCCTTGCCGCAGCCGCATTCGGCTTCGGAAGAGCCAGGCACGAGCTCAGTTGCCGCCAGACGCTCGCGAACGGTGTCCAGCATCTTGAGCGCGTTCTTCTCGACCCGAGCGATCGAGTCTTCGACGCGCTGTCCACCTTCGCTCAGGCCCCAGTAGGCCATGGTGGCAGCGGCAGCGACGTAGGTGGCGTAGAAGTCACCCATATCGTCCGGAACCACCGCGTTGCCGGCCATCAGGTTCTGCGCGAGCACATCAACCTTGGCCTGACGAGCAGGATTCCAGTTGATCAAGTCGCTCGTGGCCAGGCCGCCAAGCGAAGCGAGCTTCGTGCGGATCAGCGTCTTCGCCACGATCGGTGCGACCTGCTTGAGGTCAGACATGGCGATTTTGATCACCGACTTGCTCTTGCCCTCCTCGTCTTCCCAGGTGATGAACTGCGGAAGCGGCAGCCCGACAGCCTGGTCAGCGAGTGCACGGCACTGCTCGGCCTCTTCGGGGAAACCGATCTCGTCGAGAGCGGCAGCCACGATGTAGGCGCGAATGTAGTCCGGCGGATGCGGCAGGAAGTGCGGGCGCCCGTCATTGCTCAGCTCGTAGAACGAGCCGGCGCGCAGGAGCTGGTCGCCTTCCTTGGCCGCGAAGATGCTGCGTCCACGCGAGTTGAAGGCGCAGAACGTCATCACCATGTTGTAGAGGAACGCCGGTCCCACCGACAACACACCGCCCGAGATGTCGGCATCGACCTCACCAATAGTCTCGGCGAAGAGCTGCGCGATCAGCTGGATGGGCTCGTACTTGAACTTGCCCACCTGAACCTTCTCGGTGACGAACTTGAAGCGCTTTGCCTGGAACTCGCTGACGATGTCGTTGACGACCGCCTCGGTCAGTTCGCCAGCCAAGCCCTTGATGTCGGCGAAGATGTCGTGCCGGAACTCGTGGGTGTAGAGCACGAGCATGAGCGAGATCATGTCACGCTCGTCGTGCGGCACCTCGATTGCGTGGGCCTTGATCGGACCCTTGCTGCCCGGCAGAGTCGACGGACCCTGAGGGCTGAAGCGGGCCACGAAGACGCTGCCGACCTGGAAGATCTTGCTCTCCAGCTTCGGGCGACACTTGGTGCCCTTCTCGCACTTGCCGTCCAGGTCGCCTGTCTCGAACAGCATGAACGCCTGCTCGACAACGAAAGTGACAGCCTGGAGCTGCTTGTAGAGTCCGTCACGCAGCTGACCGAAGGCATCGGTCCAGATGCGCAGCACCGTCAGAATCTCCGCCAACTCGTCGTCGAGCGTGTCGACGGCGGCGTTGAGCAGCTTCTGAGCCGGCACCTTGGGGTTCTGCCCAGCCAGCACCGAAAGGACGCGCGGAAGCGCCTCACGGTAAAGGGCACGCAGCTGCCCGAGCTGACCACCGAGGCTCATGATCGCCGGGCGATACTTGGCCTCCATGTTCTGACCAGCCCAGTTGACGGCGCCGGCGAGAGGGTCGAAGCGGTCAGCGATGATCGCGTCAAAGCGACCACGGTAGAGGACCTGACGCACGCCCTCGGAAGCCACCCAGAGCGTCGGGCCGAGACCCTTGCCTGCCTGCTTCTCGATCGGCATCTGGGGAACCAGCCCGGCGGAAATGGGAATGCCGTTGACGGGCAGACCGGCGATGATGCCTTCCTTAGCGTTGCCGAGCGACACACGGACGGGCGGCAGTCCGTAGTCCTTGCGCTTGAGCGACTCGGCCTGGTCGTCGGTGGCTTCGTCCTGCAGCCCCGAAGTGTCCTTCGACAGCCGCGTCAGAGCGTTGATCACCAACGTCTCGACATCGGGGAAGTTGAAGTTGCTGTCACCGTAGCCCGGCAGGACGACGATGTGGTTGCAACCCCCATGCTGACGATGCGGCGTGGCATTGCTGCCCACAACCGGAATGTTGTTCAGTTTGATTCTTGTTCGCTTGGCCATAATATTAGGCTCTCCTTCTTCGAGAGTGTGCGCAGCACTGCACCGCCTTGTTAGACAGGCAGCAGCGGCGTGGAACGGAACGGGTGCTAGATTGCACCCCGAGAAACGCAGCCAAAGCCGGAACGAGCGGTGTTGCCACCACCCATTCCGGTCCGGGAGAGAAAGTTACTGCTGCGAGGCAGCCGGATACGGGCTGTAGCGGTCACCGCTGGGCACATGGAGCACGAGAGCGCGCCCATCGATGGCATCAGCGGTGGTATCAAAGCGCTGGGCATCGGCGGCCGCTTGGTCCCACGTCTTGTAGGGCGCTGCGGGCAGCTCGTTGCTCGGCGTGTCGAAACGGAAATCGGAGCCGTGCTTGCTGTAGAGCACGACGAACTCACGCCGCGGCTGGGGCAGCGAGCGCTGACCGGTGACGACGCGGCGATTGCTTGGCGTGGTCAAGGCCTTGACGAACAGGAAACCGAGGACGCTGGCGGCACCGAGTACCAACAGGTCCGTACCTCTGTCGCGATTATTGCTTCTCATAAAAGACTCCTGGCATGGTTAGGTCGATGTGAATCGACATGATTTCGCCTGGGAAACCCAGACAAAGTTGGAAGCTAAACCAATCAGCAATTGCTGGCGGAGAAGCCTGGAGCCTTGCCTTCGCAAGACAGACAAGCTCCTCCCACCAGCAAAAGCCAATCAGAAACTTGGCAAGCGCAGCGATTACTTATCGCTGTACTTGCGCAGGATCTCAGCCTGGGGCACGCCCGCCAGCTGAGTGAACTTGCCGTCTGTGACCAACCGAGCCAGCTTGGTGCAGGCGCGGAAGTAGCCGTCGTCGGGGAGACCGCCGACAAGCTGCATGGTCAGGTCACGGCAGAGCACGTCGGCGGCCAGGATGGTCGTCTCGTCGCCCTTCTCGGTCGCATACTGGCAGGCTGCCAGCATCGTCACGGTGCGCTGCACCGCCATCGACAGCTGCACCATCATCAACTGACGGTCAGCCAGCGCCACCTGGTACTTGAGCATGGCGCGCTCAATGCGCTTGGCCAGGCGCGTGAAGTTCTTCAGAGCGAACTTCGCATGCCCACGCAGCTTCGGATTGACCTCAGAGACGCTCTGGAAGTCGCCGAAACGCGTTTCGGTGCGCAGCACCCAGCCGAGCATCGGCATGGAAGCACGCACCAGGCGCAGGAGGTTCCTCGGCTTGAGGAGCTTGCCCACCTGAGCCATCGTCTTGGCACCGCGGAACTTGAGCAGGTACTTCATCTCGACGCCGGCAGCGGACATGGCAGCCATCACAGGTCCCATGTAGCTGTTACCCGGGTCTTTGATCAAGCCCTTGAAGAAGGCCATGGCCAGAACTTCGCCCTCGCCCTCGTAGATCATCGGCGCCATCAGGTCATGAAGGTTGTCACCGACGATGCTGCCCTTGAGCAGTGAGCGACCGCCGAGCGTCTTGAGGGCGTCCTCGATGGCCACCTCCTTGAGCGACTCGGAGCCGAACACCTTGGCGATGATGCACTCGAGCTCGCCACGGTAGCCCTGGTCGAGCAGCGAAGAGCACCATGCCACCAGCGCGTCCGCACCGACGATACGCGACGCCGTGTGAGCGACGCGACGCTGCACGAGCTCACGGTTGCCGATCTTGTCGCCGTAGGTCTTGCGGTAGTCCGCCCACGGCAGCATGGCCGCAAGCAGAGTGCGCATCACGCCGGAAGCGTTGGCGCACAGCGCGATCCGACCGCGGTTGAGCCCGTGGTAGGCAACGGTCAGACCGTCACCGACCGGCGGAACCAACAGGTTTTCCTTCGGCACGCGCAGGTTGTTGAAAACAATGCCGTAGTTGTAGATGTGACGCACGGCATGGATTTCGTACTTGTCGAGCTGGAAGTGCTCGTTCTCTTCGCCCGGCAGGTCAACGATGAGAACGGCATGCTTGCCGTCGATCATCGCTACCAGACCGATGGTGCGGCCGGGACGAATGTTCGAGATGAAGAGCTTGCGCCCGTTCACCACGTAGTCGTTACCGTCGAGCACGGCAGTGGTGCGCAGCTGCGTCAGATCGGACCCAGCGTTGGGCTCGGTCAGAGCGAAGGCGGAGAGCGCCTCGCCTGAAGCGAGCTTGGGCAGGAACCGCTTCTTCTGGTCGTCGGTGCCAAACCCGATCAGGGGGTCGACAGCGCCGATGCAGCCGTGAATGGAAGCCAAACCGGCCGTGGTGGCATCGCCTTTGGCGGCCATCTCGGTGATGAATGGCATGAAGTCGGAGAGCAGGACGCCCTGTCCACCGAACTCAGGGTCGATCAGCAGACCAAAGTAGCCTGCCGCGGAGAGGTCGGCGATGGTGGCATCGGAGATCTTCTCCTTCTCATCGAACAGAGTGCCGTTTGCCTCGTGGGCAGCGACGATGTCGATGCAGTTGGCCATCACCGCGAGATACTCGGGCTTGGCAGCGAAACCTTCCGGCCGAGCCATCGGCGCGAACAGGCTGAGCGGAGAGTGACCGAAGACGCCTTTGGCGACCGGGCTCTCCGAAGTGCGGAAACGCTGAGCGAGGGTCTCTTCGAAGACCTCATCGGCACGGTCGATGGTGCCGACTGCGTCGACCTCCACTTTGCCCTTGCCGCTTTGACGCAAAACTTCTTCCGCGAGATTGGTGTCAGAAGCCGGGTCCGGCTTCGTATTCTTCTTGGGGTTCATGATGGAACTCCTATTTCTCGACCAATTTATTGGTCGGATAGATTTGGATGCACTGCTGAAGGCAACGCATCGTACAGAACGATCCGTGACCAACCGGAAGCGACGAGCCTCAGGTTGGCTTGAAAAATTCGAGCGATTTGCACGCCACCACATGTAGTGACAGCGGCAATAAACAAAAACTATTTCCGGCAAGAAACAGCCGAAATTGGGTTGGCTGAGGTTTAATCCGAGAACAGCTTATGCAGCTGCTCGGCACCCAGCCAACCAAGTTTCAGAATAGGCAAACGTCGGCGATTAGACCGCCGTGATGCCGACCTTGTCCCAGGCAGCGACGAGCTTGTCGAGGATTTCCGGGAACTTCTCGCGGCACGTGACGAGCGTCGCGTTGGCGAAAGTCTGGAAATCGCAGTCGCTCTTGATGCGGCTGGGGGTGGTGGAGGTGAGGAACCATACGGGCAGCGCCTTCTCCCACGAGAAGCCGCCGACGGCGATAGCGAACTCGGCGAAAGCCTTGTTCGGGATGCCGCTGTTGGTGTGCACGCCGCCGTTGTCGGAGTTGGTGACAACGAGGTCCTTCATGTGCGCCGGCTGACGATCCTTGCCGATCTTCGGGTCGTCATAGGCGGTGCCCGGATTGAGCATGTCGCGCAGAGCACGTCCCTTGATGGCGGCAGTGAAGATGCCCGGTCCGATCAGCCAGCTGTCCTTGTCGACAGAGAGCTTCTTGACCCACTGACGCAGACCGACGCCGAAGACGTCAGAGAGGCTCTCGTTGAGCGCACCAGACTGGCCGTAGTATTCGAGCCCGCAGGTATGCTCGGTGACGCCGTGGAACATCTCGTGACCGATGACATCGAGCAGAACGAAGGTGGCGAAGATAACGCCATCACCGTCGCCGTAAGTCATCTGGCGGGAGTTCCAGAAGGCGTTGTTGTAATCGGTGCCGTAGTGCACGGTACCAATCAGGTCCATGCCGGCGCCGTCGATGCTGTCGCGTCCGAAGATCACCTTCAGGAAGTCGCGCATCATGCCGTGGAAGTCGAAGGCGTTGTTGACGATGTTGTCGCTGATGGCAGCGTCATTCTCGCCGCGAGCCTTGGTGCCGGGCAGGCGTTGGGTGTTCTTGGCGTCGTAGATGATGCGCTGAGCGTTCTTGAGCGCCTTCTTGTAGCTGACGTTGCCGTTCTGGCCGCGAGCCCAGAGCTGCTGGGTGGCGATCAGGGTGTTGAGATACGCGGAGTTGCCGGTGGCGCTGGCCGCGTGAAGAAGCATGTCGGGAGGAATGATTCCCTGGGTAGTACGTTTCATGACATTGTCCTTTCGGACGTCATGGGCGATTCAAGATGAACTAGGGCAACACTTGCACACAGACTGTGTGACGACGTACTCATTGCGAGCAATCGCGGTTTGGGTTGAACAAGTCCACTTCGAAAGGAATGACGTCTCGTTGGTGCGAGCACCTCATATGGTGCCGCGTGATGATGTGAGCCGGTGAGCGAACATCGCTAACCGCGTGAATCACTCAATCGTTCGACTTCAAGCATGCATAACCACTCGGTGCGTATATCTCTCCAACACGCGGCATAGCGCACGTTTAAATGGGAAGATAGAGACGTTGTTGGGGTTTAATCCGAGTGAGTATGAGTGCCTGAAGTTTATGGAAAGAGTAAGTTGAGACTAACTAGAACATTAGGAACAAAGCAATGAACCGAGATGGAAAGGTTTGCTCAAAGAGCTTATTTAAGTGCAGTTTAATAGGTCATGACTGACGATCAATTATTCTTTTATTTATTATGCAAATTGAGACGGGCTGCTTATCCCGGCTCGATTTTTTTTGGCGGCACTTTTATGAGCGCCTACTCCTTTTCTTTCATGACTTACAGTTCATCCAGCAAAACTGTGACCCGTTGCCGATTTCAAACAAATAGCATCTCGATATACGCTTGCACCACTTTGCAGGTAGCACAGCTTGTTAATGCCTGCAGCGCTGCTTGTCAAGCGCTTCTTGGAGTATCTTCGCGAGAGCCGCGCCAGAGACTTCCAAAACACCGTTATCAGAGGGCTCCACATGTGGTGGCATGCTATTGACATCCAAACGTTGTTTATTTTCTTTGTTGTCAAGAATTTCAATGTTGCCCACCGCGCTGCCAAGCGATGTCTGCGCGAAAATTTGCCTCCATCTGTGGTGCCAGATTGCCACCAACTGCGCCAATTGAAAACTACACTTGCCAAGTGCTTGCTCTTAAGTAGATCTGATTTGATCTTTGATTACTTCGAGCTATATGGTCCAGATGTACTTTTTACTTTTTCTTCTCTTGCTCTAGGAACTAATTCTCCTCTAAACCTTTGATTTCAATGGGTCCCAAGCACGTTGCTCTGTTTAGCGCAGCGGCGTTTAAGACTGACTTGAATCGATAGTGAAGGGGGTATCATGTTCCAGCAAAAGAAGTGCTCACCACGTCCATCGAAACCTCGTTGAGGCACTTCGAAGACTCAACGAATGATTGGAGACCGAAAATGACAACGCATAATCACGCAGCCGTTGCGGCCGAACAGGATGTGCCGGAGTACAAGCTCCCCACTTCCGTGGTTCCGCTGCACTACAAGATTCGCAAGACGCCGAACTTCGGCACCTTCACCTTTGACGGCACCGTCGAAATTGACATCGATGTTCGCCGCCCGATCAACAGCATTCAACTCCACGCCAAGGAGCTGAAGATCACCTCCGCCTACGTCATCCACGCCAACGGCACCCGCCTTGACGCGCTGATGACGACCGCTTCGGTGAAGATCGCTGACAAGGACACCTCCAAGTACAGCGACGTCGAGTTCGCCAGTGCTGCCACTCTGGATGCCGAAGCCGAACGTGCTACGTTCAACTTCAACGGCACTTTGGGCACAGGCGCCTGGAAGCTCTTCGTCACCTACTCGGGCAGCCTTGTGCAGCCGAGCCTGGAGGGTTTCTATCGCAGCAAGTGGACTGATAACGCCGGCGTCGATCACTGGATCGGCACCACGCAGTTCGAGGCCACCCACGCCCGTCGCGCTTTCCCTTGCTGGGACGAGCCGGCTCTTAAGGCCACGTTCGACATCGAGCTGGTCGTCGACGACACTCTGACTGCCCTCTCCAACGGGCGCATCAAGTCTGAGACCCCGTTCGATGATGGCATCCGCTACGTCATCCCGGGACCGACCTACAAGCTGGTCACCTTCCACACGACGCCGAAGCAGTCCACCTACCTGGTGGCATACTGCATCGGTGAGTTCGAAAGCTCCGAGCCCGTCTTCGTGCGTGGCAAGGAGATTCGCATCTGGTCCATTCCTGGCCAGAACCACCTGAAGAGCCTCGCGATCAAGACTGCCGCCTTCGGCGTCAAGTGGTTCGAGATGTTCTTCAACCGTCCGTACTTCGGCGGCGACAAGATTGACATGATCGCCATCCCGAACTTCCGTTCGGGCGCTATGGAGAACACCGGTCTGATCACCTACCGGGCCACCGCGCTTCTGGTCGACGAGCTCAAGGCGACGATCCAGGAGAAGAAGCGGGTTGTTGAAGTCGTATTCCACGAGCTCGATCACCAGTGGAACGGCAACGAGGTCACCATGGCATGGTGGGACGGTCTGGGACTGAACGAGTCCTTCGCCACGATCATGGCTTACCTCGTCATGAACGAGTTCGAGCCCGAGTGGGAGATCTTCAACGACTTCGGTCCCAAGCGTGCCGGCGCCTTCGCGCTCGACTCGCTGAAGACCACGCACCCTGTCTTCGGCAAGGTCGGACACCCCAGCGAGGTCGAGCAGATCTTCGACACGATCACCTACGAGAAGGGCGGTAGCCTGCTCTTCCAGATCATCCAGTTCATCGGACTGGACGTTTTCCGCACCGGCATGCGCATCTACATGGAGCGTCACGCTCTCGGCTCGACCGAGGTGACGGACCTGTGGGACGCGCTCGAAGAGGGCTGCAAGGCTCACAAGAACACCACGCCTGTGCGTCAGATCATGGACACCTGGATGCTCACCCCTGGGCACCCGGTCCTGACCGTGTCTGAGTCCGACAAGCCGGGCTTCGTCACGTTCCGTCAGGAAAAGTTCCAGTTCCTTCCCGAAGGCAAGAGCGACCAGCTCTGGCCGATCCCGGTGCACATCCGCTACGCCACTGCCTCAGGTGAGGTGAAGGAGGAGAAGTTCCTCGTCACCGACCGTGAGCAGACGGTGTTCATCGACAAGGACTTCAAGTACGTGGTCGCCAACGCCAGCGGCCCCGGCTTCTACCGCGTGCGCTACTCGGAAGGGCTCCTGGCCCGGCTCACCGAGAACCCGCTCGCCAACATGCAGGTGATCGAGCGCTACAACCTTGTGAACGACACGTGGGCTGGAGTGCGAGCCAACCTGGTCAGCTCTGAGACCTACCTGGGGCTGATTGCCAACTTCGGCGGCGAGACCAACCCGAATGTGTGGAGCATCATCAGCGGTTCGCTGGGACACCTCTACACGCTCACCAAGGGTGACGAGCGCACTGCCATGAAGGCGCTCATCCGCGACCTGGTCAAGCCGGTATTCACCGCGCTTGGCTGGACCCCCAAGGCCGACGAGTCGTCTGCTACGCGGGAGCTGCGCGGCCAGCTTGCTGGTCTGCTCGGCACCGTCGGCAGTGACAGCGATGTGCGCGCCAAGGCGACTGAGCTCTACGATGCCTGGAAGAAGGACGCTTCGTCCGTCGACCCGAACGTCGTGCCGGCTCTGGTTTCCATCCTCGCGCACACCGGCGACAAGGCCCGCTACGACGAATTCGTCGGCATGGCCAAGTCCGCCAAGACGGACCAGGAGAAGCTGCGCTTCCTGACGGCGCTGGGCAAGTTCCGAGTTCCGGAGTTGTACAACGCTGCCATGGCCATGATGCTGGCGGAGGTCAAGACTGACGACGCTCCGAGCATTCTGGCTTTCTTCCTCTCGACTGAACACGCCGGCGAGCCGACGTGGGACTTCATGCGGGAGAACTGGGAGAAGATCAACGAGAAGTTCCCCTCGCGTGGCATCGTGCGCATGGTGGAGAGCTGCTCGGCTCTGGACACGCCCGAGCTGCAGGCTGAGATCCTGGCGTTCTTCGCCAAGAACGAGGTCAAGCAGGGCGACAAGGCTCTCGGTCAGATGCTGGAGCGGCTGGCGGTCAACGTCCGTCTGCGCCAGAACGAGACGCCCAAGCTGTCGGCCAAGCTGATTCCCGTTGTCGCCACCGCAGACGGTGCGGCGAAGGAGCCGGTTCCGGCCAAGTAATAGCGTTGCCTGAACAAGGCAGCGGTCGCTGAATCAGGAGGGTGCATCGAGTACTTCGGTGCACCCTTTCTGTTCGCGTCTTCTCTTTCGGCGGTTAAACTCATGGCGTTCGTTCAATCGGGCGCCCTGACTTTAGCTGCTTACTATCTAACTTTCCAAACAAAGAGAGAGTGATATGAGTTCACAACATCCAGACGCAGGAACAGGAATGCCACCACCGAGCTACAAACTGCCCGGCGGTGTCGTTCCCTCGCATTACGCAATTGTTCAGGCCCCGAACTTCAGCACGTTCATGTGCAAAGGTGAGGTGACCATCGACATCGACGTTCAGGAACCGACGAGCAGCATCACGCTGCACGCCCGCGACTTGATTATCGATGCCGCCTACGTCGTCCATGAAAACGGCACACGACTTGATTCCATCTTGGTGCCGGCGACGGTCAAGTTGATCGATCCTGACACCGGCAAAGCGCATGACCACTCGTTCACCAGTGCCGCCAGTCTCGATCTCGAGAACGAACGAGCCCGTTTCGACTTCAACGGCATCCTCGGCAAAGGCGCCTGGAAGCTGGTTGCTTTCTACTCCGCCAGCATGTTCAGCCAAGTCTGGAGGGTTTCTATCGCAGCAAGTGGAAAGACGATGCTGGTCTCGACCATTGGATGGCTTCCACGCAACTGGCGGCAACGCAGGCGCGCAGGGCTTTCCCGTGCTTCGATGAGCCGGCACTGAAGGCCACCTTCGCCATCACTCTCGTAGTCGAGGAGCACCTGACTGCCCTCTCCAACAGCCGCGCCGTCAAGACGCGCAAGGTGGATGGCACGATCAAGCAGGTCGACGGCGAAATGGTGCTGGTTCCCGACGCGCCCAAGTGCAAGGTCGTCGACTTCGCACCAACGCCGAGGATGTCTACATACCTCGTCGCCTACGCAGTCGGCGAGTTTGAAAGCTCCGAGCCCGTCTTCGTACGCGGCAAGGAAATCCGCATCTGGTCGACGCCTGGCAAGAATCACCTCAAGACCTTCGCCCTCAAGTGTGCGGCTTTTGGCTTGAAGTGGTACGAAGAATTCTTCAATCGCCCCTACTTTGGCGGCGACAAAATCGACATGATCGCCATTCCTGAATTCCGCTTCGGAGCAATGGAGAACACTGGCCTGATCACCTACCGAGCAACCGCTCTTCTGGTCGATGAGGCAAAGGGCACCATTCGCGAAAAGAAGCGGGTCGCCGAAGTCGAGCTCCACGAGCTTGACCACCAGTGGAACGGCAACGAGGTGACGATGGCATGGTGGGATGGTCTAGGGCTGAACGAGTCCTTCGCCACAATCATGGCTTACATCGTCATGAACGATCTGGAGCCGGAATGGGAAGTCTTCAACGACTTCGGCATCGACCGTGCCGGCGCCTTCGCTCTTGATTCACTCAAGAACACGCATCCCGTGTTCTGCGCCGTCGGTCATCCGGATGAAGTCGAGCAGCGCTTCGACTCGATCACCTACGAGAAGGGAGGCAGTCTTCTCTTCCAGATTATCCAGTTCATCGGACTGGACGTTTTCCGCAGCGGCATGCGCATCTACATGGAGCGGCACGCCCTGGGCAATACGGAGGTTACCGATCTCTGGGATGCCCTCGAAGAAGGTTGCCTCAAGCATGGTCTCGACACACCGGTGCGCAAGATCATGGACACCTGGATGCTCACGGCTGGACATCCAGTCCTGACCGTATCCGAGACCGACACGCCTGGTGCCATCTTGTTCCGGCAGGAGCTCTTCCAGTTCTTGCCTGACGGGAAAAGCGATCAGATCTTCCCGATTCCTGTCCACATCCGCTACCAAACTGCGACTGGTCTGGTCAAGGAAGAGAAACATCTGCTCTGCGAACGCGAGCAGACGCTGCAAATCGACCCCGACTTCAGCTATCTGGTCGTCAACGCTGGTGGACCGGGATTCTTCCGTGTTCGCTATTCAAACCCGCTGCTGGACAAGATCACGTCCAGTCCGCTCACCACGCTGCAAGTGATCGAGCGCTTCAACCTCATCAACGACTCATGGGCGATGGTGCGTGCACAGCTTCTCAATGCTGACACGTATCTGACTCTCGTCCAGAAGTTTGCCAGCGAGCGCAACTCGAATGTCTGGGGTGTGATCAGCGACTCGCTGGAACATCTCTACGGACTGACGAGCGGCGACCGGCGCAAACAGTTCAAATCGCTGATAACCGGGCTGGTCAAGCCCGTCTTCGAGGAGCTTGGTTGGGTTCCCAAACCAGGCGAATCTTCCGCCACGTTGCAGCTACGAGGTCAGCTTGCGGATTTGCTTGGCACCATCGGCAGTGACAATGAGGTGCGTGTGAAAGCGTCCGAGTTGTTCGCCAACTGGATCAAAGATCCAAGTGCAGTCGACCCCAACGTCGTCCCCGCACTTGTTTCCATCCTCGCTCACACAGGTGACCGTAAGCGTTTCGATCAATTCCTGGCGCTTGCGCGCGGGGCAAAGACCGACCAAGAACGCTTGCGTTTCCTGCGCTCGTTAGGTCTCTTTCGCCAGCCTGAATTGTTCAGGGAAGCAATGTCCTTGATTCTGGCTGAGGTCAAGACCGACGACGCCCCCAGCCTTCTGGCTGGCATTATCTCCACCGAACACGCAGGCGCCGCCACCTGGAATTTCATGCGTGACCACTGGCAAGTGATCACCGAGAAGTTTCCTACCCGTGGCGTCGTCGATATGGTGGATAGCTGTTCTTCACTCGATACACCGGCGCTGCAAGCTGAAGTTCTGGAGTTCTTCTCCAAGAACGAAGTGCGCCAGGGTGATGTCGCGTTGGCGCAAATGATCGAACGTCTGACGGTAAACGTCAGGCTGCGCGAAAATGAAACGCCGAAAGTCGAGGCTCATCTGGTTGCACTTGCAACCATCGACGGTGCCTCGCAATAACATCCACGCTGAGACAAAAGGCGCAGCTTCAAAGCTGAGCTACAATGTCTTCAGCACATTGACTGACTCCTGTGCCAATCCAGGCGTGGGAGTCGGTCCTATGTTCGATACCGAAAGGTAGGAGTCTACATCATGTGTCAATTGCATAACACCGAAAGTGGTATCAGTCCGCACGTCGCCTTGGACAGTTTCCGTCTGCCCAAGAACGTCGTACCGACCGACTACGAGATCAAGCTTTTCCCGAATCCCACGGGCAAGAGCGGTCGTTTCCGCGGTGAGGAGACGATCGCCGTTACCGTCAAGGAAGCGACCAACATCGTGTCCTTGAACGTCTGCGAAATCACCATTCAGAAGGCGCGCATCACCAGCGGCCGCAAGTCCATCAAGGGCACGGTGAGCGTCAACAAGAAGACCGAGGTGGCCACGATCAGCTTCGATCGCCAGATCGATGCCGGCGACTGGAAGCTGCGTCTCAGCTTCACGGGCTCGCACAACCAGGGTCTGCGGGGCTTCTACAAGTCCAGCTGGGATGATGAGGCGGGCAAGACGCACGTCATCGTCACCACGCAGCACGAGGCCACCGAGGCTCGCAAGAGCTTCCCGTGCTTCGATGAGCCCGAGTTCAAGGCCACCTTCAAGATCAGGCTCGTGATCGACAAGAACCTGGTCGGTCTGTCCAACGGACGCCGGCTGAGCGAGAAGTCGCTTTCCAGGCGCCGCAAGCTCGTCGAGTTTGCGCGTACGCCGAAGATGTCGACGTACCTCACCTGCTTCATCGTCGGTGAGTTCGAAAGCTCCGAGCCGGTCTTCGTGAACGGCAAGGAAATTCGCATCTGGTGCGTGCCCGGCAAGAAGAACATGACGAGCTGGGCGCTCAAGTGCGCCGAGCGCGGCATCTCTTGGTTCGAGGACTACTTCGGTGTGCCGTACTTCGGTGGTGACAAGATCGACCACGTGGCGATTCCGGACTTCGAGGCCGGCGCCATGGAGAACACCGGTTGCGTCACTTACCGCGAGGAGGCTCTGCTCTGCGACGAAGCGACTGCTTCGCACGACGAGCTGGAAAGCATCGCTGTGACAGTGCTGCATGAGGAGTCGCACTTCTGGTTCGGCGACCTGGTCACCATGTTCTGGTGGAACGGTCTCTGGCTGAACGAGTCGTTCGCGACCTTCATGGAGAACCTCTGCCTGGCGATGTGGAAGCCCGAGTGGAAGATCTGGGACGGCTTCGGCGCCACTCGCGCTGCGGCGTTGCGGATCGACGGGCTGAAGAGCACGCACCCGATCGAGATGCCGGTCAACCATCCGGATGAAGTCGACGAGCTCTTCGACGCCATCTCCTACAACAAGGGTGGCTCCGTACTGGACATGATCCACCAGTACATCGGCTTCGAGACGTTCCGTCAGGGCATCAGCATCTACCTGAAGCGCCACAGCCTGGGCAACACCCAGACCGGCGACCTCTGGGATGCGCTCGAAGAGGCTTGCCGAGCCAACGGTTCGGATATCCCCGTGCGTCGCATCATGGACGCTTGGGTGTTCACGCCTGGTCACCCGGTGGTTTCGGTGGAGCAGGGCAGCAAGCCCGGCACCATCAACGTCACGCAGCAGCAGTTCCAGTTCCTGGGTGAGGAGCAGTCGACCAGCCTCTGGCCGATTCCGCTGATCATCAAGGCCAAGAACGCGGCTGGCGAGGAGACCAAGCAGACGGTGCTCTTCGATACCGCCAGCGCCACCATCGAAATCGGTGAGGGCTTCCAGTGGGTCAAGGTGAATGCGGGTGGTTCGGGCGTTTACCGCGTCCGTTACGCCAGCGACCTGGCCCTCAAGCTGACGGCGAACGTTCAGGAGAACCTCTCGGTAATCGAGCGGTACAACTTGGTCAACGATGCCTGGGCCTGCGTTCGCGCCGGTCTGAGCACGAGCATTGAATTCCTGCAGATGGTGCCGCTGTTCGCCGGCGAGACCGACCCGACTGTGTTCGGCATTCTGCTTGGCGGTCTGAGTGCGTTGCATCGCATTCTGCCTGAGGAGGATCGTCAGCCTCTGAAGGACATCATCCGCAACCTGTGCAAGCCGACGTTCGACCTGCTTGGTTGGACGCCGGTAGCTGGTGAGTCTGTCCAGACGACCCAGCTGCGGGCCTCGCTCTTCTCGACCCTCGGCAGGATCTGCGAAGACACGGAGGTGCGTGCTAAGTCTGAGGAGCTGTTCGCCAGCTGGTTGAAGGACAAGTCTTCGATCGACCCCAACCTGGTTGGTGTGGTCGTGGACATCCTCTCCTACTTCGGTGACGAGGCGCGTTACGAGGAGTTCAAGAAGCTCCTCAAGACCGTCAAAACGCCGAACGAGCAGAACATCTTCCTTTCCTCGCTGTCGGGGTTCCGTCAGCTCGAGCTGCTCAAGCGCACGCTCGAGTTGAGCCTGACCGATGAGGTGAGCGTGCAGGATTCGCCGTACGTGTTCGCCAGCTTGCTGGGCAACAAGTACTCTCAGGTGTTTGCGTGGGACTACCTGCGTGCCAACTGGGAGAAGGTGAAGACGACGTTCCCGACCAACATGGTGCCGGGAATCGCACGGTCTTGCGTCTCCCTCGACACGCCCGAGAAGGCTGCCGAGGTGCAGGCGTTCTTCGCTGCCAACGAGGTCAAGGCAGGTGCCATGGCAGTCGCTCAGATGCTCGAGCAACTGTCGATCTCCGTGCGCCTGCGGGAGAGCGAGACGACTCGTCTGCTCGCCTATCTCGCGGCAAAGTAAGTAGTAGCCAGCGCTGGCTTACAGGGGGGTGACCTAGGTCATCCTCCTGTTCGCTTGCGCCGTTTCTACTGCACATCGGCATTTATTTGCCGCATTTAAAACGCAAGAAGAAGGAGCATCGCAATGCTCAAAAAGTTCAGCAACAACCCCGTCTTCCGCTTGGTTGACAAAATCCCTGGACTCCGCCGCAGCGGTACGGCCAGTCTTTCCGACTTAGCCAAGGCGCTCGGAATCACCCTGGCCCTCTGCTTCCTGATGGAGATTCCGCTGATCATCGAACGGCCGAGGGTTTTCTTGCTCTCGCTGGTCGTTTTGGTGCCGCTGGTAGGACTGATCCTGCTGGCGCATCCGTTCCTCAGCCATCGGGCAACACTGGGGCAAAGTTTTGGCTTCAAAAAGCGAGTCAAGTAAAGCTCGCCTTTAACTTCGCACCAGCCGGTGCAGCGCCACACCACCTGTGGTGCCATCGCCTTTCGGCCACAGGTCGCTCTTATAACGGAGACATCTAGCATGACAAAATCAATCTGTTCACACGGTTGCGGTCACGCTCACAAGGAAGCGCGCAGCAACAAATATCGTTTGCCGCAACACGTCGTGCCAACCCGGTACGACATCGCCATCACCGCTGACCCGGGTTCACCTGAATTCTCGGGCACAGTCGCCATCGAAGCCAACGTGCTCGAGCCCAGTCGCGTCGTCACATTGAACGCCAAAGAGCTCGTCATTAGTTCGGCAATTGCTCGCCATGGAAATGGCACTTCACTGGTTGGCCGCGTTGAACTTGACGCCGAAACGGAGATGGCTCACATCACCTTCGACGGCATTCTCGGCGCTTCGCAGTGGACGTTCGAACTTGCCTTCACGGGCAAACACGGCACCGCCAGCGCCGGCTTCTTCAGCACCACCTGGAAGCAAGGCGAAGAAACCAAAACGATGCTCTGCACGCAGTTCGAATCTGCAGACGCACGCGCTGCTTTCCCTTGTTTCGACGAGCCCGAGCTCAAAGCGACGTTCAAGATCCGCTTGAACGTGCCCGAAGCGATGACGGCTCTGAGCAACGGCGATATCATCGGGGTCACCACCCTTGATGGCGGTCGCAAAGTCGTCGAGTTCGAAGAAACGCTCAAGATGAGCACCTACATCGTCTGCTTTACGGTGGGCGAACTGGTCGGCATGAAGCCGTTCTACGTCAATGGTAAGCGCCTGCAAGTCTGGTGCGTGCCCGGCAAGGAAGAGTGGACCGGATACGCTGAGAAAGTGGCGTCGTTTGGTCTGCGCTTCTTCGAGCGTTACTTCGACATTCCTTATCCTTTCGGCAAGAAGATCGACCTCGTCGCCATTCCCGGTTACGCTTGGGGTGGCATGGAAAACGTCGGTCTGATCATCTTCCAGGAGAATTGTCTCCTGGCTGCGCCGGAAGCGGAAGCATGGTCACGCAGTCAAGCCGTGGTTATCTTCCACGAACTGGCGCACCAGTGGTTCGGCAACCTCGTCACACCGAAGTGGTGGAATGGTCTGTGGCTGAACGAAAGTTTCGCCACTTTCATGAGCTACGTAGCCGCTGACGCATGGATGCCCGAGTGGCAAACGTGGGATCAGTTCGGCAACAGCCGCGACCTCGCTTATAGCATCGACTCGCTGCGCCAGTCACACCCAATCGAGCAGACCGTGGAAAAGCCCGGCGATGCGAGCTTCCTGGTCGACCCGATCTCTTACGAGAAGGGTTGTTCCGTCATGTATCAAACGGAGCAGTTCATCGGTGCCGACGTCTTCCGGGACGGCATCAGGCTCTACCTCAAGAAACACGAGTTCGGCAACACCGAATCTGGTGACTTGTGGGAAAGTCTCGAGGAAGCATGTCACGCCAACAACGTGATTCTGCCCATCCGCGAGGTGATGCAAGCCTGGGTCTTCCAAATCGGGCACCCCGAGGTGATCGTCAGCGCAGGCAAACGCGGCTTCATTCAGCTGCTTCAGCGGCCGTTCCTCTTGCTTCCCACGGGTCGTCGGTCAGGCAAACTCTGGCCGATTCCGGTGACGATGCAAGTGAAGAATGCTGACGGCACGGTGACGACGAGCAAGTTCGTCTTCTCCGATCGTCGCCTGCAGGTTCAGGTCGGCGCAAACTACCAGTGGGTAAAGCTGAACGCAGGCGGCACCGGATTCTACCGGGTTCGCTACTCGGCTTCGCTTCTGGACAAGCTGACCGACAACATGCACGAGTTGAGCGACATCGAGCAGTTCAACCTGCTCACCGACGCACGCTCGTTCGTCAACGCTTGCCTGATCACACCGGCCGAGTATATGCATCTGCTGTGCAAGTTCTCGCAAGTGAACGATAGCGGCACGTGGGATGCGATCGGCAAAGGCATGGTGCTTTTGACGAGACTTGTTTCCGAAGAGCAGTGGCCGCAATTGCGAACCACAGTGGCGGAGTTGCTCAGGAAGGCTGCTGCTCTGCACGGCTGGGATCCGACAAGTGACCGGGTGCTGCCGTTCGTGCAGACCTGGAAGCCGTATCACCTCAACCTGAATCCTTTCATTCAGCAATTGAGCCGCAAGTTCCTCAAGGACTGGCGCACCGACAACACATCGGTCAACGCCATGCAAGCGGCTCAGGCTGTTATGATTCTTCACTTCGGCGGCGCGCGCATGTCGAAGAAGTTCCGCGATAAGCAAGTGGAAGCGAGAAATGCCTCCGCCTTGCAGATTCAGCAATACCTCGTGGAACTGGCTCGCCGCAACTCAACTGCGGAGAAGCCGGTCGATATCTATGAGCTCTTGGCTGACGTCATGCTCGAACGCACTTCCTCGAGCGAACATCTCGTCACGAGGCTGATCGAAGAGTGGCCGACATTGATCGCCACCGCTCCCAAAATCAGGATCATGTACCGCGTTCGCTTCGGTATCAACACCGTCGACGAATCGGCGCAGCAACGTCGTTTGCAAGCACTCTTCCGCCAGCATCCCCACGCGGGTGCGAAGCCGGAATACACTCGAGCGCTCGAAAGGGTCCGGGCTAACGTCGTCATGCAAGAGACGCAATCGCGCGCTCTTGACGCTTATCTTGCCGGTCAGAAACGACGCGTCAAAAACGCGGTCGCCTGATCCCGGCTGCTCGAAGCACCAGATTCGGTGCTTCCGTCTAGCCACCAGCTCGAAAGCGCGACGTAGCGCACAGTTGGTGAACCTCAGGCGCGAGGACAAGCCTCGGCGCCCGCCTCCATGGATAGCACCACGCCTTCACGTGGTGCTATCCGGGAAAGGAGTCATTACCATGTTCAAAATCTATGCTGCTGCGGCTGCGGTCGTGGCATTCGCTTGGGCAATTTTTGCACGCCTCTATTCAGTGGAGCTGGCCAGTCTGGTGATCGGACTGCCCTGTCTACTGACGGTGCTTTACGACCTCTTTCAGCGCAAGCATTCCCTCGGTCGGGCATTCCCGGCTTTGTGGAGGGGACGGCTAATTGCCGAGGAGATTCGTCCCGAGTTCCAGCAGTATTTCATCGAGACCAACACGTCGGGCAAACCGGCGTCGCGTAACGATCGCACCTGGTCTTACGCTTCTTCGAAGGGCGAGCCGACTGACATCAGTTTCGGCACCGAGAAGGAGTATCACCAACCGGGGCAAATCCACATCCGCCACAAGGGCATTCCCCTTCCAGACAGGATTGCCATCAATCTGAAGCCGCTCGTGCTGGGACCGACGCGCAGGCATCCCGCCTACTTGTTCGGTCGCTTCGGCGTCAGCGACATGAGTTTCGGATCCATCTTCGAACGTGCCAAGCAGGCAATTACTTCAGGTGCGGCCGAAGCTGGGGCAGTGGTCTGTTCTGGTGAGGGCGGCTTGACACCATACGACTTCAGCGGTGTCTACGTCCAACATGGCCTGAAAGATCTGGTCAGTTGGCACCTGCGCCATTACCTGCTTGGCTTTGCGCACAAGCCCTGGCGAAATGAGCCTCGCGCCGTGTCACGCTATCTCGGTGGTGCCCAACTGATCCCCGAGATAGGCACCGGCAAGTTCGGCTTCAAAAACGCCGACGGCAGCTTCGATTGGGAACGCTACAAAGCGTTCATGCGCGACCCAAGTTGCGTAGCCAGCAAGTTCAAGCTGCATCAGGGCGCCAAGCCCGGCGGCGGCGGACACTTGCCTGGATACAAGGTGAACAAGCTGATCAGCGACATCCGTCGCATTCCGCAAGGCAAGGACTGCATCTCGCCGAACTGCTTCGACGAGTTCGACAGCGTGCCTTCGATGATGGCCTTCTTGGGTCGCGCTCAGGAAGAGACCGGCAAGCCGGTGGGCATCAAGATTGCCATTGGCGACGACAGTTTCATCGAGGAAATCGCCCAGTGGATGGAAGACAATCCTGGCTGCGGTCCGGATTTCATCCATCTCGATGGTGGCGAGGGTGGTACCGGTTCGGCACCGCTGATGCTCGCAGACTACGTCGGCATGTCGATTCTGCACGCAATTCCGCTCGTCGACAACGTGCTGCGTAAGCATGGCGTTCGCGATCGGGTCATCCTCATGTCCGCGGGTAAGGTCTTCAATCCGGCGCAGCTGTTCATTCAGCTTGCTCTGGGTTCGGACTATGTTCTCGGTGCACGTGGCGTGATGTTCTCGCTTGGCTGCATCCAGGCGAAGAAGTGCGGCACCAACAAGTGTCCCAGTGGCGTCGCCACGAACCACTGGTGGTTGAAGCGTGCTCTCGTTCCAGTCGAGAAGTACACGCGCACGGCCAACTACATCAAGGCCATGAACAAGTACCTCGTGACACTACTGCGAGTGGCACGCAAGACGGACACTTTCTACCTGACCCGCAACGACATCATGCAGGTAACCTCGTCTGGTGAAGTGCCTATGGATCAGATTATTCCGTATCCCTCAGGCTGTGACCAGCTGCGCGCCGCGCCTATTGCGGAGACGTACGGATTCGTCGCGCCTGATGGCCCTCCCGGACCTCAGCCGATGAGTGATGAAATTCGCGCCCTGTTCGGCGAATTCTTCGATGAACACGGTCGGCTGATCAACGGTGGTGAAGGCATGTTCGACCAAAAAGAAACAGCGCCTTCGTCGTCGCAACTGATTCAGCTCACTCTCAGGAAGCCCGGGCAGTAAAACTGAATCGCGGTAGTCAGTGTGAATAGCACCGACGTTTCAGGTCGGTCGATCTCCTGGTCAACCGACCTTGCACCGCATCTGGTGCAAATTTAAGGAGAACCCAAATGCACATCGCAGCTGCACTGATCCTGATCGCCCTGGTGACGCTCTGGTTCCTTTCGGACAAGGTCGTCTATCGTGGCGCCGCGTCCGTGATCGCCAACAACATGAAGCACTACAGCACGTCCCACAAGACCGTGTTCGTCATCCCCCATGGTTCGTATGCCGGTAAGGGAAACGGCATGCTCCTCGCCACGGTTTCCAATGCTCAGGCAGCGTCCATCGCTGCTTCTCACCTCGCTTCGCGCCAAATTACTGTGCGCAAGCGCCTGTTCGGCAAGCCTCGGGTGACGCGCGTCTCCTAGACTGGACCCTTTCCGCCGTCTGAGCCGAGCGGGGCACAGCAGGAACAAGGCGGCAATGCTTCTGTTCCTACTGTTGCTTGGCTTACTAACTTGGAAAAGCGAGATTCCGTCAGACTTCTGACCATCTCGCCTTTATCTTTCATCTGAAGAGCTACTCGACCAATTTGCTTGGACTCTTAGCGAAAGGACTTGTTACTGTGGAACTAAACCTTAGTCCTACCGGGCTATCACATCGATCATTCTTGCTCGGCAATAAACGAGCGTTCATGCTTGCACTGCCAGCCGCAGTTGGCGCAACGTCATCATCACTGCATCCGCACAAGTGGTTTGGCGCCTCTATGTATGGTCGCAAGTATTTTGAAGGACAGTTCGTGCGCGCACGGGGCGTTCGATCACACTCGCTCAGTGCCGCCGTCCAAACTGGATTGACGATCAGTCTTACCAACGCCACTCGCCACTACGAAGTGGAAGGCATCAAATGCAATGAGCAATTCTTCGTGCCGGACGGTATCGACGGATTTGTTTGTCGCCTGGACGGGGATTTGGACTTCATTGTCGAGCCCCACTTCGACATGCGCCTTGCTCTTGCTCTTTCCAAAGGACAGGAGCACTACACAGTCGAATCGATCGCCAACGGCGTGGTTGTTTCAAATACGCTTCCGACGGGGAAATTCAATGACCTCCGCGAGACTTACGAAGATGACGGACAAAACGAAGATGCACCACGCATTTTTGCCGCTGTTCAAGTAGTCGCTCGGAACGGTCTTTGCAATATTCGCAACAAGCAGAGCCGGCAACACAAGGTCCGCTTTGAGCGAGACCAAAAGCGTGCCGAACTGCTGCTCGAACACACTGAAGACAAATGCGATCACGCTCCATTGTGGCGCTTCAGCCAGTCCACGGTGTTCGCACCGGTGACCCTCCAGTTCCATGGTGCTGGCACGATCGTGTACGGCTTCGGAAGCAGCAAGGAAGAGGCGTTAAGCAACCTGGAACAACTCAGAGAGCGCCTGAAAGAGCTCGAAGCTAAGAAGCACCAACAAGCGAAAGACCTGCTTGCCAATGCTAATTTCTGGACGGGCAATTCCGAAGTCGATACCGCTTGGGGGCTTGTGCTCACGCGCGTCATCGATTGCCTGGTGGCGAAGGATGCCCAAATCCCAGGGGCTGCATTCAGCAAACCTACGACCATGATCCTGGCTGGCAATCAATACTTTCAGGACTCATGGAAGCGCGATGAGAACATCGCGCTTGGAACCTTGCTCGAGTTGGGCATGTTTGATCTCGCTCGCGAGGTCATTCGTGACACCTGGCAAATGCAGGACGAGAAGACCGGGCGCTTGCCGCAACGCATCCGCTCCGGCGAAACGCCTGCCTACCACTCGAGCGACGGCACCTTGTGGGCACTGATTCGTCTCCATCAATATGCGCGCCTGACTGGGGACAACCAGGTGCTGGCAGAGAAGATGTCGATGGTGGTTCACTTCTTCAAGCGCAGTCTGGAGCGCACCACCTGGGGCTTGCTTCCCTCGGGCTCAGCATACTCTCCGGATAAACCGTGGGAGACCTGGATGGACACCGAGTATTCGCCGAGAGACGGATTTCCGGTTGAAATTCAGATCCTGTGGATTGCCTGTCTTCGCGCTTTCCTGCCAGAGATCGAGCACGTTAACAGCGATCTCGCCTTCAGCATGAGCGAAGCTTTGACAGCTGCCGAGGGCTCACTGGGGCGTTTCAATGTGCGTGGTATGCCGGTCGATAGTCTCGACGACACAGGCGTTGCACGCGATTTGATTACGCCAAACGCGTACTTCTGCTTCGGACTGGGAATTGACCTGGGCGCCGACGTTGATGCAGTAATGCGTCAGATCGGACTGACCAAATTGCGCGGAGCGCAAGGCATTGTCACGCTTAGTCCGGATGACTGGCACAAGGTCTATCCTGATTTCGCTCATAATGACCGCTTCGTACAAGGCAAAAGGCAACGCAGCGCTGGTAAGTTCAACTACCACCGAGGCATCGAGTGGAATTGGCTCAACCAATTCTTTGCGGCAGCCGAGTTGAAGTACGACAACGCAGATGGTGCTTACGAAAATTACTTGCAGCCGCTTGTAAAAGCGACACTGCAGAGTGGTGGCGTGGGCGGTATCAGCGAGCTGTTTGATCTTGATGGGCCCAGAGGACCCGACTTTCAGACGTGGAGCATGGTCGGGTTGCTGGCAGCGCTGCAAAGCTTTGCCGGCGTTGATATCGATGTGCCCAATAAGCGCATCCACATTCGTCCTCAGATTCCATCTGCGTGGCCCGAACTGAATCTACGCAAGTGGTTTTCAGCGGTGCCATTCGATCTGCATTTCAAGCGTAGTGCCAACGGGTCTACGTTGACGATTCACTTCCCGGAGGGCATGCCCAGCGGAATCGAAGTGACTGTCGACGCTCAGGCCTTAGGAAGTGGCTGCGAAGTGCAGGTAAGTTAACACGCTGACGTGGGTCTGTAGCAAGCCGATGCGCTTGCTATGGACCCTTGTTGGTGCGTAAAATTTTCCGGTTTTTATTGTTTAAAATTAAATACTATGCGATATAATACAAGGAGTGGGAAGCCGATCAACAAAAGGCTTCAACGGTGCCTTCGAAAATCGAGAATCGAACATACCATCGGCTATAATCGCGCCTTATGAAAGTAAGTTTCGAAGACATCGTCCATTCCATTGTTCGATTGGACGTGCCCATAAAACCCAATGGCGACATTCTCGAATCGGAAGGAGTGCTTAATCCAGCCTCTGCTATAGATAGACAGGGTAATTTATTGTTGTATCCACGAGTGGTAGCGCCTGGAAACGAGTCCCGCGTCGGCATTATGAGAGCCGTAGAGAAGGCTGGAAAATTAGAGATTCAACGACTTGGCTATGCATTGGTTCCACAGGAAGAATGCGAACTAGGTGGTGCTCTGGGTCAAGGTTGCGAAGATCCAAGAGCCGTGTACATCGATGACATCGATCGATACGTTATGACCTACACCGCATATGGTGCTCAGGGACCGCGCATTGCTGTCGCTATTTCCAATGATGGTTATGATTGGAAACGCCTCGGTTTGGTGCAATTTCCTACTGATCAAGGCGACAACAAGGATGCGTCCTTTTTTCCGGAACCAGTACGTTCTCCAAATGGAGTTCTCTCTCTGGCAATGGAACACCGTCCCATGACAGTAGCGCCAGAAGACGAACTAAACAGCATCGACTCCGTTCTGTCACAACCAGCAGAACAAAGACCTGGCATTTACATGGCGTACGTTGCTTTGGAAGCTGTTAAAAAAGATTTGTCGAACATAACCAAGTTTTCTGAGTCACTGCAGGTGATGTCACCAGGAGGAGATTGGGGACTTGTCAAAATCGGCGGAGGAACACCGCCTGTGCGAATAAAAGAGGGTTGGCTGAGCATTTTTCACGGTGTTGATGCCGTGCCAACCGCAACTGGCACAGACACGATGCGCTATAGCGCCGGAATTCTTATTAGGGACGCAGAGTTTCCCCATCGAATCGTCTATAGATCTTTGAAGCCACTGTTTGTGCCAGAAACGCGAGAAGAGTTAAAGGGCACAGTCAACAACGTTGTGTTTCCCACCTCGCTCGTTTCTCGAGGTGACATTGGACCGAGAGTCTTTGACATCTACTATGGTATGGCTGATTACTGCATCGGCCGAATCCGACTAACTCTTACCTGAGTTGTTCGAAAGCTCATTGCATAGCAGGTTCCAAGCACCAAAATCATTTGGTTAAAGGATCGATTTAGTTGCAACTATCGGCGGTGCCGGGTGCAACCTATTTGGGTGGTGCTTTCCAGATCAAAGATTTTGCCCTAGACGGCATTGTCGTACCCCTTGATCTGAATCATCCGTTAAGTTGCCCATTCGGCACTAGTCGTAATTAAGCTGGCGCCACCGCTGGCAAAGATTTCGCGACGCGCTTTGCCAATCAGGAAAATCAAACTTGAAATTTTCCGCTGTCAGAACGCCTGGGATGACTCGTCGACTCTTAAGTATCAGCTCTGTTTCTGAACCAAGGAACATTGCTCCTATTTCGATCATCCACTCCATCGACGGCAACCCGATTGGGGAGCCCCAAGCAGATCTCAGTGTACGCATGAAATCGGCATTGGTTAAGGGATTTGGAGCAGCCATGTTGACCACACCGGCAATTTGATCGTTCATGATTATGTAGTCAATCGCCCTGGTAAAGTCCAAATCTGTTATCCAGGATATGTATTGTTTGCCATCACCATTTTGACCACCAAGACCAAAGCGCACCAAACGCAAGATGGTATCAAATGGACCACCGGAATCAGGACTCATAACAATTGAGGTGCGCAGTAAAACCTTTCGTGCACATCCACAAAACGTGTACAAATCCATGGAGTTTTTATACATATGATTTCCGTATGGTCAAAGACGTGTATAACTTTATACATATTTTTGGACAAACAATGGCCTTTGGACAGAAACAAACCCTATAACGGACTCCCGGCACCCATACTGCAAGCGCGTTTTTCTCGAACAGGTCGGCAAACAGGCACACGGCC
>PLXC01000156.1 GCA_003151275.1 Candidatus Melainabacteria bacterium
TTTAAAGTCCGGACTAGAGCTTGGGACGGTCTCGTGAACAGAGTCGGACTTATTGTCCTTGAAGTGATCAAATGGCGTTGACATAGTCAGATCTCCTGATGAGTGAATGCGTTTCGAATACGAGCTCGACCATAAGATCAAGTTCTGGTAAGGTTTCGAGAGAGAGGACTTGTAATTCAGTTCAAGCGACTCGTCCGTAAAATGCATTCTCCTGCGTCGCCGAATACTGCATTTGGCGATTTACGAACCTGGCGGGCGCAGGAAAGCGACACCATATGGATAGGCACCACGGTTCCAGCTACTTGTGGAGCCTTGCGACCAAGTTTCCGAACTGGACCGATTAGCGAAAGTGATACCGTTTGCACCGACGATGCCTGTGTGTGCTGAGCCGCCTGAGCTTCCTTTCGGTCTGCGGTAGCCGACAGCAACGTCTCCTGCATGTGGCTGTGAATCAACTTTCCAGCCATGCGCAATCAATTGATTGTGTAAATCTGAGACGCTTGTCGAGTGAGCGTAACTAAATCCGGCTTCGTTTAAAACAGCTGATACGGAAGCAGCGCAACCAAGGTTGCCACCATTGAGATATTTTTTCCACATAGCCCGACCGATGTCGTGAGAGGCAGCAGCAACGATTTTCCCCTGTGCATCTGTGACATTGATATCGCCCAGGTTTTGTAGGCGGGCCTGGGCCAATTTGAACATGTTGGCACCAGCGCGAGTGTAATCCGAATACTGCGAATTAGCACTGTCGTCGGCCGTAGGTGTTCTGCCGAGGAAAAATGCCAGTGCGATTTTACCTGCAGCTTGTTCGCTCAGCTTTGCTGGATCTTCACCAAACCTTTTTGCCTCATGATTGATCCCTTTCTCAGCCACCAGCTCCTGCATTTCCTTGGGCATGAACTTCGCTAGACGATCTGCCGTAATCGGCTCTCCATCGCCTTTCATATCGCTCAGAAATTTTACATAACCTTGCTGGAATGTTGGATCAGCTAGCGATTTTGCAAAGTTGTTCAGGGACTTCGCAGATTCTCTGCCTTTGTCGTCTTTTGGTAAATGGGCGTTGTCAGCGTCATGTTCCAGTTTGTCGGCATGTGCTTTTACTGCGGTTTCAAGGGCCTCTGGATGTTGCTTGAGATAATCTTGCAGTTTGCTGAGATCGGGTGGATCACCAAGATCGATTCCCAAAAGCTCAGCCATTCCCATCAAGGAGAAGCCCTTATTGAGCCCATATCGCCCCACTCTGAAGCCACTTCCTTTTGTTTCGTGAATGGTTTGATATGGATGCTCGTGATCTGGTGCGAACAGCGCGGCAGCAGCATCCTTAACAGCAGCGATGCTATTGGCTTCTTTCGGACCCTGGGGAACCGAACGCGTCGGAATCATCTGATCCACACCGGCTGCAGTGGCATCGCCTGAATGGCGTCCTGGCGCCGACTCGCGTGGCACCGTTGCGCTGCCACCGCTGCCACGCACTCTATTCATTAAGTCTGAAGTTCTTTGCACGTCTTGAGGCACTGCCGGTAGTGCACTGGCGCCAGCCAGATCAGGTGTTAGTTTGTCGGCGAACTTCTGTTCGATCTTATCGGTAACTAAATTCTGTTCATCATCGATATCTACTTGTTTCAGTTTGCCGCTTGCAGTTTGCACCTCTTTGAGGGAGCTGCCAAAATTATCTACGATTCTGCTTGCTTGATACTCCACCAGGTCATCAATCGCTTTCTGCTGAATCGGACTTGGGGCACCAGTTTGCTTGGAGTCACGCTCGACTTGAATGACTATATTTGCGTCGGGCGAACGACCTTCCGGATTGTGCACGACAGTAATGGCCCCATCTTTAGAGACGACATAATTCGGTTTGGGCGAAGCCGACTCTTGATCCTTGTTCTCGTAGACAACGATAATCTTTGGTGCTTTGCTTTCCTTAACTGGTTTGTGATCGTCATTTGAAGAGTTGTCGGAACCCGCCTTGAAACTGCCATTTTTGATCAGCTCATCGACCAGCTTGTGAGCATCAAACTGCAGCTGCCCCATTTTGGCTGCCGCTTTTTCTGTAGAAAGAGGTGTGAATACCAGCGTGTTCGGCTCTTGCGATTTTTTTTGGTCAGTGTCTATTGAGGATTCTGGTAGCTGATGATGTGAAGATGTCCGGCTCGATAGTAAGGTGTTTACTTCATGACGCAGAGGGTTTTTATACTGCGCTTCTGGCTCGCTATCATGACCGAGCTTTTGAGCCATGTCACTGAAGTGATTATTGACTGTGTGCTGATCTTTCATCTGATCCTCATTTGACCCGAGCCACGATGTTTGGTCTTGACTTGGAATTGTCATTTCTCATGTCATTCATCCTACGAATTACGGACCTTGGCACAATGGGTGACTTGCTCTCATCTGACTGCGCGATTCCGTATATCGCTACGACTGCTCGAGGACCAATTCCATTTGAAGTTATCCGGAGCATAAGGACGAATTTTGAAAAATCTTTGAAACACAAACTCGGGCTCATCTATACTTGTCTCAAATTGGCGACTGCGCATGGTGAAGTCGAGTGATGCGCTTAAATCTGACGATGTTCCAGAAGGGCTTGATACTTGTTTTGATCATGCTTTTGTTTGAGCTGTCTTTTGTAGGCATCGTGGCAAACTCTCTGGAGCAGGCAGAGGCTCAGATCAAGGAAGATAGTCGCGTCAGGTCAGTCGTCGTGCATCTGACCAGAATCTTAGGTCTGAGGCAGAGTCTGGCTACCAGTGTGATAAGGTTTGCCGATTCGCCCGAGAATTCTCTGGGCAATGACGCAAAATTGATACTAGATCAAATTCCTCGTGAGTTTCAACAAATAAGAGAGTTGGTGGCAAATCATCCAGACGAGCAGAAAGAAATAGGGACCCTGGCAGAAACTTTCAAGATGGGAATTCCTGTTATAGAGGAAGCAAGAAGTTCTTTCGTCGAACAGCGCTCCGGTTCGCAAGCCAGTATCAAAAGCAGCAAATTGGAGCATTTCAATAGTCTCTTAAAGCTCCAGCAATTGGCAGACACCGCGACGAGTCAGGCAGAGGCTGCTCTCGATCATTTCAAGAAACTTGAAGAGTCTGCAATGGATGAACAGGCACGCTCACAATCTATTCTGAACTGGTGCCTGTGGGGAGGTGTGATACTAAATCTGGTACTAGTGCTTTTGCTAGTGCGCCTGTTTAACAGATGGATAACTACAAGGCTGGATGCCTTGATCGACAACACGATGCGTCTGGCCAGGGGCGAGCGCTTGAATTCGCCCCTTAGCGGCGACGATGAAAT